>JAZGDL010000163.1:0-10238 GCA_036477795.1 Phycisphaerae bacterium
GACTGCGACTCGGACGGCGTGCCCGATACCTGCGAGATTGACTGTTTGTCCGAGGCGTGCTCCGGTTGCTTTAGTGGGCTTGAGAGGTGCGCCGGAGGGTATACGGGAACCTTCACGGAAACCGCAGGGGGACGTGGCATAGAGGAAGGTGGCGCAGAACAAGGTGGGTTCGACGGAACGGTTTCGGCGACGCTGACTTCTGAAGGGAGTCTCTCGGTCACCTTTGACTTCGCTGGGGGCCCGCTGTTCTTCGGGAGCGTCGCCACGGTGGCGCCCGACGGGACGATCTCCGGCGGAGCCGAGGGTGTTACCGTTGCGGGAGCATTCGACTTCGACACGTGTTCAGCATCAGGCACGTGGCAAGTTAGCGGAGAAGGTGTAGTTTCCGGCATATGGAACATACAGTTTGCAATCCCGGCCGAGTGCTCACCGGACAGCAACAGCAATGGCATCCCCGACGAGTGCGAAGACCTGATCTGCGGTAACACGGTCCTCAACCCCGGTGAGGAGTGCGACGACGGCAACACCACCGACGGCGACGGCTGCGATAGCAACTGCACGGTGACCGGTTGCGGCAACGGGATCGTTACGGCCGGCGAGGAGTGCGACGACGGCAACACCGCCTCCGGCGACGGCTGCGACGCCACCTGCCAGGATGAGTTCTGCGGGGACAACATCGTGAATGACTCCCCCAACGAGCAGTGCGACGACGGCAACACCGCCGACGGCGACGGTTGTGATCAGTTCTGCCAGTTGGAGGGAGCCTGCTGCTTTGAGAACATCGCCTGCGTTGAAAACGCGGACGAATCCGAATGCACGGACAACTTCGGCGTGTACTTGGGCGACGCGACGAGTTGCAGCACCTGCATCATCTGTGGGGACGCGGTTCTTGACGCCGGTGAGCAGTGCGACGACGGCAACACCGTCTCCGGTGACGGCTGCGACGCCATCTGCCAGGATGAGTTCTGCGGGGACAACATCGTGAATGACTCCCCCAACGAGGAGTGCGACGACGGCAACACGGCCAACAGCGACGGTTGTGATCAGTTCTGCCAGTTGGAGGGGGCCTGCTGCTTTGAGAACATCGCCTGCGTTGAAAACGCAGACGAATCCGAATGCACCGACAACTTCGGCGTGTACTTGGGCGACGCGACGAGTTGCAGCACCTGCATCATCTGTGGGGACGCGGTTCTTGACGCCGGTGAGCAGTGCGACGACGGCAACACCGCCAACGGCGACGGGTGCGATGAGAACTGCTTACTGGAGGCGGTATGCGGCGACGGCGTCGTGGAGGGCGCCGAGGAGTGCGACGACGGGAACACGACGCCGGGCGACGGCTGCGACGCCAATTGCCAGACTGAGAGCGCGGACCACAACTGCTGCGAGACGGGCCACGGATCCGGGTGCAGCGATCCGACGATCGAGAGTTGCGTTTGTTTTTTGTTGTTCTTATGCTGCGACGTGGACTGGGACGATCTATGTGCGGCGCTGGTGGAGGTATCGGCCTGTGGGTCGTGCGCTGGTCCTGTCTGTGGAAACGGTGCTGTCGAGACGGGGGAGGAGTGCGACGACGGCAACACCATCGACGGGGACGGCTGCCAGGGCAACTGTAAGGCCCCGTTCTGCGGTGACAGCATCATCGATCCCGCCGAGGAGTGCGACGACGGCAACACCGCCAATGGCGATGGTTGCGATGAGAACTGCCTGGTGGAGCTCGGCGCCGGTAGGATTACTCTTGACGCGAACAATGAGACCCAACCCACCTGGGATCCGCGAAACGAGACGATCGCGTTTGTGACCGACCGGCCGCCGGCGCTGGCCAACGGCCGCAACATCGGAGCGGTCCAGGCCGACGGAACCAACGAAGGGCTGGTCGTTACCGGCCAGAACACCGGCTTCGGCATCGGCGACTCTCCAAGCTGGGTCGGCAGCACCGGGCTGCTCATGATGAACGTGCGCAATTCGCAGTTCATCTACATGACGTTCAACACGGCCGGCCACATCCCGCCCGATCCGCACTACGTGAGCAGTTTCAACAGCTTCCCCTTCGGGGCCGACGCCCTCGTTTGGACGCGGAAGCTCAACGTCCCCGGCGCCAGCGGGCAAGACACCGGGTTTGTCCGGGTGTCGCGTGGCGGAGCCACGACGCTCTGGCGGCACCGTACGGCGGGCGGCTTTGTGACCCTGCACACCGCTCCGTTCGCCTCTCTGGCGGACCAACTCGCTGACAGCATCGGCAGTGTGATTGAGTCGGGTACAAACCTGGTGTTCGGCGGGGCCGGGTTGACACCCGACGGTAGCCAAGCCGTGCTGAGCCTCGGCAGCGGGAATGGACTTGACCTCTTCGTCCGTAACGCCACCACGGGGGCACCCATCCTCACGCTGACGAGCAGCGGTGTGGAAATGGGTGTCACCAACCGGGATCCGGAAGTTTCGCCCGACGGGCTGAAGATCGCCTTCTCGAGCAATTCCGCGGGCAACTTCGACATTTGGATCATCAATATCGATGGGACCGGGCTCACCCAGGTCACCGCCGGCTCCGACGATGCGGTGAGCCCCACATGGTCTCCGGACGGCACGCGTCTGGGATTCGCTCGCTTCGATACCGGTCTGCCGAAAGGCGAACCCGATAATTGGAACATCTACGTCGTGCCGGTTCCGTGAATGCTCCCGTGATATCGCCCGACAACGCGGGAGCCAACTTCCGCGAGTTCCTTGGATTTCACGCTCGCGGTTGACACTCTTTGTCAATCTCGATGGGGACGCGGCGGGCGACAAGTTGACCGAGATGGGCGAGGCGGGATTCGAACCCGCACGGGGTATTACCCCAGGGGATTTTAAGTCCCCAGCGTCTGCCATTCCGCCACTCGCCCGGCACTTGTCGAATAAGAATCTACCGCGTCCCGCGTCCCGCGGAAAGCCAACTTCGCTGCAAATGACGATGGAAACGCTTAGGGACTCTAACAAAACCGAGCCGCGCCCGCCAGGAAGCGGAAGAATAGTCGGGCACGGACCGCTCCCTTACGGTCGCGGCTCTGATTTCACCCCGTTTTGTTAGAGTCCCTTAATACCACCGGCGGTGCATGCGGTGGTCAGGCGAGGATGGCACAGAAATGTTCCCATTCTGCGCGAATCGAGTCGAACATGTCTTCGACGGAACTCTCCTCGATGCCAAATGTAGTAGCCTCTTCGATCACGTGGCTCATCTCTTCGCGCACGGGCGAACGGCATAACATCAACGTCGACACCGGTCCTGTAAAGTGGAGTAACCGAGCGAGCTTGTAGGTGCGGGAATCCGGTTCGATATCTGCGTCGTCGTAAGTATCTTGATAGCGCACCGCGTCACAGTAGAACGTGGGGAGGTTCCAATCGGTCAGCAGGTCGGCTCCCAACTCGTTGTGCTCCGTCTCAAACGCGTCCCATTCGACTCTTGCCAAGTCGCGCGAATCCCCATGGTCGGCGGCACGTAGGACGCGGGCGTATCTCTCGGAAAACACGGCGGCCAAAGCAAGGCGCCCAACCTGACAGAGGAGGCCGAACCCAAATGCTTCGTCGGCGGCAAAGCACCTCGCCTTCGCAGCCACGTGACGGGCGGCTACCGCGCGGGCGATCGACTCCGAGCAGAAGCGCTCGTGATCAAATTCCGCACACTGTCGCGGCTTTTGGTTCATGATTGCGAAACCAAGAGCCACATTTCTGACCGTGTCCAGTCCCAAGAGTGCGATGGCCTGTGGAACCGATGCGATCCGCCGAGATAGACCCGCCAGAGGTGAGTTCACGATTCTCAAGAGGCGTCCGACGGTTGCGGGGTCGGTTTCGAGGGTCTTTGCAATGTCGTCTACGGTTGTATCCGGATCGTCGGCCAGGCGCATGATCTCCAAGGCCACTCCCGTCGGCGACGGTAACGCGTCAATACTCTTAATCTCTTCGATTACCGATATCGCCATTTCCAACCTCGCCGGCATCAAGCCACAACAGAGATCATCGTCATTGGGAGCCGAAGGTATGAGGTGTATAGTCCATGTGCCCCCGACGCTTATCGGCCGCAGATCGCATGATGGGACGCTACCCCGGGGCTGTGATTCGCGAGGGATGCCCGCAAACACTTGGATGCGGGACAAGCGAACATCGTCATGGCAACGCCGGAAAACGACGAAGACATCAAGCCCATCACCGCCATCCTCAACCAGGCTCTCCTCATATCCCACAAAGGCCGGGGAAGCTCGACTCGGCCCCGTAATCCGTTCCAGCCCCTCCCGCGATCACCTTTTTCTCTTCTCCGTGATTGCAAAGCTCTCCTCCCTACGATACATTGTACGGGTAATTATCAAACATCGAGCCGGCACCGGCAGTCCCGATGTACGTCGGGACCAGTGGCACCCGGCGCAGCAGGCTGATAGCGCATGTGTTGTTCGGCAGTTTAACGTAGTTTCGTCAAAGAACAGATGCTCAGGAATGGGGAAGAGGATCGTGTGCCTCTTGTTGTGCCCTTTCGACCCGTAAACAAAACCAATGCAACCCGTACACAGAGCAATAAGGAGTAGTGCGATGAATGTGTTCAAGAGCATTTTGTCCGTCCTTGTGTTCGGAGGTGTATTGTTGGTGCCGGCGTCACCGGCGCGGGCCAACGCCGATGTGATTTTGCGCGTCGACCCCGACGCGGCCTCCGGTGGAGATGGAACAAGTTGGGCGAGGGCGTTCAACGATTTGCAGGCTGCGCTGGTTGCGGCCCGGGGGGTGGTCGCCGGGCAACCAGCCACGGTTTTCAAGGATAGCACGCAGGAGGCCTTCTGTGCCCCCACACCCCCCTGTGACCGCCCCGGGTACTTCCAATGGTCGGGGATTCCCAAGCCCACTCCCGAAGAATTCTCGTTTGCAGCCGGGGGCGCCGTCGGCGACTTCAACAAGGACGGCTGGCAGGACCTGTTCGTTCTCGGCGGCGGCGGCGGCTCGCAGCCCCTCGACAAACTCTTCATGAACAAGGGCCTGAATCAGGAAGGCAAGGTGACGTTCACCAATGAGGCCCAAGCTGCCGGAGTCGCTCGGGCGCACGTTGGAATCGGCGCCGCTGTCGCCGACGTCAACGGCGATGGATGGCTTGACATCTACGTCACGAGCTTCGGCAATCTCAGCGGATGGGAGGGCACGAACTGCGACGGGAGCACGCTGGATGGCTGCCACTTGTTGTATATCAACCATGGCGTGGATTCGAACGGCCAGTTGAATGAGTTTACCGAGGAGGCTCACGCCTACGGCATCGCCGGGAACGACCCCGGCGGCGGGAACCCGTATCTGCGGAGCGCGTTCGGCGCCGCCTTCGGCGACTACGACCTCGACGGAGACCTCGACCTGGCGGTTGCTGTGTACCAGAACAGAGCCGTACGATTCTTCGAGTTCGACGCGATGGCCTCGAGGTTTACGGAAAAGACGGATGAGATCATCCCCGATAGCAGCAACATGGGATTCTCCCTGCGGTTCGTGGACCTCACGGGGGACCGCTACCCCGAGCTGCTCGTCGCCATGGATTTCGGTAACAGTCGCCTGTTCGTCAACGTCGACCGGGATGGAAAGCGAGTCCTGCTGGATTCGAGAGCGGCGACCTGCGGCACGCTTGAGCCGATTGAGCCGTTCGTGTGTGGCATAGGCGGCCAGGGGTTCGGCATGGGGAACACCGTTGGCGACTACAACGGCGACGGGAGACTCGATTGGCTCTACACCAGCATCTACTCAGGGGCATCCCCTGGGAACAGCCTCTGGATCGATTCCCACCCGCCTTGCGAGCCCTGCGATCAGAGCTTTGTCGACGAAGCCGCTTTACGCGGTGTCGCCGATGGCGGGTTTGGATGGGGCGCCATCTCCATCGATGCGGACCACGACGGCGACGTGGACATCGTCGAGACCAACGGGGGGGTCGCTCTCGGTTGCCTACCGGGGAGCGAACACTGCAGCGATCCGTCCTACTACTTCGAGAACATCCCCGACCCCACCGAAGGATTCATCTTCCAACGGATCGATCTCGACGAGTCTCCCGGTGACAACGCTCGACAGTCCGGGCGCGGCATCGTCAACTTCGATTACGACAACGACGGCGACCAGGACGTTGTCGTCTTCCACATCAACCTGCGCCATGTTCTCTGGGAGAACACCACGATCGACGGTGCCGTCCCCACGGGGCGCAACTTCCTCCGCGTCTTGCTCGACACCTGCTCCCTGCCGGACCTGGCCCCCAACGGGTTCGGAACCCGCCTGATCGCACGAACAGGCTGCGGCGGCTGGGACGGTCCGCCGATGGTCCGCGTAATCGACGGCGGCTGCAACCACGTCAGCCAGAGCGAGCTGTCGGCCCATTTCGGCCTGGGCGACGCTACCAACCTAGATCTTCGCGTCGAATGGGCTGACGGGTTCGTCACCGAGCTGCCCTGCCTGAGCATCAATCAGACGCTGGTGCTCAAGCGTGACGAGTGTGAGGGCCTCCCCAAAGTACAAGCCGTGGCATCCCGGTTTATCAGGATCTCGCCGCCCAAAACCGGGACTGTAGCCCTGCGTGTGACCAACTTGTGCACAACGGAACAGGGCTGGGTCACGTTGACCCCTCCGGTAGGCACCTTCGCTGCGATTAACTACGACGATGGCCCACAGGGGTTGGTCAATGTCGGCGTCACCGTCGCCGATTGCGCTTCCGCAGAATTCCACGACAGAGCAACTTGGCTCGGCCTGGGCAACAAGCTGGTTGTGACCGGCGACATCATCGCTCCGAATACACTCTTCCAAGTGGAGGCTGTATCAGGCAACTGCACGACTCCGATCTTTTCAGTCCCGGGAGTAACGCCGCATAGGACGTGGGTCTACTCCGACGCCAGCGGCGACGGGCAGGTGACCTATAACGCGGACCTGTCCAAGATGTTCAACAACACCGCGGCCTCCGGGTTCCCCCTCTGGACGGGACCGGACCCGGGCTATGAGGTGGACACTCAAGGACAAGGCCTTCCCGATGGGCAGGTCACGTTCTTTGTCGACGTTTTCTTGGCGTTCCAGGCTAGCGCCGCCGCCGGCTGTACCGGCTACTGGCAAGGGACGACGTGCTGCACCGTAGCCGCTGATTGCCACCCCTGTGAATCGGGGTGCAGCGCAGGTGAGTGTCTGCCACCGTAGGTGTCAATCCGGCGGGTGTTTGGGAGGTTGGGGATAGACTCCCGGTCATAAAACATGGGGTCTCTTGTTCGACGGTCCCCACAAACAAAGCGGAGCCCTGGGAGGGCTCCGCTTCCGACATAGCCGCGTGTCCGACGTTGGATCGTCGAGATAGTCCCGCGACGATCGACGCATGGATATCTGCTATCTGCTTCCCGTTATTTGCAGCGGCCGTTGGATTTGCACTGGCCGGAGCAGCAGTCATCGTCGGCGCTGCAAGGATCGTTCCTCTGGCCGCAGCCTTCCGGGCAGACCGCACCGGGCGCACAACTAGGCGACCCGTCGGCGTTGTTGCAACGCCATTGACCGTCAGAACAGCAACTGTGGCCTTCGAAGCAAAATGGGTTGCCCCCGACGCCGGGCTCAGCGTCGGGATCGCAGCAGGCAGCCGGTTTGCCGCCTCTGCCGCCGCCCGCGACGGCGTCGTTGGATGCCAGCATAGCCCAACCACTCAATACTAAGGCGAGCAACACGCCCAACGACAACATATTTGTCTTGTTCAGTCTCATGGCACACTCCTTGGCTGTGGCAGCCGGTTAGAAAACACGAAACAATCGTAGGCGAGATGGTCCCTGTACGCGACATTTTCCACTTACACGACCTTCAGCCGGCATCCTACCAAGACAACCTGTTCGGCTCCACCAAAAAAAAGCGTATCTCGGCCGCGTGGCGAGTAAGGTAACACCTGACATCCCACCGCGCCAGGGTCAGCGCTGGTAGGTGCCGACGAGTTCGCCTTGGGCGCGGATGTGGTGCTGCATGGCCTTGAGCAGGGCGGCTTTGTCCAGTCCCGGCTTGACGTCCAGGGCCGTGTCCAGAGCGTAGAGCTTGAAATGATAATGGTGCACCCCGTGTCCGGGTGGCGGGGCCGGGCCGCGGTACCCGATCGACTTCCACGAATTCTTGCCCTGCAAGGCTCCCGCCGGCTCGGTAAGCCTCTCCCTCCTGGCTACGTCTTGAGGCAGTCCCCGCGTATCCGGCGGGATCTTGTAGATCACCCAGTGGACCCAGGGCTGCGGCGACGGGGTATCGGGATCATCACAAATCAGCGCCAGCTCCTTGGCTCCGTCCGGAAGGCCGGACCATTTCAGTTCCGGCGACACGTTCGCTCCGTCGTCGGTGTACCGAGCCGGAATGCTCTCGTTGTTGGCAAACGCCGGTGATTCGATGGTCATGCTCATAGCGCTGCCACCTATCTGCTCAGACTGACTGTCAACAGTGGGTTGCTCGGGCAGGCCGGGGGCTACGTCGGTCGCCTTGTCGCAACCGATCAGCCCCGCCAGCAGAACCGCGACGATCCCGTGGAGCCGTACCATGCGGGTACCAGTCGTCATACGGATCAGCCATTGAGCGCCCTGGCCAGGGCCCCACGGGCCTTCTCCCCATCAGCCTCGCTGTCAAAGGCCAAATGAAACACCACCTGCTCGCCGAGTGTTGCGGCTGACGCACCGCGCATGCTGGCGCCGGCGTCGGCAACAGCTCGGGCGATCTTCGCACCTAGTCCGGGCTGATCGGGCCCGTGGATGCGAAGCGAGTGCCCCGTGGTCCACTTGGAGAAGCCGGCCTGCTCCGCGGCTTGGCCTGCATCTTCTCCCCCAATCGGGGCCAGGAAGACCACACCTTTTCCGGGTTCTTCGGGGGCCCGTCGGGCTATCATGAACTCCAGATTGACCCCGGCTTTCGAGGCCTTCTCCAACTTCTCTGCCAGTCCACCTGGACTGTCCTCGATCGTTCCTACCCACACGTCTTCTGCGCTGATCTGGTACGCCACGGCTTGTCTCCTCGACCGCGAAATGTGTTGACCGAATACCACGGACAATGCGTTCAAAGATAAGGCTACCCTGCGGCTGCAATTCCGTCAACGTGCCACGTAGTGGACCAAACATATACCTAACACACGGAGCGTCAAAACGGATCCGGCATCTGTAAGGTGGCCAGGTGGCTGCGGTCTCCGCGGATGCGGGGCCTGTGGGACCGGCTTTCCAGCCGGTCAAACGATCCCGGCGCGCCGGCAAAAAGCCTGTCCCACAGCCGGTTGGCTACCGCCCGCGATTTTGTATTCGGGGGCTTGACGGATGCCGAAGATGGTGTATATTCCTCCGGATTCCGGTAAGGCTGGCGATTGCGTCCGGCTGTGCTGGAGGAACCGGGCTCTTTGGCAAGTGAATAGGTGTACGCGGAATCGCCGTACGATGCGGCTCCGTTTTGCTCCCCCTGCCGATCTTTCGGTATCGGGGTGCGGCGGGCAGTTCGTGCGGTGATTTGTGACGTATTGATAGACCTAAGTTCAAACTTGGGTTTGTTCGTGGCGGCTGCGGTCGGCTTAATAGGTCGTGGCTTGTTGTGGACAAACCAAGAGCGTCAAAAGGTGTGAACGGCTTGACCGCGTTTTGCTGGTCGTGATCGGGGCGAGGCTGTGTTTCGTTGCGATTCTGGTCAGCTTCTCATTAATGTGGTTAAGCTATTAAGGGTGCATGGGGGATGCCTTGGCGTCGAGAGGCGAAGAAGGACGTGGTAGGCTGCGATAAGCTCCGGGGAGCGGTCAAACACGCTTTGATCCGGAGATCTCCGAATGGGGAAACCCGGCATCACTGGGCAACCAGATGGTGTCATTTGCGGATGAATGCATAGTCCGTAAAGGCCAACGTAGGGAACTGAAACATCTCAGTACCTGCAGGAAAGGAAATCAACCGAGACTCCGTAAGTAGCGGCGAGCGAAAGCGGATATAGCCCAAACCGGGAGGCTTGCTTCCTGGGGTTGCGGGCCCTCGAGGAGTTACAAAGGCATCGCTAGAAGAACGGCTTGGAAAGGCCGGGCATAGAGGGTGACACCCCCGTATTCGAAAGCGAAAGCCCTCCTATGAGAGGTGTCCCAGAGTAGCACGGAGCTCGTGGAACTCCGTGTGAATCAGGGTGGACCACCATCCAAGGCTAAGTACTACTCGACGACCGATAGTGTACAAGTAAGGCGACTGAAAGGTGAAAAGAACCCCTATAAGGGGAGTTAAAAGTACCTGAAACCATGCACCTACAAGCTGTGGAAGCAC
>JAZGDL010000164.1:0-3479 GCA_036477795.1 Phycisphaerae bacterium
GGTGCTACATCCTGCGTGCACATCTACCAGCCGAGGACGCGCCCCAAGCGTTGGCATGGGAAAAACAAGCGCCCGTGCTGTGGGCGTGGTACATGCAGTTAGTTCATGTGGAGGAAGCGTTCAAGAAGCTCAAGAGCGACCTGGACCAGCGTCCGATTCACCAACAGATCGAGAAGCGAGTCGAGGCGCACATCTTCGTCGCGTTCCTGGCCTACTGCCTAACGGTGTCACTGCGGATGAAGCTCAAGAGCGCCGCCCCGGGATGGACGCCCAGGGAGGTGCTCAAGTCTCTCTCGGCGATCCAGCTGGTGGGCGTACACATCCCCACCACCGACGGCCGTGAACTGGTCATGCCGCGGTACACCGAACCGGAGACGGAGCAGGAGATGATTCTGGACAAACTGAACCTGAAGCTGCCGAAGCAGCCGCCACCGCGGATTCGAAGCGGAGAAGTCGTCATGCCGACGGAGCCACCCCTGTGATAACGCGCCCACGAACGTGATTCTGTAGTGCAGACCTTGGGGGTCAAAACCGTCTTGCCGACCCCGTCAACGCGGTTCGACACTCAATTCTGCGAAGGTTGGGTTAGGAGTCCCGCCTGCATGCGCCAGAATTTGAACCACACCCCCGCCCCGTTCACGATTACCCCGCATAAGACATCTCCCCTCTCCCGACATGCCATTTTCAACGTTGACACTTTGAGTTTGCGCGATGTTTTGGAAAAAGCATGTGCAAGCGCGTATGCAGGCGGTCTGAGGAGTTGAAGGGTTCTGAGTCTTGCGGGGGGGGGGGACGCGTTCGTCGCTTCTGCGCCGTTCTTCTGCCTCTCCTGTGGGTTTGGGAGCGTTCTGAGAGGCCGTTGAACCTGTCATCGGTGACGGTGGCGCGGCGCGCTCGTGACTACGATTTTTGCCGATCACGCATGAAAACTGTTTATGACCCGCCATGGGCGGGTTTCCACCTGATGTGAATAAAAGTGATAAGAGTTCTTTAATCTTTGTGCCTCCTTCAGGCTCCCTCATTGGTCGCCTTCAGCTTTGTGGCCAAATCATCATGCAATACATCGGGTTAAAAGCAGCCGGGCTGGGCACGGGGCCCGGCGGGCCTGTCGCCGCTGGCGGGGGCTTGAACGGCGCAGGAACTGGGTGCGAACTGGCGGTGACTGCGACCGCCAGGGATGATTAAAGCGACACTTTTTTGGGGATTCCTCGGCCGCCGCGGTTGTATGGCTCACGGCGGGCTCCTAAACTAGTCTATCTAAGTACTGAGGGGGCAGGAAGTATATTTCCTGTGCCTTGTTTCCAGCATCCAATTGATTGCCAAGGGGCTGTGGTATCGTGGCTTGGTTCCTGCTTAGTCGCGAAGAAGTACATCTTTTAACAGGTAGAGGCAATCAGTCACCTCGCCCAACTCGGCGGAGGTTATCAAAACAATCAACTGCGATTCACGCCAACGGGCGGCTCGGACATTCATGGGGCTACCCATTACGGATCGCAGAGTGACAGGAGTCTGTTTCATAACTTGTAAAACTACGTTCGCTTTGGGCGATGATGGGTCGCGCGGGCTTCTGCGCTCGCGGCTCGTTGCGCAGCGATGCGTCGCGCGGGTTTTTTTCTCGCGGTTCGTTGAGTTATGGAACCAATTCTAGGTGCTGAACGCGGTTCAGCGCCGCCAGAAAGCGGCCGAAGCAATCACTTGTTCAGAGAAGGAGGAACGGAAGATGAAAACACCAGCACTCGTGTTAAGCATATTGGCGGCTGTCGCACTGTGCGCCGGGACGGCCTGGACGGCAATCACCCAGGACAGGGCGTCCGGTCAGGCACCAGTTGACATCTCGGCCGGCAGACCGGCACCGGCCGTGCCTTGGGGAGAGGCCATGCCTCTGCCCGACAAGGCCCGGTCTGGGGGCGGCTCGCGCACTGCGTTTGGCGGTTCGGGTTCGGGAATCCAGAGCGCCGCCGACCACATCGTCAACCAGCAGTGCGAGAACGGCGGATGGAGTACGGGGCACGCCAGTTGCGCTTCTCCCTCGAAGAGCGTCAGCAGCCCGATCGCGCTGGGCCTGTTGAATGCATACGAGGCAACAGGGGATGCCGCCCAGCTCCGTTCGGCAACGGACGACGGGGACCTTGACCTGACTTTCGTCTGGGGCAACGGGGAGTTTCGCTTCGGCAGTTTCACACCCGCATTTCTGCGTGAGCTGTCGGGGGTCACGGCTAACCCGATCTACAGTGATCACGCCGCAATCGAGTTTTTTGATGAACTAACGGCCGCAACCTATGGGCCGAAGGATGAGGACACAGCGGCCTGGATTGCCGGCTTGCAGGCCGCACGCAGCGGCACGCTGATCAACCTGCGACCGTGGGATTTTCAAAACTTGCCCTGGGTGGCCGGCGAGATCGGCAAAGCCGACAGCACGACCCCAGCAGATGGTGTCAGTCAGCAGGACAGGTTCAGGGATGCCCTGCTCGACGGGTTGGATACACTCAGCGCGCTCGTGCAACTGGACCTGCTCGGTCTGGCCGGCGGCATCCGCGGGTTGGCGCTAAACGGGAACACCCCCTTCGTCGCCATCGCCAACGCCACAGATTTCCCCTTCCCCAACGAGATCAACGGGATCGACAATCTCTGCGACCTGGCCGCTGTGTTGCTCGCTTTCCAGAATCTCGATGGTTCGTGGAGTTGGCGCAGCACTCTACAGGATAGTCCTGGTGATCAGGACACTCAGACAACCGCCTACGCCGTACTCGCTTTGTCGGCCGCCCAAGATCAGGGCTGCGGACCCTATGACACACAGATCGACGACGCCCGCGAGTGGCTCTGGACCATGCAGGATATCGATGGCGGATTCTTCAGATTTCCCGGTGGCAGCCACAGTACTGTGGTGGAGGGTGAGGCTCTAAACGCCATGGGGGCGCCCTCACTGACCCTGGAAGTGCCGGCCGGTTGCCTGAGCGACACCCAGATCGAGGTCGAACTGTGGATGCGCAATATCACCCAGGTCACCGGCTTCCAGGCGTTCCTGGAATTCAACGTCTTCATGCTGAACTATCGGGGCGATCTGAGCACTTACACGTCGACTCCGTTTCCCTTACACATTCAGGATATCACCACTGCGGAGGTCAGCGCGGGCCAACTGAACCTGGACGGCTCGGTCGCCCTCGGTGATCCGGCCACGACGACTGACGCCCTGCTGGCCACGCTGGTGTTTGACGTGGTCGCCGATTGCGGTCCGACCTCCGTCGACTTCCGGACCGGCGGAAAATTCTCGTCCGAGTTGAGCTTCGGAGGCAACCCCTTGGCAACGACCCTGGTCAATAGCCCATCGCTCACGCTCGACGACACGCCGCCCACGATCACCTGCCCGGCAAACGTGACGGTGAATACGGACGCCGGCCTTTGCACGGCAACGGCTGTTGCTCTGGGCACCCCGACGACGGGCGACAACTGCCCGGGCGAGACGGCCGCCAACGACGGCA
>JAZGDL010000165.1:0-2347 GCA_036477795.1 Phycisphaerae bacterium
CTCACGATTATCGTCTTCCTGCACCGTGGGAAGATTGTGAATTACATCGAGTACAACCGTTATCGGGCCGAATTTGTCGGGATAGAGAACCCGTATACGCCGAAAACGGCGGTATTCGAGGTTCAGCACTTGCCCACAGACCGGTCTGAGCTCCGCCTTTCACCGTCCGTACCGGAGTAAAAAGGGGTCGGTGACAACTGAGAATAATTTGTCACCGACCCCTTTTCCCGAGACGGCGGTGTTTATGGCTTTAGCGTCTCCGAATGATCCCTCCAGCATTACTCTATCGCCAGTTCCGTAGGTTGGGCTTCCTTAAACGACGCCGAGCAAATCTTCCCGGGCTTTTTCCAGGTGACGCCTCATGATGTCGGCGGCCTCCTGGGTATCGCGGCTCTCGATGGCCTTGAACAGCGCGCGATGTTGCTTGTTGTACGCGACGATACGGTCCGGTGTGAGGATTTTGTCTTTTCGCGCACTCCACTGACCGTGTCCGCGAACATCGTTGATATGGCGGTACAACCAGACCATCAGGGGATTTCGGGTACTTTCGGCGAGGGCCAGATGGAAAGCCTCATCGGCGCGGGAGAAGGATTCCGCATCGTCTTTAGACGCTTCCACCCGCATCAGAGCATCGGCTAAGCGTTCGATGTCCTGGGCATTGGCGTGCACGACGGCCAGGCGCGCCACCGAAGGTTCCACCGACAGGCGCACCTCGATGAGTTCCAGAGGCGACGTGTGCTCGGCAATGTCCTCGTCGTCGGCGTGTCCCCGGTAACGGACGAAGGTGCCGCTTCCCGGTCGCCGGATGACGAGATTCATGTCCTCGAGTTGCTCGAGTGCCGTGCGCACGGTACCGCGGGCAGCACCGTACTCGACGGCAAGGTGTCGTTCCGACGGCACCCGTTCTCGATAGCCGTAGTCGCCGTCGAGAATGGCACGCCTGAGCCGCGTGACAATGCGCGCGGAGCCACCGGGAGTCGCGCGGGGCAGGCTTGCGCCGGGGCGCGGTGTCGCCGGCCTGATGTCGTCGCGGGGATTATGGGCCATGGCAGCCGGGCTCTGTGGTATTAAACTGGTTCATTCGTGCCTTCGGTCAGGCTTGAAATTGGTCCGAAAGGGGAGTTGAATATACCCGCTCCCAGCGAGCCGCCGCAAGCGGATGCCGAGCACTGGAGGCTGCGAAAAGACAGCCGGGGTTACCGTCAGGAAGGGCGGCAAGCGGATCTCAGGGCACGGGTCGGCGGCGCGGCCCGTCGCAGTCTGGACCAGAGTCGGTCTAAAGCAGGGTAATCTGAATGACATTTCCCTCCCATACGAAGTACCTGGTCATCGGAGCCGGTATTCACGGTCTCAGCACGGCGTTTCATCTCGCCGGGGAGCTGAAAAGCCGCGGCCGGGGCAGCGGCGAGGATGTCCTGGTGGTGGACAAGACCTCCATCGGTGCAGGGGCCTCGGGGATCGCCTGCGGCGTGGTGCGCAACAACTACTTCCAGCCGGCCATGCGCGAGCTCATGGCCCACAGCGTGTCCGTTTGGGAAAGCGATCCCGACAGTTACCACTACCACGGGGTCGGTTACGTGCAGATCAGTCCGGAATGCATGCGCGAGGACGTCGCCGGCATCGCCGAGCAGCAGAAGCAGATCGGCTACGAATCGGTTTTCGTCGAGGGCAGGAAGGCATCGGCAGACTACATGCGCGGCTTATTCCACGACTGGCGGGCCGAGGGTATTACCTCGGTTCTGCACGAGAAGCCGGGCGGTTACGCCAACAACACCAGCAGCCTCTACGGTCTCGCCGACAAGGCGGAAGCGCAAGGCGTGCGGATCCTGACCGGCGTCACGGTAACCGGGTTCGCCTGCGCCAGCGGCAGCGGCGCCATTACGGCCGTGGAAACCCAGCGGGGCCCCATCGAGTGCGACTACGTGGTGGTGGCGGCCGGCCCCTGGGTCAAGAGTTTCTGGGAGATGCTCGATCTGCCGTCCGCCATCAGCATCAAGGGAAGCGACGGCGCCATGCACCACGACATCCCCATGTGGGTGTTCTGGTCGTTGCAGGAAGGCACCCTGGGCGTGGACCCGGACCTGCAGAAGACCAACGACGGCGGGATTCCGCCGGTCATTCATGTGGACAGCGACGCGGCACTTCTCTCGGATGTGGACGGGTCGCTGATTACCGAGCAGATGTGGGGAATTTACTACAAACCGGATTTTCACTTTGGCGGAATCCAAGGTGGTGCAGCGCCTCACAAGGTGACCACGCCGCCCCAAGACGTAAAGGTGGATCCTTACGGCACGGAGTCGCCCGACTACATCGTCGACGACCAGTTCGCCCACATGTGGTGCTCGGC
>JAZGDL010000166.1:0-5083 GCA_036477795.1 Phycisphaerae bacterium
GTGGTACCCGGGACGTACTGCAGTTCGGCCTGCGCCCAGCGTGCTGCCTCGATGACCGCCTCCGCCGGATCGTGGTACTTCGCGATGCGGCGTCCCACACGCTCGATCCGCTTGCTTGACGGGACAATCCGATGTTGCGCCCGAAAAACTCAGTCAACAACCCGGCAACCGAAGTCTCCGGAGTGATTGTGGCCACCGCTGAGCCCTTGCCGCACAACACGTCGGATATCCGCATCGCTGTCTCCACCCATCGTCAGGTCGTACCCACCAGGCTATGCAAAAGTCGACCGCATTCAGGGTTTTGCTCCCCCTGGCGCCCCAGCAGAGGGTTAAGTGGACGCAGGTTCAAATCCTGTCAACCCGACTGAGGTCAGAGCATGTTTTAGGTTCCCGGTTGGGGACTAATTTGGGGCCACACCTAAACGCGGCACCCAAACCAGACTTTCGCAACGGTCGGCCAGCAAACCACAACCCTAACGCGCTAGCCAGGCCGTCGATAGCGGCTCGGGCCGTCGAATCGGTTGAGTGCCCGTAAATATCGCCCGGCTCTCGAAATGCAGCGCGGCAACAACGTTGTTTACATTCACTTTGAGGAATCGAACCCGGCCTCGACGATCGAGCGGCTGCGCGCCCTCGATGTAGACGACTACGTGATCGCCAAGCACCTGCATTTTGCGTCGCCGTCGCAGCGGCTAGCGACCACCACCTGGCTGCAACTGCTCCTCGACGCCGAGCCCAGTCTGATGATCATCGACGACGTCAACGCCGGAATGAGTTTGCAAGGCAACGAGATCAACGCCGCCGACGGTGCCGCCAACTTCACCCGAAGCCGTTCGCCCGGGCCGGTGCCGCCGTCGCGGCCCGCGACCACCTGCCGAAGAACACCGAGAACACGTCCGACGCGTTCGACTCCGTCCACACAGGGGCCGAGCTGTCAGGGTCGCGGATCCTCGTCATTCGGACGAAGCCATTGGGTCGCGGCATGGACGGCGCAGTCAGTTGTCTACGTCACCAAAGACCGGCCCGGCTGGCTGCGGGAGAAGGGGACGACGACAGACAAGGCCGACGGCGCCGCCTACATGGGGACGCTCGTCGTCGACGCTTCCAGGCACGGGAACCCCCGCGTCGAGTTCTACGGACCGCGCGAAGAGGACCAAGGCGCGTTTGCTGGCGGTGAAAAAGTTAGCCGCGGCGACAGAGGAGCAGCCGACCGCGCGGCCGTCCTGAAGGTCATTCAGAACGCGCCCGGCGGGAGCATGGACCCGGTGCGCCAAGTGCTGGCGGCGGTCAAGATCGCAGAGCTGAACATACCCCGCGAACACTTCCCCGCACTGCTCGACGAGCTGGTGCAACTGGGTGATCTGACAGCCGGTAACGGTGTCCGAAATTCGACCTCGTATGACAGCAATCCGCTGCACGAGCGACTGCACGAAGACCAAAATGAATCGTCTGCATGACCGACTGCACGAGAGCCCTCCCGTGCAGTCCCGCGCAGTGGCCCCAGTGAGGCTCCCACTGGCAGCTCCGGAAACGACGTACCGGGGCGGGCCCAATAACGTCTGCGGGTCATGCGGGCTGACACCTGAAACCTCTTCTTGGCACCGAATGGATTGCGAGGCGCGCTAATGGCGGTAAACGGTGAACTAGAGGAGCTCGAATGGGCGGCGGTGAGGGCCCAGATTCTGATTGCCGCCGACCGCGGCGGGCTGCAGAACGCCACGGGCGCGGTGACCGTGGTGGCCGATCGGTTGGCGGGCATCGACTTGGCGACCGGCTCACGATCCCGTGACTTCTGATGAGTCAACGGCGCGATGAAAACACTATAAATTTCATGAATCCTGATGTTGGTCTTTGCCGCCGGCCATAGGCTTTGGGTCAGCAATTTTCCGGAACAGGAAGGTGAGTGAATTGGCAAAAGAATGGGCTGGCCGCGTCGCGACTGATATCAGGGACTCCCAACCAGACTGGGAACCGTTTCTTCAGCCCACCGCGCCGGCCGGAGCGCCGAATGTCCTGATGATCGTCTGGGACGACGTCGGCTTCGGCGCGATGGAACCGTTCGGCGGCCCCATCGAGACGCCCACCATGCAACGGATCGCCGACAGCGGCGTGCGGTACTCCAACTTCCACACCACTGCGTTGTGCTCGCCGACGCGATCGAGCCTGCTCAACGGGCGCAACGCGACGTCTAACAACATGGCCTGCATCAGCGAGACCTCAGCGGGTTTCCCGGGTTTCTCCGCCCGGATTCCCTTCGAGAACGGCACGATCGCAGAGGCGCTCAATGCCAAAGGCTGGAACACCTACGCTGTGGGCAAGTGGCATCTCACGCCCAGCGACGAAAGCGACGCTTCGTCTTGGAAGGGCCGTTGGCCGCTGGGCCGGGGCTTTGAGCGTTTCTACGGTTTCCTCGGCGGTGAGACCAGTCAGTGGTATCCCGAGCTGGTCTATGACAACCACTCCGTGGACCCACCAGCGACCCCGGATGAGGGCTATCATCTCTCGGCCGATCTGGCGGACAAGGCGATCCGGTTTGTCCGTGACGCGAAGGCCGTTGCACCGCAGAAGCCGTGGTTCATGTACTTCTGTCCGGGCTGTAGCCATGCGCCCCACCACGTGTTCAAGGAGTGGGCGGACCGCTATCGCGGACGGTTCGACGAGGGCTACGAGGCGATCCGTACCACGATATTGGCCAACCAGAAACGGATCGGACTGCTGCCCGATGATGTGGAGTTATCGCCAATCAACCCGCACGGCGAGCCGGATATCGTCGGCCCGGCGGGTCAGCCGTGGCCAGGGATGGATTTCGTGCGGCCCTGGGACTCCCTCAACGAAGACGAGCGGCGGTTGTTCGTCAGGATGGCCGAGGTCTACGCCGGGTTCGTGTCCTACACCGACGACCAGATCGGCAGGCTGATCGACTACCTGCAGGAATCGGGTCAGCTCGACAACACCATCATCGTGGTCGTCTCCGACAACGGAGCCAGCGCCGAAGGCGGTCCCAACGGCTCGTTCAACGAGAGCAAGATGATGAACAACGTCCCCGACACCGTCGAGGCGAATCTGCCCCGGATCGACGACCTGGGCGGGCCCAGCGCCTACAACCATTACCCCTCCGGCTGGGCCTGGGCGTTCGACACTCCGTTCCCGTACTGGAAGCGCTTCGCGGGCTATGAGGGCGGGTTGGCCGATCCACTGATCGTTTCGTGGCCGGCCGGTATCAAGACGCGTGGCGAGTTCCGGGACCAATATGTACATGCCGTGGATATCGTTCCGACTTTGTATGAGCTCCTTGGCGTCACGCCTCCCGAGGTTCTCAACGGCTGGACTCAGAGCCAGATCGAAGGGCAGAGCTTCGCGCCCTCGCTCGCCGAACCGCAGGCCCCCGGCCGGACGACCCAGTTCTACTCCATGCTGGGCATGCGCGCGCTGTACAACGAAGGCTGGCTGGCTACGGCGCTTCATCCGCCAATGTCGGGATGGAGCAATTTCGAAAAAGACGTGTGGGAGCTCTACGACCTGCGTACCGACCGCACACAGCTCCGCAACTTGGCTGAGGAAAAGCCCGACCTTCTTGAGCAACTCAAGGGTCTTTGGTTCTACTACGCGGGGGTGTACAAGGGGCTGCCGCTCGACGATCGCACGGCGTTGGAGATCATTACCTCGCCTCGCCCGGAGCCCGGAGAACCACGTTCGCGTTACGTCTATTACCCCGAAACCGCCGATGTGCCGGAATCCGCCGCGGTGAACATTCGCGGGCGCTCGTACACCATCGCCGCCGGCGTGACCATTGAAAACCCGGAGGCACAGGGGGTGCTCTTCGCGCACGGTGGCGCTAGCGGTGGGCACAGTCTGTTCATCAGGGACGGCCGGCTGCATTATGTCTACAACTGGCTCGGTGAACGCATCCAGACCATCAGTTCATCAGATGCGGTACCGGTGGGCACCCATGTTCTCACCGCCGAATTCGCCAAGACCGGTAGCGAGCCAGACACCAATAGCGCAGTGGGCAAGCTGACCCTTTATGTCGACTCCCAGGCAGTGGGCGATGACGATATCGCCACTCAGCCGGGAACATTTTCGCTGGGCGGAGCAGGACTCTGTGTCGGGCGAAACACTGGGTCGGCAGTTGCCGACTACACACCTCCCTTCTCGTTCGCAGGGGGCACGATCGATCGCGTCGTTATCGACGTCAGCGGCGAGCCATACGTCGACCACGAGAAGGAGATCATGGCCTATATCACCCGAGACTGAATTACTGCGCACGGCACCGCATCCGCCCGAGGTCAGGCGGCGCTAGCCTCCGGGATTGACCGGCCTCAATTTGTCCGTCGACGAAGTCCTGACCACCACGCGCTCGGTGCGCAAGCGGCTCGACCTGGACAGGCCGGTGTCGCACCAGGTGCTGCTGGACTTCCTCAAGCTCGCGATCCGTGCGCCGACTGGCTCCAATGCTCAGGCTGGCACTGGATGTTCGCCGAAGACCCGGTGAATAAGACTGCGCTGGCCGACCTCTATCGTGCCAGCGCCGACAGCTATCTGAAACAGCTGAAGCCCGAGACGGCCAAAATAACTTCTGGCAGAACAGGATCGCAGCCGCAGGCGCCGGCATCTCACTGGTGGTGCAGCCCTCGGAGGATCCACGCCAACAGGCCAAGATCATCGACACCTGGCGCGCACCCAGAGACGGAAACCGTTTCTACGCAATCTACGAGCTGGGTTGCCGATTCGCTGCGATCAAAGACCCGTCGAAGGCTGTCGAGTTCGTGCCTGCCCGCACCCCCGCCAGCGTGCAGCAGGTCGATGTGGCGGTGAATCAGCCGACCACCGTGACTGTGGGCGCCGATGTGACTGGCAAGCGCACTGTCTACGCCGAGGGTGTTTGGGGAGAGACTGCCGACGGTGTGACCTGACTTGGCTCAAGAGCAACGGATCAACAGTCCGCAGCTGACTTGTGAATCAACTCTTAGGCCAGCCGAGTGATCTCCACGATGACGTCCAGGTCGGTCGACCCCTCGCCTGAGTAGATTCCCTTGAGCGGCGTGACGTCCCCGTAGTCGCGGCCGGTGCCGACACTGATGTA
>JAZGDL010000167.1:0-18115 GCA_036477795.1 Phycisphaerae bacterium
AAGACCGGCAGTTGCTGGTCCACGCGGGCGACCATGTTGAGGCCGGTGATCCGTTGATCGAAGGACCTATGGTTCCGCACGATACTCTGCGGATCAAGGGCGAGGAAGCGCTTCAGCAATACCTGATTTCGGAGGTGCAGTCGGTCTACCGCTCGCAGAACGTCACCATCAACGACAAGCACATCGAGGTTATCGTGGCCCAGATGTTGCGGAAGGTGCAGGTGGAGGCGCCGGGCGACTCCCGGTTCCTGCCGGGTGAGGTGGTGGACAAGTTCAAGTTCGGCGACGAGAACGCCGCGCTGGGCAAGAGCGTGAAGATCAGCGCCGCCGGCGATACCGACCTCAAAGTGGACGACATCGTGCTCAAGTCGGAGTTGGTCCAGGTCAACGAACGGACGGAAGCGGAAGGCGGGGAGCCGGCCCGCGGTAAGCGCCCCAAGCAAGCCAGCGCTTCGACGGTGCTCCTGGGCATCACCAAAGCCAGCCTGCAAAGCGACTCGTTCATTTCGGCGGCCTCCTTCCAGGAGACCACCAAGGTTCTGACCGAAGCGGCGATCTCCAGTGCTGAAGATCGTTTGTTGGGTTTGAAGGAAAACGTGATACTGGGCCACTTGATTCCTGCGGGCACCGCCTTCAAGCCGCATCTATCGATCCGCGTGCGGCAGATCGGCGAACCGCTGCCCATTCCCGAGGATCTGCCCAGCGAAGTGGCTGCTTCCGATGAGGCGATGGCGGATGTTCTAGCCGGTGCATTGGCGGAGTCCGTCACCGGGGTGCAGAGCGAGACCACCATCGCCGCGACGCCGGGCTTGTTGCCGCCGATGCAGGGAACTGGAACCTTCCCGGTTGGAACTGTGGCGATACCGGCGGACCAGAGCACTGGCACATCCGACGGCTCCGACATGCCGAGCGATGGTTGAGGCGGTGGTGTGGCGTTCTGCGGGTCGTGTGTGTATAGTAGGGGAAGGTGCCGCCGGGCAAGTGCGTTGGGTAGGCCTGGTTATGTGGCGGCTGAACGGATATTGAGTAGAGGATAACTGATGCCCACGAGGAACCAGCTCGTTCGCCACGGGCGGCGTGTTACGCCGAAGAAATCCAAGGTTCGGGACCTGGACCGCAGCCCTCAGCGCCGCGGCGTATGTCTGATCGTCAAGACTCAGACACCAAAAAAACCCAACTCTGCCCTTAGAAAAGTGGCGCGGGTTCGCCTTACTAACGGCAAGGAGGTCACCGCCTACATCGGCGGCATCGACCACAATCTGCAGGAGCACTCCATCGTACTGGTGCGGGGCGGCCGTGTTCGCGATCTACCGGGTGTGCGCTATCACATCATCCGCGGGGCGCTGGACTGTGCCGCCGTTGAGGGAGATAAGGAAAACCGACCACGCAATCAGAGCCGTAGCAAGTACGGTGTAAAGCGTCGTAAGAAGTAGGCCATGCCGATGCCCCAGGTAGACAGCAGAGTTGGGCTGATGTCGGTGGTTCCGCGGGCGAGGGCGTCCGTGAGTCGGCCTTGGTTGGCGGTGTTGGCGTTCAGCCTGCTCACGGTGTTATGCTCGCAGGTGCGAATTCCGGTACCCGGTTCGCCGGTGCCGATGACCTTGCAGCTTCTGGCGGTCCTGCTTGCGGGATATTTCCTGGCACCGGGTGCGGCGGCCCTTTCAATGGTTCTGTACCTGGCGGCGGGGACCGCGGGCCTGCCGGTGTTTGCAGGCGGATCGGCGGGGTTGTTTGGCCTGACCGGCGGCTACCTGCTGGGGTTTGTTCTTGCCGCGGGAGCGGTGTCCTTGATTGGTAGGCGGAGCCGGTCGTTGGCTAGGCTTGCGGCGGCGGGGGCGGTGGGCACAACGTTGGTATTCGTCTTCGGCGCTTTGTGGCAGGTCGCTTGGTTTGACGTGTCAATGACCGATGCGCTGGGCGGCGGCGTTCTGCCGTTCTTGCCCAAGGCGGTGTTTGAACTGGGCATGGCCCTGACGGTGGTCTCCATGCTCAGAGGAGTGGTGACCAGGCGTAGCGCTGACGGGTCCTGAGGGTTGGCGGACCCCGCGCTGGCGCTTGGGGCTCGGAATAAGCACTGCATATTCGCGCGGTGCAATGGCAAGGAGTTGAAGAAATGGTTCTGCTCCAGGAAAGAGAGATCGATGGGCTACAAGAAGTTTACAAACTCGTCTGAACAATTGACGCCGGACGCGCGCTTCGACAGCAAGCTGGTGGCCAAGTTCGTCAACTGCTTGATGCATGACGGCAAGAAGAGCACGGCATTTCGCGTGTTTTACAAAGCGATGGGCATCATCGAGAAGCGCATCAAAGACCAGCCTCCTCTGGAGGTGTTCGAGACCGCGGTCGCCAACTGCAAGCCGAATATAGAAGTACGATCCAAACGGGTCGGGGGGTCCAACTACCAGGTTCCCATGCAGGTGAACCGGAGGCGGGCGCAGACCCTGGCCATCCGCTGGATACTGGCCGGGGCGCGGTCCAAGAGCGGCAAGGCCATGTGCGAAATTCTGGCGAACGAACTCGTCGACGCCTACAAAGGTGCGGGGGCGGCGATGACGACTCGTGACAACATCCATCGCATGGCCGATGCCAACAAGGCCTTCGCCCACTTTGCCTGGTAACTCACTCTCGGATTCAAGGGATTCTGTGACGATGGAGGATGACCGGTCCCAATTCTTGAGGGACCGGTCCGACTCGACGTGGACCTGACACGGGTACGAAATATCGGCATTGCGGCGCACATCGACGCCGGCAAGACCACCACCACGGAGCGCATCCTGTTTTACACGGGCAAGACGCACCGTATGGGTGAGGTGGACGACGGCACCACCACCACCGATTTCGATCAACAGGAGCAGCAGCGCGGCATTTCGATCTACTCAGCCGCGGTGAGCTGTCCGTGGAACGGGTACACCATCAACCTGATCGATACCCCGGGCCACGTGGATTTCACCGCCGAGGTGGAGCGCTCCTTGCGGGTGCTGGACGGCGCCATTGCGGTGTTCGACGCCAAAGAGGGGGTGGAGGCCCAGAGCGAGACCGTCTGGCGGCAGGCCGACCGCTACAAGGTGCCCCGACTCTGCTTTGTCAACAAGATGGACAAGATCGGAGCGGACTTCGCCGCCTCGGTGGCCTCCATTCGGCAGAGATTAGAGGCCAACCCCGTCGCGGTGCAGATTCCGCTGGGCGCCGAGGACAACTTCGTGGGGCTCATTGATCTGGTGACCATGCAGGCCATCTACTGGGTCGACGAGGTCCAGGGGACTCGTTTCACCACCGGGGAGATCCCCGATGAGTCGATGGAGGAGGCCCGGCGTTGGCGGCACGAGTTGGAAGAGCGCGTCGCTGAGACCTGTGAAACGCTCATGCACCGGTACGTCCATGAGGAGCCCATCGGCGAGGATGAGCTTCGCCGGGCCATTCGCAATGCGACGATCGGCAACCTGTTGCAGCCGGTGTTATGCGGTTCTTCACTGAAGTACAAAGGTGTGCAGCGACTGCTGGACGCGGTGTGCGACTACCTTCCGTCTCCTCACGAGGTGCCTGCGGTGTGCGCCAAAGTGGCGGACGGTGACCATGCCGAGATGGAGCTTCCGCCGTCAGCCGATGGGCCCTTCGCGGCCTTGGTGTTCAAGATCGTCACCGAAAAGCCGATGGACTTGTACTATCTGCGGATCTACTCCGGCACGCTAAAGTCCTCCAGCCGGGTGTACAACTCGGTCAACGGTCGGAAGGAGAACATCACCCGCATTTTTCGCATGTTCGCCAAGAAACGCGAGCAGCTGCAGTCGACGTCCGCCGGTGATATTGTCACGGTGATAGGCCCCAAGCACGCCCTCACCGGTCACACCTTGTGCGATGCCCACCAACCGATTGTCTTGGAGAATATCGAGTTTCCCGAGACCGTGATCAGCCGTGCCATCGAGCCGAAATCATCACGTGACCGCGAGAAACTTGTCACCTCGTTGAGGGCACTGGAGCGGCAGGATCCGACCTTCAACATGGCCGTCAGCCAGGAAACGGGGCAGATGCTGATCTCCGGCATGGGCGAGTTGCACCTGGATGTCCTGATGAGGCGTCTGCAGGACGAAATGAACGTGCAGGTCATCGTGGGGCAACCGCGTGTATCGTACCGCGAGACCATCACCAAGGTGGCCGAGGCGGAGGGGCGATTCGTTCGACAGACCGGCGGCCGGGGACAGTATGCGGTGGTGAATCTGCGTCTGGAACCGGTGTCCCGGGATGTCGTGGACGAGCTTCGGTTCGTCGATGCCACCAGGGGCGGGGTGGTCCGCAGGGAGTTTGTAAAAGCCGTGGGGCAGGGGGTAAAATCCGCAGCCCTGAGCGGCGTGGTCGCCGGTAGTCAGGTGATCGATTTCAAGGCTACTCTGCTGGATGGACGGGAGCATGACGTGGACAGTTCCGAAATGGCCTTCGAGCACGCTGCGTCGCTGGCGTTTGCGACGGCCATGCGCAACGCGGGCCCGATCCTGCTGGAGCCGGTCATGAAGGTCGAAGTCGTTGTTCCTGATGAGTACTTCGGAGTGGTAAATGGCGATCTCAACGTACGGCGGGCGACGATCACCGGTACAGACCTGCGAGGCCGCTACCGGGTGATCGACGCCCAGGTGCCTTTGCGGCAGATGTTCGGCTACACCACAGATCTGCGAAGCCTCACCCAGGGCCGGGCGTCGGCCAGCATGGAAATGTCCCATTATGCCCCGGTTCCAGTGGCCCTGGCGACCTGATGGGGCTGATCGGCCGGTTGACCGCAGACCAATTCTCGGACCGATGGAACCGCGACGGGTCTGGAGCGTCCAAAGTAATGTATGGAAGCTGTCGTGCAGCGGGAACAGACCACCAGCCGGGATGACGACGCTACCCTGGTCCGTAGCGCCCAGACGGGCGATGTGCAGGCCTTCGACACCTTGGTGCGACGTTACCAGGATCGCGTCTACAACGCCTGCTGGCGTATCTGCCGCAATCCCGACGACGCCTTGGACCTCACCCAGGAAGCTTTCGTCAAGGCTTATCAGGCCATCGACAGGTTCCAGGGCACCAGCGGTTTCTATACGTGGATTTTCCGGATCGCCGTGAACCTGGCGTTGTCGCATCGCAAGAAAGCCAAACTGCGGCTGGTGACCTCGCTGGACGACAACGCCGGTCCGGGATCGGAAGGACGAGAGTCAGCCGCCCAGCGCCTGTCCGATGACAAGACGCTCGAGCCGCCCGCCCAGGCTGAAGCCGGCGAGATGCACAAACTGGTGGCAAGCGCCCTGCAGGCCATCGAGGAGCACCACAGGAGCGTCGCCGTGCTTCGTGACATCGAAGGTTTGGACTATCGTCAGATCGCCGAGGTCCTCGACGCGCCCCTGGGGACGATAAAGTCTCGCGTACATCGGGCTCGGGCGGCGCTGCGCGAAGAACTGGAGAAACGCACCGCCAACGTAAGAGCGAACCCAGGAAAATGACCGAGATCAATCCCAAAAATCCGGCGGAACAACTCTCCGCCTACCTCGACGGCGAACTCAACGACAGCGAGCGGGACGACGTTGAAGCCCTGCTGCGCGAAGACCCGTCCGCCCGGGCTGAGCTGGATCGTCTGCGCGAAATCGCCGCCCAGGTCGGCGCCCTGCCGCGCCGTCCCGCGCCTTCGGGCCTGGCCCAAGACGTCATGTCCTCCATCGAACGCGACAACCTGCTCGATCAGCCTGACACATTAGCCGTCCATAGAACTTCGACGTGGCGCATTTTGCGTTCGGTTCTGCTGGCCGCTGCCGTAATCGCCCTGACGGTTACCGCAGGCTTGTACACGGTGTCACTAATGCACACACCGCGCGATCAGGCGGCGTTCAACGAGATAGCCCATGCCGTAATACCTGAAACCGCGTTGCCGGCCGCACAGCCGACCTCGCAGGATAGATACGTGCTTGACGCGGTCCGCTCCATGGAGGCCATAGAGTCGGAAGCGGTCGCCCCGGTGACGAACCAGACGCCGGTCTTGGTCCTTGGTGGCGAACGCGCTGCCGGCGCATCAGCCATGCTCGATGCCAGGAAGGTCACACCACTCAAAACCGAGGCTCGTTTGGAACACGCTTTCGTAATAGCGCAAGAAGACGCAGACGAAGCCGTTGCCGCCGAGACAGTCGAGTCTCAAGTGATTCTCGAGGTCGCCACCGCGGACGCCCGCGATCTGCAGTGGTGCAGCGAGAAGCTGAATCGTTTCCTCGGCGAGAGGAAAGACCTCAGTTCCGTCACCGAAGGAATCGCCGAAACATTGCTCGGACTGCACCGGGCAGGTGGCATAACCGTGTCACCCGTCGGCCTGGTAGAGCGCCACATCGAACTGCCCGCCTCCGAGCTGCCTCGCCTGGTCCGCATGTTCGACACCGGCGGGACCGTGCGGCGCGACGTCACGCTCTCTGTGGGGCGTGTGCTTCGGGCCCGGGGATGGCACCAGACGCGGCAATTGCTGGCCATGGTCGGCAAAGGCGATCTGCAACCAACTGGAATGCGAAGCGCTCCGACAGGTGCGGCCGCGACCTTTGAAAGACCCCGCATCGCCAGCCGCAGGGGGCGGGGCCAGAGTGCGCCGGCCGACGCCCGCCGAACCGCCTTTGACGCCGAAGCCGACGACGAGTTGACAACGTTCTTCCCCAAAGCGGTGAAACAAATATGGGGCAAGCTCGACGATGGAACGGGTGATTCAATGATTACCATCACCGTCCGCCTACGGGCTGCGACCGTGGCGGCCGAACCCGCCGGCCCGCCGGGACGGCTGGTCCCCACCCTGTCGAAATATCCACAAGACCCGTGACATCACCGTGTCACTCACCGGAAGATCATAACGGAACACGTCGGAGGCATCGAATCCATACCGCCGGGCGGCTGATTGGCCGGCGGCGACTTCATCCGCGGGCACCTCCGCGGTCTTGTAGATGACCAGGTATCCGTCGCGGGCGACATGCCGGCGCCCGACTTTGAGACAGCGGGCCAGCGCCCCGATGGCTTTGAAGACCACCAGGTCAAAAGCTGCCGGGGCCGCCCAGGTTTCCGCTCGGGCGTGCACCGCGGCGAGATTGGCCAGTGAAAGCCGGCGGGCGACGTCGGCCACGAAGCGGGCCTTCTTGCCGGTGCCGTCGATCGCGGTCACCTGCCAATCCGGCCTGACCATCGCCAGCGGGACCGCCGGCACGCCGGCCCCGGTGCCTACGTCCAGCACGCAGCCGACGCTGACACCGGCATCGCCGCACCATCGGACAACGCTCAGAGAGTCCGCGTGATGCTTGGCTGCAAACTCCGCCGGTTCCGTGATGCGGGTCAGGTTGAACCGCCGATTGGCCTCGATCACCAACGCCCGATGCCGCCAGAGCGCCGCACAATGCTCATCGGACAGAGTCACGCCCAACGAAGACCCGGCGGCGCGCAACGCCTTGTCAAAAATCAGCCGCTCGTCGTCGCCCATCACGCGTATCGCGTCGGGTCGCTGACGCCGGCCTCATCAAAGCCCTTCTTGCGCAGCAGGCAGCTATCACACCGCCCGCAGGCCAGCCCCTCCGCCGTCGGTGCATAGCAACTGTGGGTCAGCCCATAGTCGAGGCCGAGACGCACACCCTCTCGGATGATGTCAGCCTTTGACATCTCAATCAGCGGGGCGTGCACCCGAAAGCGACCTTGGCCTTCAACCGCCGCCGAGGTGGCCAGGTTGGCCAGCTCCTGGAACTTGGCTATGAACTCGGGACGGCAGTCCGGGTACCCGCTGTAGTCCACGACGTTGGCACCGATGAAGATGTCAAACGCACCGATCGTCTCGGCGAAGGCCAGTGCATGGGCCAGAAAGATGGTGTTGCGGGCCGGCACATAGGTGATGGGAATCTCCGCCGCCATCCGGTCGTCGTCGCGATCCATGGGCACATCGATTTCGTCGGTCAGGGCCGAGCCTCCGAACACGCGCAGATCGACGGACTGGAGCACGTGCCGCTTGACGTTCAATGCTTCAGCCACGCCCCTGGCGGCTACCAGCTCGATGCCATGACGCTGCCCGTAGGCGAAGGAGAGCGCATACAACGCGAACCCCTGTTCCGCCGCGAGGGCGGCGGTGGTTGTCGAGTCGATCCCACCGGAAAGAAGCACCACCGCGTTGGGCATGTTCGTCTACTCCTGGCCGGAACGGCATCACGCCTTTCAAGTACCACGTTTGACAAGTAATACAACTATTTACCGTACAACTATATCCTGTGCCGAGAATCCCTTCTCGTACGTGTTTAGGAGCATGGGCTCGGCGGGAGCCTCGCCCTCCCCCTCGCATAGCAGCCCCGACCGCAGCGCCGCCGCCTGCATTCTACAAAGCGAGGGGCCCGGCGCCCGACGTGATCAGCAGATGATTTGTGAACTTTTCCCTTGATCGCCCAAGCCGAGCCGGGGACGATGCACTGACATCAAGCAGCCTCAGGAGCGGACCATGGCCAGCGACGCCAGGAAGAAGGAACGACAGCGACGCAAAAGACAGCAAAAGCAACGCGATCTGCGGCGTGCCCAAACGGGCAGCCCGTACCGCAGAATTGGAGAGGCGGGCAAAGCCGAAGCGTGCTACATCAACCGTGACTGGCGGGAGGACGGGAAAGCCGCCATCTATTGTTTGCGCGCTGTCCCGGGCGGCGGCCACGCGCTGGCTGCTTTTCTGGTCGATCTCTGGTGCATCGGACTCAAAGACGCTTGGGGACGACTGGATATCACCGCCGACGAATTCAAGCACCAGGTTTCGAGAATGCGGGAGAATATGGAAATCATCCGCATCGAGCCGGAACTGGCCAAACGCATTGTTGCCGGCGGAGTTCGATTTGCAAAAGAGAACGGTTTTCGACTGCCCAGACGCTACGAGCGATGGGTTGCCCTGCTTGGCGGTGTGGGCGCCGTGAACTCCGCCGATCTCACTGATTTCGGGAAGGATGGGAAGCTGTTCTACGTTGGCACGACCGAGGACCTCAGCCAACGGCTCATCCAAGGCTCCGTGGACCAGTTCCTGGCCCGCGAAGATGTCCATTTCATAGTCGAAGCCCACGGATTCGAATCCGCAGGCTTGCTGGATGAGGACGACGAGGAAATCGGCGAAGTGTTTGACTCAATGAAAGAAAAGGGCCTCGATGCTGTTCGTCAATGGTGCTTTGCGAACGGCAACGAGGCTCATCCGCGCCTGCCGGAAGCGTGGGACGTTACCCTCGAAGCCATCTGTCAAGTGGAATCCTTCGACGACGATGACGAGCCATCGGACCAAGGCTGCTCGGATGCCGGCGACAACATTGAGCGGCTCATGGGCTTCGAAAGCCCCCAGGCCCAGTACGAACTCAAAGAGGCGCTTCACCAACTACACGGCTTCACCAACCAGTTCGACTCCCCCGAAGCCATGTTGGAATCGCTGGGCCTGAACACCTCCACCGATCTCGACTTGGACTGATGGCTAACAGAGTAAGCGCAATTCCTCCGCCTCAATCCGAGCCGCGAGCGCCAGCGACCGGTTTTCCGGACCGAGCGCGGGCCCCAACTCGCAGTGGAACGTGTATTACACCGAAATCCGAACCCGGTACAGGACTGCCAGGGCCCACGCCAGTTCCTTAAGCGCATGTCTGGTTGCTTCGAATCGCTCGTTGATCGGAATGAGGCGAACATGCGTCTTGTCGGTGTAAAACAGTTTGCAGGTTACCCCGATTTGGTTACGCAATTGGACGACAGCAGCACGGCCCGGTCTGGCGGGTTCGCGCGGGGAAAGAATCACCAGGTCTCCGTGAGATAGGGACGGATACATGCTGTCTCCATCGATGCGGAGTGCAAAGGCGTCGGCCCACCTGTCACGAAGCATCGGGGCATCGACGAAGTCGGTGATGTGAAGCTCTCCGACCTTGACCGGCTTAGCCAACTGCACCACATGTACGTGCTCGTCAAGATCGGCGGAGGCCTCTTCGTCAGGCTCCGCCAATGTCGCGGCGCGGGCATCACCGCAAGCGGTAGCCCCCACGATAGCTGACCGCAGCAGATCGAAGGACGGCTGCGAACGACGCCAGAATTGCGGAACACCCGCCGCCGTGCGGCCCAGGACCGGTATGCGGCTGCTCGAACCCGGCGTCGCGCGACGGGGCGATTCCCGGCCAGGCGCTTCGGCCGTCCCCGCGGGCGCTTGCGGTTGAGATTCCAGCAGATCGATTACGGCGTTGAGGGCGGCAGCCGCTTCCGCACGCCGGGGGAGCACCACGCTCATCCGGGCCAGAATCCTGGCATGTTCGGCCGAAAGCCCACCCCCGGATCGGCCCTCGGGAAACTGTCCCGTGAGCAGCCAGGGCAGATCCACGCCCCCCACCTCGCTGATCTTGAGCAGTAGAGGCATCGGGGGCACCCGCCCGCGCTCATAGTAGTTGTAGGTCGAGGGGCTCACTCCCAGTGCCCGAGCGAATTGGGCCCGCCCACGCTCGCCAAAAGCGGATATACGCACCTCCCGTATCCGATCGGTCAGCTCAACCGCTGGAGTCGAGTATTTTGAACACATTTACGTATTTTTCCTTGCAATACACGCGCTTTTGCGTATGATTGTAGGTAGGTGCTCTCGCAAATTCAGCATATAGGGACACGCTTGGGAGATCAACATGCCCAAACAGCCAAAAACCAAACGCCGCCCGGAGTCAGACTTTCACCATCAGGCAGCCAAGCTGTTCAAGAGCTTGCGGACTTTTCGCGCGGGCCAAGACCACCTTCTGAATGAGCTCGAACGACTTTGTGCGGAATTCAGCGCTCCGTCTCCACGCAGAACGCGCAGCCGATATACTTCAAGCGATTGATCGCGGGAACAGGGATAGCTTAACGCTACGGCGCAAACTCGCCAACGAGGGCTGGTGCGAGAATCCTTTCTCGCACCCAGATGTGGGACAGGCTTTCCAGCCTGTCGTTTGACCGGCTGGAAAGCCTGGCCCACTGGATCCTTGCAAAATCACGAGTAGCGCACGACCAAGTTCTGGGGGCAACTGGCCTGCCAGGACTCAAACCTGGAACCTTCTGATCCAGAGTCAGACGTTCTACCAATTGAACGACAGGCCATTCTTGCCGCCCGCGAGTAATCCAGGCGGCCAACCTTGTGCGCTTCGCTCGCCGCGCCGCTACCGTATTCGTCGCTGCTTTTTCAATGGACTGGAAAGTGCGCGGCGGTTACGGCGACCGCGGTGCTTTTCCAGGAGTTGATGGAGAGATCCGCCCGGTGGGAGGCTGCGGCGGCCGTATCGTAACGCCCCGTCAATTCTCCCCCAGCTCTCATCGCGCACGCCTCTGACTGAGCCGTTCGTCTTGGTGGGCCATTTGCCGGTGCGCTCCCTGTGGGTGTCTGCCCACGTCAGGATTTGAGCGACCGATAGCTCTGGCTGGTGTTGCATATTTCGCTTGCCTCGACGCTTTTCCAGAAGTTGGGAGAGAGAGCTGCCCCCTGGCAAACCGCGCGCACCGGTGCGTAAGGAACTGGCAATCGCGATCCAGGACTCGTCAGTTGCCCCGGGAACTTTGCCGGAGGATTCGGTCGGCCACTCGCCGCAGCGGCGCTTGTATTCATCGGCCCATGCCAGAATCGCCTTGGTGGTCAGTTTTGGCGCCGCTCTCCGGTTGCGCCTGCCGCGTTTTTCTTCGAGTAATTGTGCCAGCGAGCTGTTCCCGGGAAGCCAGCGAAAACCATGACGAAGCGCTTTGTCGAGCACCTTCCATCTTTCGTGAGGGGCGTCATGGAGCGAGCCGCTGGCAGTTGAAGGCCAATCGCCCGTGCGCTTGCGGTGAGCGTCGGCCCACGCGAGGATTCTCTTCTCGGAAAGCCCCTACACCGGGCCGACCACGCGTTCCGTAAAACCCATCGCCGAGCGAGGCTGATCAAAACCAGACGCCCGGGGTCGGCGTGGCGGACCCATTTTACTACTGCGGTGCGTGCTGCCGGGCATGAGTGTGTCGGCGGCGGTTGCATCACAGTTGCCGATTTCGCGCTCTCGATCTTCGTCGATGCTTGTATAGCAAGCGGCTCAAAGTGGTGCCGCCGGGAAGTCCCAGTCTGCCTACCCGTAGCGCGTGATTGACCTGCTGCCACGATGTGCCCGGCCTCTCGGGTATCTCTCCGGATTCACTCCAAGGGCAACCACCGGTACGTTTCTTGTGTGCGTCCGCCCAACTAAGTATCTCCCGGACCGATAGTGGGTGCTCCGTGCGCCGCCGGACCACGCCTCGTTTATGGTTCAGCAACCGAGACAGCGAAGTTGCCTTGGGAAGCCCACGAGTAGCTCCTCGAAGAGCGTTGTCAACGGAGCACCAGGTTTCGCCAGGAACTCCCGAAATCGGCCCTGTTTTTTCACAGGGCCATATGCCGAAGCGTTGATGATAGGCATCGGCCCACCGGAGAACCTGTTTCACGGTCAATCGCTGGAGGGCCAGGTGGTTACGTCGACCGCGATAACGTGCCAGAACACGAGCGAGCGTGTTACCGGGCGCCAGGCCCCTATTGCCGACAGTCAGTGACGCATTGATGTTCGCCCAGTCTTCGCCTTTCTCGCCGATGACGGCGCCGCTCGCCACCGTCGGCCACCTTCCGGTGTGCTTCTTGTGAGTGTCAGCCCATTTCAGGATGATGCTCATGGTCAGCTTTGGCAGGTCGCTAATGTTGCGACTGCCCCGGCGTCGTGAGAGCAACTGCGCCAGGGAGTCGCCCCCGGGTAAGCCTCTAATGCCGTTGCGAAGAGAATTGGCGATTCTCATCCACGATTCGCGATCGGTACCGTGCACTCGGGCGGCACCCTCGGTTGGCCATCGTCCGGTGCGCTTGTGGTGTGCGTCAGCCCATTTGAGTATCTGCTTGTGGGTCAATTGGGTTGCTGTCAGGTGGTTCTGCTTTCCGCGCTGTCGGTGCAACAAGCGCGGCAGCGAATCCCCGCCCGGCAGTCCGCGATGGCCGCTGGTCAGCGCCCTGTCAACGCAGAGCCAAGTCTCACTCTTCAGGCCGTGGATAGGCCCGTCCCTTCTTTCCGGATAGGAGCCCGTCCGTTCCTTATGAGCATCGGCCCACTGTAGAATTTGCTTCACCGAAAGCCGCGGCTGCGTCCGCTGGTTGATGCGGCCTCGGTACTTCTCGAGCAGCCCGGCCAGCGTCCCACCAGGAGTTAGCCCGCGGCGGCCATGGTAAAGGGCGGCATCGATGCACTCCCATCGATCTTCGGGCGAGTCTTTCAATACGCCGCTTTTCTGCTTTGGCCAATCCCCAGTGCGCTTCTTGTGCGCATCCGCCCACGCCAGTATTTGTTTTATTGCTAGGCGAGGCCTGTGGAAGCGGTGCTGCTTCCGTCCGGCGCGAGCCAGCAACATGGCGAGCGAGCTTATGCCATTCAGGCCACGAATTCCCTTGGACAATGCGCTTTGTACGATATGCCACGTCTCGCCATTCGCGTCAGGTATCCGGCCCGATGTGATCACCGGCCATTTCCCGTTTCGCTTGTGATAGGCGTCGGCCCATTTGAGTATCTGATTAGTCGATAACGGCGTCTTGCGCACCCCGACGCTGCAATCGATCTTGCCACGGCGCTTGGTCAGTAGTTTGTGGAGCGAGCTGCCACCTTCAAGTCCGCGGAGGCCGCCTCTCAGGGCAGAGTCAATGCTCTGCCACTTTTCGCCGGCGGCGCCAGTGACAGGCCCTGACTTGTTATTGGGCCATTTTCTCGTCCGAGTATTGTGGCGATCAGCCCACTGGAGAATCTGCTTTATCCTCAGCCTGGGAGCGTCAAGGCGGTTTCGTTTACCACGACGTCTGGCCAATAGCTGGGGCAATGAGTCGCCGCCTGGCAGGCCGCGCAGCCCACGCCGCAGCGCCCCGTCAATGCTGCGCCACAACTGACCCTCCGCACCGTGCACCCGACCGCTCTGGGTGTTCGGAAAGGAACCGGTCCGTTTCTTGTGGGCATCCGCCCACTTGAGGATTTGATCTACTGAGATGTCCGGGGACCGCTCCCTGCCGCGCGGCTTGTTTCGGCGCCTGGACAATAGTTTAGCAAGGGAACTACCGCGCTCGAGTCCGCGGAGGCCGTGACGGAGGGCGTTGTCAATCTTTCGCCATGTTTCACCGGGAACACCCTGGACCGGTCCTGATGTGGCAAACGGCCAATCACCGGTGCGAATTCTATGGCGGTCGGCCCAAACCAGGATGAGCTTTGTGGAGAATAGGCCGCGTTCCTTCCGGCTTCTATAGCCGCGATGCTGCGCGAGCAGAAAGTTAAGCGAGGTGCCGCCCGGAAGACCGCTGCCGCCGAATTCGAGGCAACCGTCGATGACCGCCCAGCCCCATTGCGGCGCTTCTTGTAAGTTGCCCGTTCGCCGAGTCGGCCAGCGACCGGTACGCTTATAGTGAGCGTCCGCCCATGCGAGAATCTGTCGTGTTGTCAAACGATTCTGTTTGGTCCTCATGGCAACCGACTCTCCACATTATTGCGTTCTCAAATGCGCGTCTAGGGTGGGGAGCTTTCTGGGGGGGCGCTCGCCGATCGGCGGTCATATCCGCGCTTCACCCGCACAAACCATGCAAGACGCCGTCATCCACGCGACGCGGCATATCACCAGGCGGTGATTGGATCGAGGCCGCTGGCGATGGGTGACGCCGCGCTTTCGATACGTACCGTCGTGCCCAATGAGGCAACGTGCTCAGCACACTAGCGGGAGCGCTGATGATGCACTGTCGGCAGACAAAATCCGTTGAACGAGCGACAGAAGGGTCAGCGCGTTCGGTGTCTTAGGAAGCTGGCCTGCCAGGACTCGAACCTGGAACCTTCTGATCCAGAGTCAGACGTTCTACCAGTTGAACTACAGGCCATTCACCCTGATTATTCGAATAAGTTTCCTCGGGCATGTCAAGGGTATTGACGATTGACGATTGGGGATTGACGATTGGGGAATCGTCAATCGGCAATGGATCGTACGGTATGAACCATTATCTCATCTTGATGAGGCCTAAGCAGTGGATCAAGAACCTTGCGGTTCTGGTCGGCCCTGCGTTCGCACTAACGTTTGACGCGATGGCGATGATGCGTACCGGGGTCGTGTTCGCGGCGTTTTGTCTGGTTTCCAGCGCCAGCTACGCGGTCAACGATGTCTTGGATCGCGAGGCGGATGCCAGGCATCCCATCAAGAAACATCGTCCGCTGGCCAGCGGAGCGATTTCTCCTTTGGGAGCTCTAGTGTGGGCTATCGCGCTGCTGGCGGCCGGCGTGGTTCTGTGTGCACGGCTGCTGCCCTCGACCTGCGTTATAATAATTCTGGGCTATTTCGTGATGATTCTGGCTTATTCGCTGGCGCTGAAGCGGCGGATGATCCTGGACGTGATCCTGATCGCGGTGGGGTTCGTGCTTCGGGCCACGGCGGGGGCGGATGCGGTGGGAGCGTTCGTCTCACCCTGGCTGATCGTTTGCACCTTCACGCTGTGTATGTTCATGGGGTTCGGCAAGCGGCGCTGCGAGATCGCTCAGTTTGATTCGCTGGAGGAGGCCGGCCGGCACCGCAATACACTATTGCGGTATACGCCGGAATTGTTGAACAACCTGATCAGCGTCTCGGCGGGGATCACCATCGTGACTTTCCTGCTCTACACCATGGACAAGGACACGCCGTCGACGTTTCCGAAGGAGCATTTGATGTTCACGCTGCCTCTGGTGGTGTACGGCGTGTTTCGTTATTCGATGCTGGTGCAGTCCGGAAAGATGCACGGACCGATGGACATCGTTCTGCGTGATCGGCCGTTTCAGGGTACCGTAGTGGTGTGGGCGCTTATGGCGGCAGCGATCATGTTCGAGGACAAATGGGCCGAGATAGAAATTGTCCGTGGGATCATCGGCGAGGGTGTACAACCGTAGGCTTGTTCTGATAACTTCGGGGCCACCGGCGGAGAAGCGGTGCCAGGACACGGAGAAAGGCACGAAGGGAAGGGACGAAGGGACGAAGGGACAAAGGGACGAAGGGACGAAGAGAAGCGTGAAGGGGCGTTTTCACTTCTCACTCTTCACTCTTCACTGCTCCAAAGGGGCTTGGCTATGAAGGACGCAACGGAGACAACCCCGACCGCAACAGCCGAGGAGCAGCGGTCCGCGCCTGCACGACCGGTGTCTTACTTGATCACCGGCGGCGCGGGGTTCCTGGGCATCAATCTGGTCAGGTTCTTGCTGAACAAAGGGCACAAGGTCGCGTCGTTGGACATCACCGCGTTTGACTATGTAGACGTGAAGGAGCGCGTCACAGTCTTCCAGGGCGACATCCGGGACAAGGCTGCGTTGGACCAGTCCATGGCTGGTGTGGACATCGTGGTGCACACGGCTGCAGCCTTGCCGCTTTATAAGAAAGAGGACATCTTTTCAACCGACTTGGACGGCACCCGTAACGTGATGGAAGTGGCGGCCAAGCACAATGTCAGCCGGGCTATTCACATCTCGTCAACGGCGGTCTACGGCATTCCCGATCATCACCCGTTGACGGAAGACGACAAGTTGGTAGGGGTGGGCCCCTATGGTGAGGCCAAGGTCCAGGCGGAGCAGATCTGTCTGGCCTATCGCAATAAGGGAATGTGCGTGCCGATCATTCGGCCCAAATCGTTCATCGGACCGGAGCGGCTGGGCGTGTTCGCCCTGTTTTATGATTGGGCCAGGGACGGCAAGAGTTTTCCGATGATCGGCAACGGAAAAAACCGCTACCAACTCCTTGACGTCGAGGACCTGTGCCAGGCCATCTATCTTTGCGCCACACTTGACGAAGACAAGGTGAACGACACCTTCAACATCGGCGCTGCGGAATTCGACACCATGAGGGAGGATTACCAGGCGGTTTTGGATCACGCCGGCTTCGGCAGGAAGATCAAGGGGTTTCCGGCTACTCCCATGATATGGACATTGCGGTTTCTGGAACTGCTGAGGCTGTCGCCGTTGTACAAGTGGATTTATGAGACAGCTTCGAAGGATTCGTTCGTGTCCATCGAGAAAGCCCGGCGTGTACTGGGCTTTTCTCCGCGCTATTCAAACAAGGACGCGTTGATCCGCAACTATGAGTGGTACCTGGCCAATCTCAAGCAGTTCGAAGACGCCTCGGGCATTTCCCACCGGGTGCCCTGGAGCCAGGGGATCCTGAAGCTGGCCAAGTGGTTCTTCTAACCCGGATTCCCATGTCAGCTCGTGGGCTTAGCACCACGGGCGGTTAGCACTACAGCGCAAAGTCGCCGACAAGTGCTGGTGCGAGAATCCTTTCTCGCACCCATCCGCTGCGGGAATCCCTTCCCGCGGCCCCCCAGGAAGGGGGACCGAGAAGGGATTCTCGGTCCAGCGTGACCTTGCGCTGTACGCCCAAGTTCCTGCGGCTTGGTGGGTTGGATTCACCGAGGCCGACGGGATTCGAACCCGCAACCACCGGATCGACAGTGTGAAAAAACACCGTGTGTTAGGGTGGTTATTCTCGTAAACCCGCGTTTTTAGCGTGCTGGGGCGTATTCGGGTACCCATTCGCCGTACCCGGCTGCGCCCGACTGTGCGACGGTTCCTGCGACCGTTCTGCGACGGCCGCCCCACCGACCATCCGGCGGGCGGGGGGTCGGAACGCAGGCCCCGTCGGGTGCGCAGGTTTAGTCCGTGCGCTAAGCTTGCGGTCATCATCGATCCGTTACACGGTCAATGGTTCTGATACCGATCAGCCGTTAGCCCCGAACAGCGTCACGAATGAGATGAAAGTCGTCTGCCTGCGCGATGTCCTGCCGGGTGACATTAAGGGGCTCACACCCGACCGTTTCGGGCTGGTAGCCTAAACGAAACCGCGTTTTCGCTGTACTAGAGCGTATTCGGGTACCGTTCGCTGCGCCCGGATGCGCTGGGCGCCTGCCGCCGATCCTGCCACCGTTTGTCACCGACCACCTACCGCGGGTCGCTTCGGGCAGATTTAGTCCGCCGGCCAAATAGGTGTTGACCCAATACTGTTCGGCACGGCAATTGCGTTGGGGTTCGCGGAGAGTGACGGTCGAGTGGCATTTCAGGCAGGGAAGGACCAGCGTGGGCATCGGCGACGCGGAGGTGGGCTATGTGCGCGCAGCATCAAGGGC
>JAZGDL010000168.1:0-5412 GCA_036477795.1 Phycisphaerae bacterium
GCATGGAAGGAACCGAGCGGTGCACCTGCGCCCAGATCGCCCATCGCTACGACGTGCACGGCGCTGAGGGCTTCTTGCTCAGGCCCATGAACTGCCCACACCACATCAAAATCTATTCGAGCCGGCCGCACAGCTACCGCGACCTGCCCGTCCGGCTGGCGGAGTTTGGGACGGTGTACCGTTGGGAGCAGTCCGGGGAATTGAACGGCATGATCCGCGTGCGCGGTTTCACCCAGGACGACGCCCACCTGTTCTGCACGCCGGATCAGGTGCCCCAGGAGCTGCTGGGCTGCCTGGAGCTGGTGAGCATCATCTTAAACACGCTTGATATGACCGAATACCGGGTGCGGGTCGGCTTGCGCGACGCGGATTCGGACAAGTACGCCGGAGATCCGGCCAACTGGGCCAAGGCCGAGCAGGCCTGTCTGGAGGCGGCCCGGACGCTGGGCGTGAGCTTCACCGAGGAAATCGGCGAGGCGGCGTTCTACGGCCCCAAGATCGATTTCGTGGTCAAGGATTGCATCGGTCGCGAATGGCAGCTTGGCACCGTGCAGGTGGATTATTCCCTGCCGGAGCGGTTCGACCTTACATACGTGGGCGCCGACAACCGCGAGCATCGACCGGTCATGATCCACCGTGCCCCGTTCGGCAGTATGGAGCGGTTTGTCGGAATCCTGATCGAGCACTTTGCCGGTTTCTTCCCGTTGTGGCTGGCGCCGGTGCAGGTGGTTGTTCTGACCATCAGCGAGAAGAGTGTCTCTTACGCCCGCAGAGTGTACCGATCGATCATCGAGGCCGGTCTTCGTGTCGAGCTGGACGACTCCGACGAACGCATCGGTCCCAAGAAACATCGCATGCGGGCGAAGAAGGTTCCCTATATCCTTGTGGTCGGCGAGCAGGAGGCGGCTGACAACACCGTCAACATCAACAGCGCCGACGGCAGAACGCTGGGAACCTCTTCGCTCGACGAGTTTATCCGTAGATGCCTGGAGGAAGTTGCAGCCAGAGGGCATCATGAAGTGAGCGTCGCCGGGCGCTGATCCGACAGAAAGCGTTCAGCGGTCAGCTTTCAGCAATCAGGCAGATCGCTGAAAGCTGACTGCTGAAAGCTGACTGCTGAAAGCTGACTTTGGACTTTTTGGAGGTGACCAAGCGATCGCCAAGACAACAACCCGTGCCAATCGTACCAATGACCGGATCAGGGTGACTCCGGTCCGTCTGATCGACCAGGACAATGTGCAGCGCGGCATCGTTCCCACGCACGAAGCTCTGCAAATGGCGCGTGATGCGGGGCTCGACCTTGTCGAAGTGTCGCCGCAGGAAACCCCTCCGGTCTGTCGCATCGTGGACTGGGGTAGGCAGAAGTACGACAAACGAAAAAGGCAAAAACACCAGCGCAGCCATGAGAACGTGATCAAGGAGGTGCGCATCAGGCCCAAAACCGACGTCCACGATCGGCTCATCAAGGTCAATCGGGCCAAGTCCTTTCTCGAACATGGCTACAAGGTTCAGTTCACCATGCTGTTTCGCGGGCGCGAACGGGCTCACTCCAATCTGGCTCTGGAAAGCTTCGAAGATATCGTCAAGACGCTCGGCGACCTGGCCCGCATAGAACGGCCCGCTAAGATACTGGGGCGGCGAATGACCATGGTGCTGGCGGCCGTCAAGAAGTGATGGCCCCTTGACACGGCAGTGAACACCCGAGAAGGTCTTTATTCATGGCAGATAACAATCTGGTTACACCCCACGGTGGGACGCTCATCAACCGCATCAGCACTGACGCAGGCCCGGCCGGTGAGTACACCGGCAAGGGACCGACGGTCGCGCTCACCGAGCGGGCCCGGTGCGATCTCGAATTGATCGCGCTGGGCGCCTTCAGCCCGCTCACCGGTTTTGTCAACCAGCGGGATTACGACAGCATTTGCCGGAACATGTCGCTGGCCGACGGGACGGTATGGCCGATACCCGTCACCTGCAGCGTCGATTCTACCGCCGCCCAGGGCCTCAAGACCGGCGACAGCATCGCGCTGCTCGACGATAAGCACCGGATGCTGGGCAGACTCGCGCTGGAAGAGAAGTACGACCACGACAAGACGACACAGGCGGAGATGGCCTTTGGCACCGCCGACACCGCCCATCCCGGCGTAAAGGTTCTCATGTCCGAAGGCGATGTCTGCCTGGCGGGCCCTATCGACGTGGTCTGCCCCAAGTACGACCCGGAGTTCACCGAATACCGGCTCACCCCCGCACAGACCCGGGCCCGGTTTGAGCAACGCGGCTGGAAAACGGTGGTCGGTTTTCAGACCCGCAATCCGATCCACCGTGCCCACGAATACCTGACCAAGTGCGCCCTGGAGATATGTGACGGGCTGCTCATTCATCCGCTGATCGGCCAGACCCAGCCGGGCGACATTCCCGCCGACGTCCGGATGAATTGTTACACGACGTTGCTTGAGAAGTACTACGTTGCCGAGCGCACCATGCTATCAGTGCTGCCCGCGGCGATGCGTTACGCCGGCCCGCGCGAAGCCATCCTGCACGCCGTCATGCGGCAGAACTACGGCTGCTCACACTTTATTGTGGGCCGAGACCACGCCGGCGTGGGCGACTACTACGGCACCTATGACGCTCAGAAGATCTTCCAAAGGATTCCTTCCGGCGGCCTGGCCATCACAACCCTCAACTTCGAGCATGCATCCTGGTGCAAGCCCTGCGAAGCGATGGTCAGCGCCAAGACCTGCCCACATCCGGCTGCCGACAAGATCTTCTTGAGCGGAACTAAAGTGCGTGAAATGCTCGCGAAGGGTGAGCGCCCCCCGATGGAGTTTTCCAGGCCGGAAATCGCCGACATCCTCATTGCTTCAATGAAGAGCTGACAACGGTAGATTCAATGTCTACGACCGCTGAACCGGAGTCGGGCGCTGTGCCGATTCCCCAAGAGCTGATCTCGCTGCTGGATTCGTGGCGCCGCCCGCTGGTTGTAGGGCATGTGCGCCCGGATGCCGACTGTCTGGGCAGCCTGTTCGCGGTCTCCGCCCTCTGGCCTGCGACGGGCGGGCCGGCAGCGGTCTCCCTGCCGGACGGCTCGCTGTCGCGTCGGCTGGCCTTCCTGGCCGACTGGGCTGACGCACCCGCGGCACAGGCTCAGGATTTCGCGGACGCTGACGGCTTTGTCATCCTCGATACCGCCGGTGAATCGCGATGCAACGTGGACCGTAGTCTGGGCGACGACTGGCGCCGGGGGCGCCCCCTCATCAACATCGACCACCATACCTCCAACACCAACTTCGGCACCGTCAACTGGGTCGACCCTGGCGCGGGCAGCACTTGTGAGCTGGTCTACAGGTTGATCCGCGCCGCCGGGCGGCCGATCACCCCGTTGGTCGCCTCCGTGCTATACGCAGGCCTGCACAGCGACACCGTGGGGTTCTCCCTGCCGAGCACGACGTCATCGGCGTTGCACGCTGCTGCCGATCTGATCGACTGCGGCGCCCGCGTAGCCCAGATCGGCGAGCACCTTTGCCGCAGCCAGAGCCAGCCCGAATTCGCCCTCAATCGCGTCATCTACGCCAACACCAGGATCGTCGCCGACGGCCGCGTGGCCTACAGCACCGCTTCCTTCGAGGAGATCAGCGGCGCCCAATGCACCCTGGCCGACATCGACGAACAGGTCGCCATCCCTCGATCGCTGCGCGGGATCAAGATCGCCATTCTTCTGACGGAAGGCAAGAAGGGCAGAACGCGGCTCAACATTCGCGGCGAATCCGACGTCGACGTGCTGGACCTGGCCGTCCGGTTCGGCGGAGGCGGTCACCCTCAGGCGGCGGGAGCCATCCTCGACGCCACCATCGAGGAGGCCGTTCAGCGTGTCATACCTCAGGCGATAGAACACCTCGACGGTAAACACGACTGATATGGCAGCGCTGATTAGTTCGCGATATCCCATCCAAAGCCCACTGATTGCAATCCGTGGGCGTCGCTGGTGCGAGAATCCCTTCTCGCACCCCACGATGGTGTATTCCCATCCCCCGCAACCCCGTCACTGTCGGCGGTGGTACAGCGCCGGATCAATCGCCTCCAGCATGGCAACGGTGTCGAGCCCGCCGCCCAGAAACTCGTTGACGGCCTGCACCGGAGGTTGGGGATCTTTCATCACCTCGTTGTAGTCGACGTGGAGCACCCGGCAGTGCGGCTGCGACTCCAGCCAGGCATTCACCTTCTGCAACTGCGTTTCGAAGTTCCTGATCAGTTCATCCGGTGACATACTGCCTTGCGATTTGCCCCGCCGCTGAAGCATCGCGTCCTGCGACTCGATCACTTCTTTGAGATTGCGGTTCATGAACACCACCCGGTAGTCATAGTCAGGCGGCAGGTCATAGAGCAGGAGATAGACCATCTTGACCGCTTTGCCGGCGGCCTGCTGCAGCCAGGAGGCATCTTTCTTGGTTGTCTTGACCGGTTCAAACTCATAGTAGCCCCGCGGGTTGTCATCGTCCGCCGCCCGGACACCGTCGGTCATGGCACACCTGCCGCCGCGATCCAGCATCCGCATCATCATCGACGTCCCCGACCGCGGGAGTCCCGATACGATGGTAATATAGTCTTGGCTCATCGGCCTCGCTGGCGCCCACTTACTCCGCCGGTCATGTTAGATGACGGCCTCGGATCCGTCCTTTATGGATCATAATCGCAAACCCGTGAATTCTCCAATCATATCACGGGGATCGTGGGGTCTCGGTCGCCGCGAGAATCACATCGGGTCAGCGGGACCCGCAACTGAGCGGTGCTCATGCAACAGCACCCGCGCTCCAACCAGCCCCGGAGGGGCTGTGGTCATTAGCCAGGGGCGTCAGCCCCTGGTCTTGGTTCGTCGCAAGACATTCAGCCCTGTAAGGGCGCGTGAGCCGCCATGGCTCGGGACTGAGTCGAAAAACGGTGAGGTGAAGAAAGGAGGTGATGCACAGCACCGAAGCCTACCTGTGCGGGTCCGTGCCCGTACAGAACCCTTTGCTCGAACCTTGACACCAATGGACAAGGGTACGCAGCTAGGGCGGTTCAGCCGGGAGGTCCGGAGAATGAGCCGTCACGAAGGAGCCAGGCAGAGGGACTTCGGGAGGAGGCATATGGGCCTTCGTGGGGTGCCAGTCACCGCCCTTAGATGAAGCACTGGAGGGTCGACCTGAGGATCCTTCCTGCCGCAGGAGATACGGTTACCTGCGGTGGCCCACGGGGGTGGGACGTGTCGTCGCCTGAAGAAAATGGTCCTGAGACATACCGGTGAGATGCTACGCCGTCCGACGGTCGGTAAGTCGCTGCTATAAGCCACAGGTGAAATGGAGCGGCAACGCGGCGGTGAGGAGAAGGCAGCCTTAGTCGCCTCCTCTTCAAGGATTACAGCAGATTCGGAGTAGC
>JAZGDL010000169.1:0-5175 GCA_036477795.1 Phycisphaerae bacterium
GTTTCACATTGAGTGCGGCATTAAGGATGGGGACACGGTTTCCAACGAGGGCTGGGTGCAGTTGATTCTAACGGACTACGCGGAGGACCCGGCTGGAACTGTTAAGGTCAATATCGGCAAGACCACGGCTCTCTGTGCGGACGCCGACTTCCTGACGCCGGATCAATGGACCAGCAGCGGCGCCAACGCCCTGTATGTCACCGGCCTGGCGGTGTGTCCCAGTTTCGCTACTCTTGCGAACGGGGGGCCCATCTCCAGACCGACGGTGACGGCGCGCTGCGTGGACTGCGCCGGTCCCGACGCGACGCCGGCACAGCCTGCCGATCCCACGTGGGTTTACTGCGACTCCAGCGGCGACGGGCAGACCACGTTCTTCTCCGACCTGTTCAAGCAGTTCAGTAACACTGCCGCCGCCGGCGCCCCGGCCTTTACGGGCCCCGATCCTGGGATCGAGGTGGACACGCAGGGAAACTGGAACGACGTGCCGGACCAGCAGGTCACGTTCTTCTCTGACATCTTCCAATGTTTCGGTGCCACCGCCGCGGGCGGGGGTACTACATGGACGGGGCCGACGTGTCCGTAGGGGAGGTTGAAGGTTAAAAGGTCGAAGGTCGAAGGTCGGGTTTTGGAACCTTTGACCTTTGACCGTATCAAAGGGGTCAGGCTACTTTTTGTCGACGTGCGACACCGAACGGGCAGTGCGTATCAAAGGGGTCAGCGTATCAAAGGGGTCAGGCTACTTTTTGTCGACGTGCGATACCGAACGGGTAGGGTGCAGGGATGCTTGTTCCTGTTCGCATATCGGTGGCTGACCGCTGGTATCACGTATTGAATCCGCTTGCGGCGGACCGGACCTCGGTTTTCCATCACGAGGAGGAGTGCGACGCCTTCCTGCGTCTGATCGCCGATGCGCGCTATCGCTGATGCGTTTGCAATGTAATCCGGGTGAACTGTGCCAGTTGTCGTCACCCACGAGGGTCGTCACCCACGAGGGGTGACGCTACACTGGAGCCACCGCGGACGACGTCGACCAGGCCGCAACGTCGGATGCGTCAATCTCCGATCCGACGAAACCGCTCCACATCGACAACACCGTGTAGGCCAAGGCTTTGCTGCAAGCTTGACGCGGGGCATTGGCCGCACTATTTTTTGCGGATGGTCTGACGACGGAAATGATCAGCCGGCGCCGGGCACGACGCCCCCATCGTCTAGCGGTCTAGGATATCAGGTTCTCATCCTGAAGACACGGGTTCGAGTCCCGTTGGGGGTAGTCAGCGGCGAGTCGCTGCCGGGAGATGACAGCGGCTCCTTTTGGATCAGAGATGGTCGGCGGGGGCAACGAAATCGATCCGCTCCACCGCCGGCACCATGCCGATTTCGAACGCCCGCCGCAGCAGCTCGTGCACAGCCTGCCGCCCGCGCTCGCCGTAGTCCATGGTCCAATCGTTGACGTACATACCGACAAAGCGGTCAGCCAGTTTTTCATCCATGTCCCGCGCAAATTGCAGAGCGTATCGAATGGCCTGACTGCGGTGGGCCAGGCTGTAGGCGATGCTGTCCCTCAATATGCCGGTCACCTGCGCCATGGCATCGGTTCCCAGACTCCTCCGAATGCAGTTGCCCCCCAGCGGCAGCGGCAGCGAAGTCTCCTGCTGCCACCACCGCCCCAAATCGACCACGTTGTGCAACTTCCGGGACTGATAGGTCAACTGACCTTCATGAATGATTAACCCGGCGTCGGCTTCGCCACGGGCCACCCCATCCAGAATCCGGTCAAACATCACCACCCGGTGTTTGAACGCTCCCCTGCCCAGCAGCAGGTTCAAGATCAGAAAGGCCGTGGTCATTTCACCCGGAACCAGGATGGTCTTGTTTCTCAGTTGCTCGATCGTGCATGGCTCTGCCGCCACCACCAAAGGCCCGTAGCCGTCGCCCATGCTCGATCCGCAGGTAGTCAGCGCATATTTGTCCGCGACCAGGGGATAGGCGTGCATGCTGATGGCGGTGATGTCCAGCTCGCCGCGGGTGGCGCGCTCATTCAACGTCTGAATGTCCTGTAGGACGTGCTGGAAACTCCATCCGTAGGTATCGATCAAGCCTCGGGCCAGCGCGTAAAACATAAACGCGTCATCGGGATCAGGGCTATGGCCGAGGGTCAGGGCCCGTGTGGTCGTCATGGTTTCACTCACATGATATACTTATCAGAAGGAACATTCGAGGGGGTTGGGTGGCCCATGTCCTTTGGACGTGGGGGACGCGATGATATACGCTCAGGTGAACCGCCCGACGATCATCGGCTCCCCCACCTCCAAAGGAGGTGGGCCACCCGCCCTGACCGCTGACTGCTGATGGCTGAACGCTCGCGGTGTAATTATGCGGATCCGAATCCGAGAAGGCAACGCCCTGATTGAAACCAGGGAATTCGAGTCCCGGCGGATCACCATCGGCTCCGACGGCGGGTGCGACATCACACTCCCCGACCGCCGTGTGGAACCCATACAGGTTACACTGATTCCTGATGCCGCAGGCGCCTGGCGAATCGAAACCGAAGCCGGCGACCACTTGACCCTGCTCAACAACCGGCCGGTGGGCGGTAGCGCCCCGGTCAAGCCCTCCGACGAGATCACTATCTATGAGTACACCCTGGTGTTGTACGAGTCTTCCGGCGAAAAGATAGCCGAAGCCGCGGTACCGACCACCATGCTCTCCCAAGAAGCGTCCCGCCTGCGAGCGACTCCACTCCCCTCCGGCGCCTTGATCAGACACCACGGCGATGACCTGACCCTCACCGCCGACCATTGCACGCGGCTGGTCCAGCTATCGGGCGAATCACACCAGTGCCGCGACATACCCAAGCTGCTTGATTTGGCCCTGGCCTCTTTGCTCAGCGCCTTCGCCGGTCGGGTGGCCTACGTCGGTGCCCGTCGCCACAACTACGGTGCCTTGGAGTTTGTCTCCGGCCGAACCGCCGGCGGAAAAACAACCGCCGAACCGCCCTCCTTTGAGAACTTCGCGTATCGCTGCGCTGAATGCAACCAGCGGATTTGCATCCCCGAATCTCCGGAACCGGCGATAGGCTCGCTCATGGCCGTGCCCCTATCCTGCTCGCGGGGAGCGCTCGGCATCCTCTACGTCGATCGTAGCAAAGACTCCCAGCCCTTTGAGTCGGCGGACTTGGACGCCCTGACCATGTCGGCGGCGATGATCGCCGGGCAGATCGAGCGTATCATCCTGTACCAGATTGAAACCGAGCAGGAGGTCCGCGACGGGCGATTGGAGTTCGTGCGCGAGATTCAAACCCGCATGGATCCCGCTACCGTACCGCAATGGGAGGGCTTCCAGCTGGCCGTCTATTGCAAACAGGGGCAGAGCCGTGGCGGTGACATCTACGACGTCATGGGCCTGCCCAACGGGCTGGCCGCCTTTTTGCTTGCCAACCTGTCGGGAGAGCCGACCCGCACCGCGCTGGCCATGGCGGAGGTGCGAGCCGCCTTTCGGGTTGCCGGGCTTCACGCCGACCCGCCGCACGTTTTTCTGCGTTCGATGAACTGGATGCTGTGCACCGACCGTGTGCCCTGCCAGATGCATGCTGCCATGATCGTGATGAATCCCAAGACAGGCACCTTCGAATACAGCACATGCGGTGGCATCGGGGCCCTGGTGGTGGACTCAGGCGGGGAGTCACGTGAGCTGGGCAGGGGAAAGGTGTCGCACGCGACACCGCTAAACGACGTGCCCCCGGCGGGACGCATATCGGGCTTTGCATACGGGCCCAACACGGACCGGCTGGTCGGCGGCGAGACGCTGGCGCTGTTCAGCTCGGGCTGCTGGGCGGTCTGTGATTCTTCGGGCCAGCCTTTGGGCGAGGAACGGCTGGTAGAGAGCATTCGGGACGGTTTCGGACAAAGTGCCGCCGTGGCCTTGGACGACCTTATCCAGGACCATGCCGCATACTTCCGTGACGGGCGGCAGCCGGACGACGTCACCATGCTGCTTTTTCACAGAGTGGCTGCAACTCCTTAACCGATAACAGGTTACGTAACCGTTGCGCGGGGATTCTTGTTCCGCCACTCTTGACTCGTTATGCTGTTATAGAGAAGAATTGCTCGCCAGTGCTTTGGAGGAAGGCCCCTTGCGAGGAACGTGTTCCCAGTTCGGCTCTGCCCTGTGGATTTCGCTGCTGTGCGTCTTGGCCGGCTGCAGCGTGAACGAAACGGGTTTGCTGGGCTCCAAGACCGTTGCGGATGAGACGGTTGATTCGGTCGCGGATGGTGGGGGGAAAGGTGTCGCACGCGACACCGCTAAGCGAAGAGATGACGTCGAGTTGCTGGCCGACCAGCTCATGCGGCTGATTAACATTGAGCGATTCGACATCGGTGCGGTGGAGTTGGACGTGGCATTGGCCGCCATCGCCACGAGGTACGCCTGCAAGATGATCGATGATGATTACTTCGGGCATATCGACCCGGCTACGGGCCAGGGCCTGGTTGAAAGGATGCGTGCCGCCCATTATGACTACTCCAGCGTCGGCGAGAACCTGGCCGCGGGGATCGCTCGGGCATCCGATATTCTTGACGCGTGGCTATTGAGTGAACCGCACCGCGAGGTCATGCTGGACCCCGACTTCACCAGGGCGGGCATCGGCGTGCGCCACGGAGGCGAATACGGAACGTATTGCGTGCTGCTGCTTGCCGAGCCCGCAGAGGGGGATGGGGGCGAGAAAGGATTCTCGCACCAGCACGTGTTGATCCATCAGCCCTAACTATGACAGTTGACGACACTGAAGCAAATTCGCTGTTCGGCGCGGAGAAGAAACCGGGCGTCCGGGTTGTTGTCACGGGCCAGGTGGGTCTCGACAAGAAGGCCTTTCTGGAGCGGGTGGCGGAGATCGGTCGCGAGCGGGGACACGAGATCGAGTTGTTCCACGTGGGTGACCGCATGTACGCTGAGGCCCCCGACGTGGTTCCCGGCCGCATACTCGATTTGCCCAAGAAGCGGCTGGACCAGTTGCGCCGCAGCGTCTTCAAGGACATCATTGCCCAGGCGGGCCGCGGCGGCAATCTCATCGTCAACACCCACGCCACATTCCGGTGGAAGCATGGCCTGTTCCACGCCTACGACCACATCGATATGGTCAAGCTGAATGCCGACCTGTACATCACACTGATCGACAAC
>JAZGDL010000017.1:0-3585 GCA_036477795.1 Phycisphaerae bacterium
CGCCCCTCGGGGCCAAGGCGGCGAGGCCGAGCCCGCAGGTAATGCTAGCCACCAACTTGACGAGCGATGTGTAAGTTGTTGTTGTCATGGGTGGGCCTCCTTTAGATCATTGGCCAGAGGAATGGCGACCGGATGGGCAGGAAGCCTCGTCGTCGGGCAGGCGTCCTGCGAGGGCGTCTACGGCGGCGGCGGGGCCACCATCGGCTACCGGTTGAGAGCTACTATGAAGCGGGGTACATGGGACCACAAGAGTACCGTGGCGAACGAGGCGAACGAAGCGAAAGACCTCCTCAGGTGGGGTAACGATTTCTCCGAAACGCGCTTCAAAGGGTCTGAAAAGGTGGTTCGCCTCTTACGGGTCTTTCGCTCGGCCGACTTGATGGATCACATGCCAACTGTACCCTTACTCCCACTCTCTCCCCTAAGGGGGAGAGAGATTGGTAGTAGTTGGGCAGCGGGTCGGTGGACTGTCAAAGCTCTCACGCGATAGCGTCAAGAAGTATCCCCTTCGCCTAGCCGCCTGAGACCCCAGGCCCTATTCTAGAGCGTCACAAACAAGCCAAAACGCCAGTGCCGGATCTCTTTGACCGTCTCAAAACCGCTCTCGCCGACCGCTATGCCATCCAGGAAGAAATCGGTGCGGGCGGCATGAATGGTGTGTTAGTCCTTCGGCGGTATGCCAACCAACTTCTCTGGGTTCAACACCATGTGAATCCCCCGGATCTTCCCGTTGACAATCTCGAACGTGACGGTGGTGATGGGCTGGCCGTCCACATATCCCACGAATCCCGGCTCGCCATTCACGTCGTGAATCTCAAAGGCGGAACCCGGAGGTTGTTTTCTCGACGTACCCACCATGAACCGCGCGACGTTGTCCGCACCGAAGATGGGATTCAACGCAGCACGCACGCGCCCACCCCCGTCCGACCACAGTGCGACATCAGCTGCTAGCATGTCCTTGAGACCCTCGAGGTCGCCGGCTTGGGATGCCTGTGCGAACCGCAACATCAGACGGCGCCGCTCCTCGGGGTCCGGTTGGAAGCGCGGGCGGTCTTCGGCCAATCGCTGCTTCGCGCGCCTCAGCAGCTGGCGGCACGCAGCCTCGCTCTTGCCCAAGATGTCCGCGATCTCATGGTGCGCGTAGTCGAACGCTTCGTGAAGCACGAACGCGGCCCGTTCCGGCGGGGTGAGTTGCTCCAACAGTCGCATCATGGCCATCGAGAGCGTGTCCGCCAATTCGACGCTGTCGAACGGCGACCGTCCTTCGTCGGTCAACAGTGGCTCCGGCAACCACGGGCCGACGTACTCCTCCCGCCGAACGCGCGCGGATCGCTTGACGTCGATACAGAGTCGGGACACGAGCGTGGTGAGCCACGCCGCCGGTGAATTGACCTCGGTCCTGTCGGCCGCGTGCCATTTCAGGTAGGCGTCCTGCACCATGTCCTGCGCCTCTGCGAGCGAGCCGAGCATCTGGTAGGCCAGTCGCGTGAGGCGCGGCCGATGCACCTCGAACATGGTTGCGCTGTCTTCCACGGTTATGTGCGTGTCGTCTTGATTTCGACCATCGAACAGCTCATCGAGTAACCCATCACTTTCTTAATCATCGAGAAGATGCGCGATCCCGCAATGGCGAACGCGAGGTCGACGATCCCCTTCCTACCTCCAACCGTCAGCTCGGTCCGCCTCGCGAGGTTCGGCGAAACGTGCCCGTCCGTGACCACCGCCTCGGTGAATTCGTACACCGTGGCCAAGTCGTCGGGAAGGGCATCGTCGTCGCGCGCGAGCGTGGCGCGAACGACCCCCAGGTCGGCGCCCTCGTAGAGGCTCTGGTTCACGGCGATCTGGAGACACGGTCCGCAATCTTCCTGTCTGACCGTCACGATCCGCGCGACCGCTCGGGCGTCTAGGCTGAGCACACTGCGGTGTTCGGTCATCGGGAGAATCAGTCCCAGCTTGAGGCTCGCCGAAAGGGACAGGGTCACCATCTCCCTCAAGAAATCCATCGATGCACCGAGCGCCCGTTCCTGTTTGGCGATGGCCGGCTCCAAGAACCACGGAGCCCGGATGCTCGGTGCGTCGGGTGTATGTACGGCTGATGTCATGTCGTCCTCCGGTTGCAGAATCGTTTGGCCGAACGAATCGGCCCTACCAGAGTTGACGAAATGGGTCATGGAAACGTGACACTGACCCGCAACACCCCCCGGATGACTCAGGTAGTCTGGATCGGAACTTAGGCAGGCATAACAACAAGGCGGCCGTACGCAACAAAAGCGGCGAGGGCGGCAAGAACCATGGGCGGGACCACCATCGGTGTCTCAGATCGGCGCAGATGCGTGGCCGCAGCACCGAGCATGATCCCGACGAGCCCTATTGCAGCGAGCGGTGTCAGAATCGGGGCGATAGGGTGGCGTACGTTAACCGCGGGGTCGGCGAATGGCCGAGTATCAGCGGCTAGCCGATTGCTACGAGTCCAGTTATGACCGCCTGAACCAGTCTGCACCTATTCATTTGCGCCCTTGCCCGATTGGTCGCTCCACGAACTCAGGCTCATATCGGACAGCGGGTCGGGACGCAACATCGTCTAGCATTGCCCCCGCAATCTGGAACCATTCATGGACGACGGAAGGAGCTATGGACAGCGGCGCGTCGGGGTAGCGTGCTTTGAGGCGGATGCTGGTAAGGGCGTTGAACAGGGACACATACTTCGCGTCCACATTCCCATGCTTGCCTCCATAGCGATTGAATTCTGTCGATATGAGACCATGTCGGTGCTTTCGCAGGAGCTGGGGATATGGATGGATCATCAGATACGACTTTGCGGCTATCTCCACCACAGCAAAGAGATTCTCCACCGCTACGTTAAGGTGTTTTCTGTCGATCGCGCCCTCGGCCGCGGCATAGAACTGACGCGCCACATCGAGACTTAGGTTGATCCGTGCTGAGTTGTATCTAAAGTCGAACAGAAGGTACCAGGCACCTTTGTGAAAGAGGGCGGTCAGGTGACCTGCGTTGGGATGCTCGGTTGTAAGCTGCATCCCCACGATATCGCCGAGGTCCCGAAGGCGAAGCTGTTGCCCCTTCTCAATAGGAAGTGGAGTATTTGCGTCGGGCTTAGCTTGAAGAACCCCCTGGATTTGCTCGTTGAACGCGATGACGGGCGGCGAGTCCGGCTCCATCAGGATTTGTGCTGCCCATAACTTGAAGGGTTTTGGGAACTCCCCTCGTTCCTGTCGGCGCTGGATTTCCGGTTCGAACCAAAGCTCGAACGCGTTGCGGAGAACTGCTAGGGTGAAGTCGGAGTCGTTCACCGGTTTAGACGCGTGGGAGTCAACCATGCCTGAACGGTGAGGTGGCTCGCGAGCGGTGTTCCCCGAACCTCCGAAGCTTCCCTTGGAGTTGTCGGATACCCCTTACCTCGAAACCACTCACTTTGACTCCTCCACAAACGACGTCGCACGCGACTGATTGACCCGATGACTGAGTGCTGGTTGTGGACTGGGGCGTGTCGAGGCCTACGCTTCCCGTGTGCATGCAAGTAACTCAATCGACCCGCAGATAGCTGATCGCATTATCGCAGTGACCTTC
>JAZGDL010000170.1:0-7581 GCA_036477795.1 Phycisphaerae bacterium
CTGTTCGAGTGTTCGGTGCGTCCCTGGGAGGATCGGTCCGCTGCCGGGGGCAAGATTCTCATCAACTGCACCAGCGTGGGCATGTGGCCGGATGCTGATGCGTCGGCCATGCCGGCGGAGGCGTTGCGGCCGGACACGGTTGTGTTCGATACCGTCTATCGGCCGCAAGAAACGCGATTGCTGGTTGATGCCGCTGCTTGCGGCTGCACGGCGGTGGGGGGTTTGGGCATGTTCGTGCGGCAGGCAGCCCGGCAGTTCGAGTATTGGACGCAGCAGCCGGCGGACTACGCTCGTATCTTGGAGGTGATGGTCAAGACGCTCGGGGGCCCGGGGATGTGCATTGATTCTTTGAACGAGAAAGCGACGTGCCCCTCCCCATGGAAGGGGGACGAAGGGACGACAGGAGCGAAGAGTGAAGAGTAGGGGCGGAGGGACGAAGGGACGGAGGGACGAAGGGACGGAGGGACGAAGGGACGAAGGGGCGCAGTCAAATCCGCAATCCGCAATCCCCAATCCCCAATCGTCAATCGTCAATCGTCAATCCGCGAGAGGTGACGTGCGCAAGAATGTTGTCTTGATCGGTTACCGCGGGTGCGGGAAGACGACGGTTGGCCGGCTGCTGGCGGACCGCCTGTCGGTGGGGTTTGTGGATACCGACGAGCGCATCGCCGCCCAGGCGGGGACGTCCATCGCGGAGATTTTCGCATCGGAGGGCGAAGCCGGTTTTCGCCAACGCGAGTCGCGCGTTATCGCGGAGGTGGCAGCGCCCCAGCCGACGGATTCATCCGTCGCCGCGGTGATCAGCGTGGGCGGAGGCGCGGTGTTGAGCGATGACAACATGGATTGCCTGAGGCGGGGTGGCCGTGTGGTGTGGCTGACCTGCTCGCCGGAAGTGCTCCACGAACGGATCGTTTCCGATCCGTCGTCCCCGCCGTCGCGGCCGGCACTGACAGCCCGGGGCGGACTCGAAGAGGTGCGTTCGGTGCTGGGAACGCGTGAGCCGTACTATCGCAAATGGGCGGACCTCGAGGTGTCCACGGACCACCGTTCCCCGGAGGCGGTAGCCGCCGACATCGTCGCCTGGCTCCACGCCACGTCTTCGAATCCGTGATCGCTCCGACCGTTTTCGTTAACAGTGGAAGTTGGGCATGTGGCAACGGCGATCGAGCCGTCGCCGGCCACGCCGGTCCACAGCGTTACCTCGGCGCCTTCGGTATGCATCCCCGCGGGACCAACGTTCTCGTTCTACCGGGCGTAGACCCGTTGAAAGGCTGCGAAATCGTGAAGGTCCACGTCGTTGTCGTTTTCGTCGTCGAACAGATGGCAGATACCGGGGGCGTCCGTATCAGTGTAATTTCCGACGCAGGCGAGGTATATTTCGAAATCGTAGATGTCCCGATCCCCGTCACCGTCACCGTCGCCGAACAGGCGCTCCACGCGCTGGACGTACAGCGTTACGAAGGCCACCTCATACGATTTGCCGGGTTCCAACGCGGCTTCGACTTGCAGTCCCAGGGAGGCATCACCGGAGAGCTGCGGCGAGATACCGGGAACGTCATAACCGACTCTGGGAACGTTATTCTTCCAGCAGTTGGGCGCCCCGTAGTTATCCCAGATGAAAAAGTCAGTGCCGAACCCGTATGCCGGACAACTACCGCCCGGGTACTCCGGGTTTCCGCGAGGTCTTATGCTCTGTTTGGTGGCATAGTAAACAAAGTCGATCGAGTTGGGCACAACGCCGAATTCATCCGCAAATCGCGGGTCGTGATTGTCCCGGGTGCGCAGCACCAGGGCTGCGTTGGTCAGCTTGCGGTCCTGAACATAGACCTGTGGACGACCCAACTCGGCGAAGTCCGCACCAACCTGAACGTCCAAGTCGAAACCGCCGCCGTCATCCACATCAATGTGCTTGACGATGATCCACTCGCGCGTGGAACCGCCGGTGTTGGTAAAACAATAGGTCTGCTCGAGCTGGGCCCGCACCTCGCCGTTAGGGCCGGGGCCCAGCTCGCTGACGGTCTGCGTTAGCGTGACTTGCAGAAACACGCCGCCGGCGCCGAACACGTTGATTACACTGTCGGTCGAGGTAGGGAGATTATCGGTCGAGTTCTCCTGTTTGACTTCGAATACCAGATTTCCGTCATCGTAAGTGTCGATATAACCGCCATGCCCGGAGAACACACCGCGGTGAGTGCCGTTGCCGACGGTGGACGGATCGATGAAGAGGAAAATGGTGGTTGCAGCGGTGCGGCCTTGGGGGTCCATATCTTGTACTTGGAACCAATCCGGCGCTTTGAAGCCATGCCCGAACGAGCCGTAGTCGTCCACTACAACGGTCAGCGAGCCGTCGCCGGCCACACCGGTCCACAGCGTTACCTCGGCGGCATTAGCATGCATCCCGACGGCACTGACAGCCAGGATGACCGCCGCTGCGCGTCGACCGATCGGGGAAGCACTATGGTGAATCATGAAGAGACTCCTCGACTTTGTGCACTTGGATGTGAACACCGCTCAGCGACCTCGCCGGGCGGACTCTTGTAACATACCACGTGTTTGGGCCATCGCCAGCTATTACACTATCAATTGAGCAGATGGCGGTGCGGAAGGATCGTGCGGGAGAGTTACTGCGCTACTGGGGCGGTTTGCCCTCGATTCACCGGCGAAGTCATCCGTCCAGGGAGCGGATGACAGCGGGAAACAGGGTGTTGGTGTTATCGACTCGTCGCTGGCGCTCCGGGCTTGGTGCGCTGTCGCGGATTTGCACCACCGCGTACAGGACGGCCATCACTACGATCAGAATGGCTGCGATGATCCACGATACTTTGACAGCTCCGATGCGCGGGGCGTCCTCTTCCAGGACATCCGAGCGCGGTGCTGACCTGGTGGCTTCGGCGAGAACCTGCAGTTCCGGCGATACAGTGGTGGGAGCCGGGTTGATGGTGTCGGTTGGGTTGCTCGGCGTTGCGGCAGGAATTGAGACCGGCGCGTCGTTCAGCTCACCGAGATCAACACCGCAAGTGTCGCACTTGACCTGCTTGGGAGTGGCTGCACCCTGGCAATTCCAGCACAGACCGAGGTACTTGCTCAGGCCGGGGGTTTCTCCAGCGTAGCGCCATTGATGGTCGGTGGTCGGACCGCGGATGATCGTGGAGCGGGTCAAGACGCCGCGGCGAATCTGCCGGATCAACCGCTCGCAGGTAACGCCCGGAAACGGCCGGATATGCTCCAGCACATACCAGGGCCCGGCAAAGGCCCGCATCTTTTGCACCATGGAGTCGGACAGGTCTTCACCGCAAGCGTCGCAGCTTGCCGCCGACCGCTGCACCAACTGCCCGCAAGAGACGCAAGGTCGCGAGTCACCGTGCCAGGCCTCTGAGGCCAGCGGGCTGAGCGGGCCGAAACCGCGACGTGCCGCGATCTCGACGGCACTGTCGCCCGGCGGCGCTGTACCGCCGTCACCGTTGCTCGCTTTGCTGTTCTGAATCCCAGCCACCGCCTGCCCTCTGTTCCGTATCCACGACAGTTATTACATGCGGCGGGTGGCCCACCTCCTTTGGAGGTGGGGGAGCCGATGATCGTCGGGCGGTTCACCTGAGCGTATATCATCGCGTCCCCCATGTCCAAAGGACATGGGCCACCCGCCCCAATGTAGCGCCACCCCTTGTGGGTGGCGCCCAACTGGGCTTCGCCGCCCACAAGGGGCGGCGCTACAGACCAAATCGACAGACCCTCCCAGGACCGGGCAGTCGGGCGGATTTGGGCTGATTTCGTGCTCCGCCCAAACCGATAAGCCATGCAGAATGGGCGATGGGCCGCTACCGTGAACACAGATCGTCGTGTTGCTTTTCTTCAGCCGAGTATCCCCGACGGAAATTACCTGCCCAACCTGGGCATCATGTACCTCGCCGGCGTGCTTCTGCGTGAAGGGTACGACGTCAAGGTGTTCGACGAGAACATCGACAACGACGTGACCTCCGGCATCGTGGCCTTCGATCCTTCGATTCTGGGGATCACCTGCGTAACCGCCGCCGTGGGCCCGGCCTGCCGGCTGGCTCATGGTCTCAAGGAGCGACTGCCCGGGCTCAAGGTCGTCGTGGGCGGGCCGCACATCACCGCCTTGCCGACCGAAACATTGGATCACAACCGGGTGATCGACTACGGCCTGGTCGGCGAAGCGGAAGAGACTTTTCCGCGGCTCTGCCGCCTGCTGTTGGAGAAGCCGTTGGACAAGGACGCCGTCGCGAGGATACCCGGCCTGGTGCATCGCGTTGACGGCACGACGGTTTCCAACCACAGCGCCGGCTACCTCTCCGACCAGGAATTGAATGATCTGCCCTACCCGCCCTGGCATCTGCTGCCCATGGAGCGGATTTTCACGCAGACCATGCACGGGCTGTTCACCCGAGGCCGGCGCATCATGCCGGTGATGACCACCCGCGGCTGCCCCAACTACTGTACGTTTTGCAGCCGGGTGATGGGGTTCCAATTCCGCCGGCGCAGCATAGAGAACGTCATCGGCGAGATTCAGTGGCTTTACGATCAGTATCAGGTTGATGAGATCTACTTCGAGGACGACACCTTCACGCAGGACCCGGTGCGGGCCCACCAGCTGCTCGATGCAATCATCGATCTGAACCTGGGCATCTACATCAAGTTCGCCAACGGCCTGCGGGCTGACAAGGTGGACCGGGCCTTGCTTGAGAAGATGAAGGCCTCGGGCGTGTATTGGGTGGGATTCGGCATCGAATCCGGATCGCCGCACACCCAGGAGCTGATGATGAAGAAGCTCGACCTGGCGCTGGCCGCTGAAAACGTCCGGCTGGCCAAGAGCATGGGCTTCAAGGTGGGCAGCAATTGCATCATCGGCTACCCCGGCGAGACCAAGCAGGACATTGCAGAGTCGCTCAACTTCTTTCTGAAGCTGCCGCTGGACAGTTTTGCGGTGGTCCCCTGCATACCGTTTCCGGGCACCACCGCGTGGATGCAATGCGACAAGAACGGCTGGCTGACCGAACGGGCTGGCAACTATGACAACTACTGGTTCGAGGTTTTCAAGGTGAACCCCCTCATCGAGACGCCGCACCTCACCGCCGATGATCTAGCCGGAGGCATTCGTGAGGCCTACATCCGCTTTTACTTCTTCAACCCCAGGCGGGCCATGCTGATCGGCAAGATGATTCTCAAGCGGTCGCTGAACCGTCTCTCGGACATCAGATGGCTGCGCATGCTACGCGCCAATTCCGCGAGCATGCCCCGGCCCGCGAGCGCCGACTATGCATGTTAGGATCGTCGAAGGCTGCATCATCTGCCGCCAATGCGAATGCCAGGCTCCCGACGTATTCGTGGTCGAGGAGAAGGCCCACGCCGCCCGGGTCCACAACTCCCGCCCGCCCCAGCATCGCGAAGCCGACGTGATCCGCGCCGTCAAGGGCTGCCCGGTGCACGTCATCAAGCTCAAGCGTGACCCGAAACGTGTGCGCGAGGCTACTTTACGAACCATCGTGGACGTCAAGACGGGTTGATTTCAGTCGAGTAGGGTCCGCCGTGCGGACCAGCGAACACAAGGACGGCCCTGGTTCGGAGTGGTCCGCACGGCGGACCCTACCGTCTTCGGCGTCAAGACGGGTTGAGGCCAGCCGTCATCGTTCGCGTTTTTCTGTTCATCCGCTTGTGCTTTCGGACGATGAGTCGCCCGAGTGTGCGCAACCTACGCCCCGACTGCGATAGGCCTTAACAGTCCGTGGCAAGAGCATGTGGGACAGGCTTTCCAGCCTGTCGAACCAGCCTGAGTGGCTGAAAAGACCCACTGGAAAGTCGGTCCCACAGAAAAGCCGACTTATACACACGAGTGGCTAATCGCCGAGTGGTGGACGAATCTATGGACGCTCTATTGATCGTGGCTCCATGGGGAGTCGAGGACGGACACCTGGCTAAGGGCACGGGCGGACGATACCCGCCGCTGGGCTTGCTCTACGTGGCTGGGATGTGTGAGTCTCGCGGGCACAGTGTCCGGGTCATCGACGCCATTGTCGAAGACAAATCCTACGAGGACATCGAGGCTTCCGTCCGCCAGCACCAGCCCCGGTTCGTGGGCCTGACGTCGGTCACTACCCAGATCCACAATACGCAGCGTGTGGCGGCGATGGTCAAGCGCGTCTCACCGGACTCCAAGGTGGTGGTCGGCGGTTCGCATGCCAGCGTGGTGCCGGCGGAGGTGATGCAAGACGCCAACATCGACTACGTCATCCGCGGAGAGGGCGAGTACAGCTTCACTCAACTGGTTGGCGACGAGCCCCTGGAGTCCATTCTGGGACTGTCCTACCGCAGCGGCGGCGGTCTTGGTCCGGTCCGGCACAACCCGGCCGGCGAACCGATCATGGACCTCGACGCCTTGCCCATGCCGGCTTATCACCTGACGCGGTTCGAGCTCTACAGGCCTTCGGTGGGATCCTACAAGCGGCTTCCAGCCATCGCCATGATGAGTACCCGCGGCTGCCCGGGCAAGTGCACTTTTTGCTCTTCCGCGGAGACCGCGTTGCGCACGCGATCATCCGAAAACATTGTCAACGAGATCGAGACCCTTCAGGGGCGTTACGGCGTCCGCGAGATCAACTTCTACGACGACACTTTCACCATCTTCAAAAACAACGTCGTCAGGTTCTGCGATCTTGTAGTCGAGCGCGGAATTGACCTGACCTGGTCCTGCTTCGCCCGGGTTGACTGTGTAAGCAAGTCGCTTTTGAAGAAGATGCGGGCCGCCGGTTGTCACCAGATCCTATACGGGGTGGAGTCGGCTGATCCGCTGATCCTCAAGAACATCGGCAAGGACATCGACCTGGAGCGCACCCGCACGGCAGTTCGTATGACCCGGAAGGCGGGGATCGGCGTCCGGTGCACCTTCATGTTCGGCAACCCCGGCGAAACGGTGCAGTCCATGCGCCGCACCATCGACTTCGCCAAAGAGCTGAACCCCGACATCGCCATGTTCAACATCACCGCGCCGATTCCCGGCACCAAGCTGTACGACTGGGCCAAGCGCAACGGACACCTGCTGACCGACGACTGGCGCGACTACGACGCAGCCAAGGTGATCATGGAACTGCCCACGGTCTCCAACGACGAAGTCAACCGCATGTATCGCACTGCCTACCACGAGTTTTATCTCCGGCCCAGGTATCTGCTCAAACGGTTGATGCGCATGCGGAATCTGGAGGACGTCAAGATGAGCCTGCGGGCCATTCATTCGATTCTGACCGTCCGCACCACCAACCCGATATCCAAGCTACGGAAGCGCGGCCGGCGCGACGTGCAGGAACTCTCATTGCCGGTGCTGGTTCCTGCGGCGGCGGACGTTTGCTGATCAAGCCCACGGATTGCAGTCCGTGGGCTTTTTTCCGACGACCTTCAAACAAGTTGTGAGATCGATGGTGCAGGCTGTTTATGCGGGATGCTTGCTGATCATCGCGATCACCTGGTTGGCCGGGTGGCGGATCGGTCGCCGTTGGACCGGGGCTTGCGGCGTCACCGAGAGGGCCGGCCTGTGGAGTCTGGCCTGTGTGTTGCCGACGGCCGGGCTGATTC
>JAZGDL010000171.1:0-2535 GCA_036477795.1 Phycisphaerae bacterium
GTGTGGGCGGCATAAGAGTGCGTCCTAAAAGCCCCCTCCCTGACGGTCGGGGCTCGGATCGATACGCCGTTCATTGCGCGCCAGCAAAGCATCAAACTTTCGGCGCATTTTTGGGCCGCCCATCCGCCCATCCAGGAATTTGCGCTGATGGATGACTTTGATGATCTGGGAAGCGTCGTGACCGAGTTCGGTCCGGCATTGAAGATCGCGTAGCAAAGCCTGCCACCAGTCGGAATGGCCCTGCGCGGCTCCGCGGAACACCCGATTGAACAGGGGCAACGCCTCGGCGTACTCTTCGAGCTGGAAATGGGCTTGAGCGCTGCCCAGGATAGCCCGGCTGTCACGTGGCTGCCCATTGTTGTAACGGGCCTGGTCTTGGGCGAGGCATTTGGCGAACAGCTTTTTGGCGCGTTTGACTTGGCCGGCCTCCATCAGCGACTCCGCCAGTTGCAGCCGCAGTGCGTAGACGGCTTCGGGTCCGAATCGGTCGGGCTGATCGAGGGCGACCCGGTGCATGCCCTCGGCGATCACTACGGCGGACGCGGCCCGGGCCTGGTCGTCAAGCCCGGCACGATTGTCTCGCTCAATCTCCTGGTGCAGTGCGTCGAACAACCCCTGGAGCGTGGGCACCGCCCCTTTAGGATCGCTGGCAACGTATTGAGGAATCAGACGCGAGGCCTCTTCCACGCGCCCCAATGATTCCAGCGCTATCATCCGCGTACGGAGCACCCGGCCGATCAACCCCGCCTGGCTCGGGTAACGACTTTCAAAACCCTCCAGGGTAGAAAGGGCCTGTGCCCAACGGTTGACACCCTTAACCGCGCAGGCCTCACCGATAAGCACGTTGCACCGGGCCCCAAGCCGCCGCAGGTCCATCTCCCGCATGGGCACCTCCGCGGAGGCGACGGCGGCATCGAGCCGCCCCTGTGCATCGCGGGCGCTGCGGATGGCTGCGGTAGCCCGGCGGCTGATATCTCTGATGCGGTTCGCGTGCTGTTCGGCAAACCGTTTGAGCGATCGCACGCGGGCTTCAGCAGCCAGATAGATCGCTTCGTAAAACCGCTCGTGGTCGGTGCCGACCCGGGCGTAAGCACCGCCGGCCTCCTCATATCGCTCAAGGCGGGCCAGGTGCTGGCCAAGGAAGAAGACCCAGTAGCGGGCACTTTCCGACTCCGGGTAGGTATCTGTCAACGTGGTCAGGGCGTTCAAATAAAGCGCTCGCACGTCTGGTCGAGCAGCCAGCGCCGCGTCCTGGTGCATTTCCCACGCTAACTGCACCGCAAAGGTGGCTGCGTCCTGAGATCGAATAAACGACTGATGCTCGCCCGCGACAGCCAGGAAGCTCGAGGCTGCGTCCAGTCGCCGGCCTCGCCGGTAGTAGGCCACAGCGAGATTGTACATCGCCTCGGCATGCAGCTCGGGCGCTATGTCATGTCCCGGCAGCGTCATGGTACGGGCGATGCTGATGGCGCGATCCAGCACATCCGCCCGGCGCTTCTCGTGTGCCATGACCGTGTCATCGTCGGACCGTTGCCCGTCGCGCTGGAGTTCGTCTATAGTACCGCTCAGCACGTCGGCGTCGCCCAGCGCGCCGGCCACCACGGCGCAGCGTTCAAAGGGTGTGAGCGAATCAACATCGGTGCCAGCGCCCAGCATCCCGTAGAGCGTCGCGTAGATTTCGTCACGATAAGCGCTCTGCTGCTTTGCCAGATCGGCGAGCGCCGCGACGGCGCGCAGACGCAGGTTATCAGCCTCTGGGCGGCGCCCGGTCGACTCGAGCCGGTCTGCTTCAGCCCGCAAGGCGTCCCGCTCCAGCAGGGCGATGATCAGCGATTTGCTGAAGTCCGGGTCGGGACCGGTTCCATGCCACAGGTGTATGGCCTTGAGGGCCTCGCGGGCCGCTTGGAAATGGCCGGCGTCGCGGAAACAGCGTACCAGTTCAACGCGGGCCAGCGTGGCCACCCAATCCAGCTCCCTCTGTTCGTTGTCGTCGATCAGGCTGGAGACGACGTCGATCGAGTGACCCAGTCGCCGCAGGCTTCGCGGAAAGCGCTCCATCCGGCGGTCGATCATGCCCGCCAAGAGCAATGCCTGGGCCTGATGGTGGGTGCTCGAATGAGCAGTGGAAAGCAGTTTGGAGCGATCATCAAGATACTCCAGAATCACCTGGTACTCCGCGTCGCGTTGCGGACTGGGGGACCGGCTTTCCAGCCGGTCGTCGACGTCGCGTGAAAGGGCCCGGTAGAATCGCGCCCACGCCAACCAGTAGTCGACCAGGGCCAGGTCCTGCTCCAGCCGGGCGATCCTTCCTGATCGCTCGATACGCTCGTATTCGGCGGTGGTGACGTCGTCCAGCCCTTCGTATTCTTTGTCCAGTCGCGTGTAGAGTCTTTGCAGCAGGCCGACGGCGCGATCCATCAGAGGCCGCAACGCGTCATAATCCGCTGATGTTCCGCCGCGAAACAGAATGTTCGATGTAAATCGGTCGGCCTCGACGTAGAGCAGCGACCGGGCCAGATCGAGTTCCCATTTCCG
>JAZGDL010000172.1:0-8966 GCA_036477795.1 Phycisphaerae bacterium
TCCGCGCCTTGACCGACGGCTGGATCTCGGAGCGCAAGATTTACCCGGGCGTATACGTCAAGAAAGGCGAGGCGTTGCTCAAGATCGATCAGCTGGACCGCGTGCGTATCCAGTGCGAGGTCGCGGCAAAGGACCTGCTGCACATCCGTGCCGGCACCCTTGCCTACCTACGTTTTCCTCACACCGATCCGGAAGTTATCCGCCGCGCCTTCAGCAAACGTATCGCCAATCCGAATGGGGAAGGCACGGAACAGCATGACACCCCAAGGGTGCGCGCCGAGGTGGCGGTCGTGTTCCCGGCGCAGGATCCCAAGACCCGCACCGGCACCGTGGAGATACGCCTGCCAAATCCCGGGCTCATCCTGAAGACCAACACCTACGTCGTGGGTGAGCTGGTGCGTGCGCGGGCCGAAAAGGCCCTGCGCGTCCCAGCGTCAGCGCTGAACTCACTTCCGGACGGCAAGACGGTGCTGTTCGTGGGTCCCGCTTTTGCGGAAGAAGGTCCCGCCGAGATGCGTGAGGTGAAGATCGGCCTGCGCACACGCGGGTTCGTGCAGATCCTGGAGGGCGTCCAACTGGGCGAGTTCGTAGTGACTAAAGGCAATCGCAGCTTGACCGATGGACAAACGATCCGGGTCGTGCGCCGAGAGGGCGGTGTGTGATGGCGGAATCGATGCAAACGCGGGAAAAGCGCTTCAGTCTACCGCGGTTCGCCCTCAACCACCCGCACGCGACCATCGTAATGTCGCTGCTAATGGTGGCGCTAGGGGTGTACTCCTACCTCACCATTCCGGTGCGCATGGTGCCCCAGATCCCTACGCCCAACCTCGGGGTGGTGACCAAGTTCCCCGGCATGTCCGCCGAGGATATGGAGCGCTACATCACCCGGCCGCTGGAGAAGCGCATCCAGATCGTCGGCGGCGTTAATTTTGTTTTGGGCGTGTCCCAGGCCGGCTACTCCAAGATCGTGGTCTACTTCGACTACGACGTGGACCTCGATCAGAAGCGCGCCGAGATGCAATCGCTGCTCGACGTGACTACGAATGAGCTCCCCCGGGCCGGGGCGAATACCACTGTACCGCGTCTGATCCACGTCGACCGCCAGAACGTCCCCATCGTCCAGTTCGCCGTGCGCCGCGACGGCATGGACCGGGTTGCCCTCAAGCAACTGCTCAACAACGTCATCCTGACTCAGTTCCAGAAGATCGACGGGGTGCTCTCCGCCTGGACCTTCGGTGGTCCCGACCGACAGATCCAGGTTGTGGTAGACCGAGATCGGCTCGCTGCTTATGGGTTGTCGATCCTGGATATCCGCAAGGCCATCGATCGGGCCAACGTCGACCGCGGCGGTGGCCCGCTGCTCGAGGGCGAGGTGCGCATAGAGGTGCGCGTCCCCAATGAGTTCAGAGAGGAGGACATTCGTCGGCGCTTGCCTAAGCTGCCGGTGGCGAGCCACCAGGGCCGGGTGGTTTATCTGGAGGAAGTCGCCGAGGTTCTCGACACCCAAGCCCAGATGTATGGCGACTTATTCTACAACGGCGAGCCTGCGATCTGGCTGGGTGTACAGGCCGAACCGGAGCGCGACTACATCACGGTGGCGGACGAGGCCAAGGAACTCGCGGCGCTGCTGGAGCGGGAGTACCCCGGCCTTAAGTTCGATGTGGTCTTCGATAAGACGTTTTACATCGGCCTCAGCGACGAGAATGCGCTGTATGAGTTCATGCTGGCGGTGGGACTCGCGAGCCTCATCATGCTGGTGTTTCTGGGGGAGCTCGGCGCCACCCTGATCGCGGCTGCCATCCTGCCCTCTGCGGTAGCCTTCGGGTTTTTTCTCATTCATATGCTGGGATTCCAACGCGACTTCGGGATCATGATGGGGCTGGTGTTCGTGGTGGGCAAGCTGCTCGACGATTCCATCGTGGTGGTCGAGGTGATCCGCCGTCACGTCGAGCGCGGGGTCCATCCACGTACCGCCGCCGTGCGCGGCGCCGAGCAGGTGCAAAACGCCATCACCGCGGCCACCTTTACGTTTGTCGTCATGCTCCTACCCATGACGCAGATGACCGGGGATATGGGCTCAGGCTTCAGGAGCATGACCATTCCCATGATCACCTCGGTGATTGCATCGCTCGTCATGGCGCTTACCCTCACGCCGCTGATGGCCGCTTACCTGTTCAGGCCCAAGCCAGGCGCACGCGAGGACGTCGAGCCGACGTTGGAGGAGGAACTCAAGCTTCCGGACGAGCCACCGCCGGGACGCACCGGGTGGTTCATGTACCACGTATTCCTCAAGCACTTCCACCGCTTGGAGCGCGTCTTTATGAGGTTGATCACCTGGTCGATGGACCACCGGTGGGTGATTCTCGCGGCTACCATCGCCTCCGTGTGGATAGCAGTCACCCTCTACGACACCCTGGACCAGGAGCAGATGCCGCTTACCGATACCTCGCTCATGCTGGGCTACGTCCGGGCGGAGCCCGGCACCAGTTTTCGGCGTATGGCCGAGATTGTGACCGAGATCGAGCGGATTGCCTTGAAGGAAAAGAACGTCAAGAACGCCGCCGCGCTCACCGGCCAGTCACCGGTCTGGGGCCAGTACTTCACAGGATATGGGGTGAACACCGTCAACGAGGCCACCATGATCATCAACCTGACCATCGCCCGCCGGGAGCGCACGGAGACCCTGTGGGACATCCAGGAGCGCCTGGTGCGCAAGGCCAAGGCAACTATCCCGGATCTGGACGTGCTCTTTTTCCAACCGCTTACCCCGACACCGGTCGCGGCGGCGCGGGCGCCAGTGGAAGTGCTCGTCAAGGGAACTGAATTGAACCAGGTATATGCCTACGGGCGTCAGATTCTGGATATGGCTCAGACCCAGTCCCGCGGTCTACACGACGCCTATCTCGACACCGTCCGCGGGGTGCCTCAGCTCAGCGTTGAGATCGACGAGCCCCGCGCCCGGGCGATGGGTCTGACGGTGCAGGATATCGTGGGCCAGATCTACTATGCGGTCAACGGCGGCAATACCGAAACCTTCTTCAATCCCGAGCCCATGCTCTACCACAGCCGCATCTTGATCCGCTACCGGGACGATCAGCGCGCGGCGACCCGCAACGATCTGGAGGACCTCAAGATCGCCACCCCGGACGGCCGCCAAGTGCCGGTCAAGGCGGTGGCTCGCATCCGCGAGACGGTCGGCTATGACCGCATCCACACCTTCGACACGCTCTACGCCGCGAGCGTGCTCGGTTACTACAAGGAGCTGGGGCTGAAAGAGACCACCATGAGCCTCATGATGCCGGCGAAGATGCAGCTCACGCCCCCCAAGGGCTACGCCGTGGGGCCGGCGGGGCTCATGGGGACCATGTTGCAGGCTTTCAACGAGCTGCAATCGGGTCTCAAGGTGGCGCTCATCGGCGTGTATCTCCTGCTGGTGATTCAGTTTCGCTCCTTCGGCATCGCGCTGGTCTTAATGCTGGCCATTCCGCTCGAGGGGGTGGGAAGCCTTGGGGCGTTGTACCTGCGGGGCATGGCCTGGTCGCCGCCGGTGCTGTGGGGAATGGTGATCCTCGCGGGGATCGTGCTTTCCAATTCGATTCTGATCGTGGACAAGATCTTGCACCTGCGCAGTCTGGGTGTGGAGCGCACTAAGGCGATCATTGTCGCGAGTGGCCTACGCATGCGGCCGGTGTTGATGACAGCGCTGGCTGCCGGTGCCGCCATGTTCCCAGTGGCGATCTGGCCGCCGCCTGCGACCGAGCAGTTCCGCAATATCGCAACGGCAATCAGCGGCGGGCTGATTACCTCTACCCTGATGACCCTGGTGGCCATCCCCGTGGCTTACGCGATCATGGATGATCTGGTGACCTGGCTGAGGAAGTTCTATATGGAGGAGCACCTGACACGCGCGGACCGTGCGCCCGAATCCTCGCGAAGGACGCCACAAAAATAATGAGCAATTCAATCATTTTATTACACCCTTGTTTTTCTTCTTTTCACGCCTACAAAGGAGGTGTGCTATGCAAGCGAAACCACTGACGATGACAACCCGGTTCAGCATGCTATTGCTGGGCGCCACGTTCCTGGCGTTTGGCGGAGCTGGTCAAGCCCTGGCGGTGTCCGGGGTCATTGAAAAGAACTCCGCCAGCGATTTCGAGCAGACCGTGCAAAAGCTGAAACAGAATGTGACCGCCAACAAGCTGGTGCTGTTGAAGGAGTTCAATCACCAGATGATGGTGAAGATGGTGGGCGTCCATGCCGACAAATCCATGGTCTTTGAGATCTTCCATCCGCGTTACGGCAAGGTGATCAACGCCAAGGACCGGTCTGCCTTCATGGTGGCGCCACTGCGCATCCTGGTGCAGCAGGACGGTAGCAAGGTAATCGTCCGCTATCAGCAGGCCTCTGTTCTGTTCAAGCCCTACAAAGGGCTGGGTGACCTCGGCAACGAGCTGGACACAGTGCTTGGCCGAATCGTAGACGCGGCGACAAAATAGCCGGAACCGCGGGCCGACCACGTAACGCGGTCGACTGCCGGGCACTGGAAGGATAGGGCGTCGCGAAGTGCCGCGCATGCCCAGAAAGACGGCGCTCGTCCTTTGCGGTGGCGGCAGTCGCGGCGCCTTGGAGGTGGGGTTGTACCCCTTATCCCGTGCAAAGCTGGTGGGACGTTCGGCGATACAGCCTTAGTATCGCTGTCGACCGGAAATTCCGTTCCGATGTCCGCTACTTCCATAGCAAAGCTCGGCTGATCATGATGGAGCCCCATGCAGGCCTGGATGTGCGCCTGCTCGATTTCAGCTGCACGAGAAAAACTCGTCGCTCTCGGTTACGACCATGCACTCGCGGAACTGAAGCGCCAAGGATTGCCGGCCCGGAGCGCTCCCGGCCCTCGCTAAGAAGGCCGTGTCCCTAATAAGTGTACCCTCAGTACGGGCGCGCTTGCGTCGGCTTCCTGCCAGTCGTGTAGCGACAACGTTACTGCTCGTGTGCGCAGGGTTCTCCGGTGCCGCCGCCCTGATTTACCAGGTCGTGTGGAACCGCCAGTTCCTTACTCTGTTTGGTTCCACGACCGCAGCGACTGCTGCGGTGGTGGCTGCCTTCATGGCCGGTATCGCATTGGGCGCGGTATTGCTGGGCCGTTACGCCGATCGGCTACGCAAACCGGTCCTCGTGTATGCTGGCCTGGAGCTGACAATCGCGCTGTACGCGTTGCTCTTTCCCCTCCTGTTGCCTACCGCGGAGGCCGCGTACGCAGGACTGTGGCGGGCAGCGCTCGACTACCCACTGATCCTGAACGCCCTGCGCCTTGCGTTCGGTGTGGCCCTGCTCGGGCCGCCCACACTTGCAATGGGCGCGACGCTGCCGCTGCTGGTGCGAATCCTCAGTCCGGGGTCCGCGCAACCGTTTCGGGTCGTTGCCTGGATGTATGGTGTCAACGCCATAGGCGGAGCTATCGGCGCTGGTGCGGCGGGGCTCTTGCTCGTACCGCGCTTGGGTCTGGCAACGACCTATGGTGGCGGCATGGCGCTCAGCTTGGCATCAGCAGCCATCGCTGTTCTGCTGTGGTGGCGGTGGCACACCCCATCGACAACGACACTGTCGGGTACATCCCCCATCGGATCTAGTCCTCCCGGCCTGGCCGCGGCCCGGTCAACGAGGATGCTGTTTCCGGCTGCACTACTGCTGGCCGGTTTCGCCGCCATGGGCTACGAGGTCATCTGGACCCGCATGCTGGTGCTGGTAACCGGCTCGTCTACTTATGCGTTCACGCTCATGCTGGTGATTTATGTGGCAGGACTATCGGTCGGCAGCCTGTGGATCGCGAATCGGGTTGATCGGCTGCGCTCGCCGCGCCTCGTCTTCGCTCACCTGCAGATTGGTGTTGCCCTGGCAGCCACAGCGGGACTCTGGTTGTTCGGCTACTTCCCTACCCTGCTGTTATCGTGGTACCGACAATGGGGTGTGTCGTTTTCCAGTGCGCTCACGGCGGACGCCGTCCTCGCAGCGCTGCTGATGTCCGTGCCGACATTCCTGCTCGGGGCCGCCTTCCCGGTAGCGGTGCGGGTTGCACGGTCACTGCACACGAGCACGGCGCACGAGACGGGCCGTGTGTATGCATGGATGACCAGCGGTAATGTACTCGGGGTCTTGGTGGTCGCTGGTGTCATGATCACCGAAACAGGTCTACAGGGCTCGCTCCTGGTGCTCGCAGGTATTAGCCTCATGGCCGGTTTGCTCTGCGTGGCGACCGAACGCCAAGTCGTACGGGCGGGTTGGGGCACGATTACCGCAGGCGTACTGGCGTTGCTTGCCGGTGCACTGGTGCAACCCCGCTGGGACCCGGTTATGACGACGAGCGGCGTCTATAAGGAAGCACCGATCTACTTGGGGCTTGCCGGCGGAGGCGAACGCCTGCGAAATATCTTGGGGAGTTATCGTCTTCTTTATTATCGCGAAGGCACCCAGGCGGTTGTATCCGTGGTAGAGCGGCCGACACTGAAGAGAACACCCCACCGCGTGCTGGCCATCGACGGCAAGGTGGATGCCTCCACCGGTGCCGACATGAGTACGCAGGTCCTTTCCGGCCATCTGCCCCTGTTGCTCCACCCATCGCCGAGCCAGGTGTTGATCATCGGACTGGCCAGCGGCGTCACCGTGGGTGCGGTGGAGCAGCACACCGGCGTTGAAAAAATCACCGTGGCGGAGATCGAACCGGCGGTAGTGGAAGCGGCCCGCCAGTTCGCGCCATTCAACCACAACGCTCTCGCCGATCCCCGGCTGCGCCTGGTGCTCGATGATGGCCGTCATTATCTCGGCATGACCAATGAGCGTTTTGACGTAATCATCTCCGAGCCGTCGAACCCGTGGCTGAGTGGCCCCGCGCGTCTGTTTACGCGAGAGTTCTTTCAGGCAGTGCGTGAGCACCTGAACGAGGGCGGAGTATTCGCCCAGTGGCTGCCCCTGTACGGTCTCTCTACCCCGCTACTGCAGGCCGAAATCCGTACCTTCCTCACAGTGTTCCCCTACGCAGCACTGTTTCAGGTTTCAGACGGGGACTTACTATTGGTAGGTAGCACCCGGACACTACACAGTTCGAGCGCAGTCGCCGTGCCTTCGCCGGTGGGGGCGGACCTCCGACGTGTCGGGGCAGGTGGCAACGATCTTCTCGCCCGCTTCATCACCGGAGAACTGGGGCTCACGGCTTGGGTCGGCGATGGTCCGACTAATACCGACAATAACGCACTGTTGGAGTTCCGCGCGCCGCGTTTTCTGCTGGGCGACACACTGGCAACCAACCAGTCCGCCCTGGCCGACGCCCCCTGGCAGGCGGATCTAGCAAATTGGATCGCAGGCCGTGACGCCCAATCCCCGGCGATGAGCGAACGTGCGGTTTTGTTAGCCCGTGCTTATTTTGCGACTAGGCGACTGGACCGTGCCGAGTTCCTCGCCCGCCTAGCGCCAGATGCAGACGAAGCAACGGAGCTTGTCGGGGACATTGAAGCACGGCGTGGAAACTGGGCTAGGGCGCGCCGACTATGGAAGCGTGCAGGCACCCCAGCAGCGCTGCTAAAGCTTGCGGGAGTCGCTCTTACGGAGGGCAACACTCAAGTCGCGAACAGCTTCTTGCGGCGTGTGCCTGAAGCCGCACGTGGTGAGCGGTTCCATTATCTCCAGGCGTTGGAGCGCATGGTAGCGGAAGACGACACTGGTGCGTTGCGCGCACTGGCTCAGGTACCAGTGAATATTGGTAGCGGGTGGCAGATACTGGCAGCGAGTTTGCGTGCCGTGTTGCATCAACGCCTGGAGCACGACGCGACTACCGAAGAAGCGCAGGCCCAATTCGCCACTCTTGTGGACGAGCTACGGGGTCAACTCGAGCATGAGGAAGGTCAACAGACGATGGACGAACTACTGCGAGATGTCGAGCGCTACGGCCGGCAAGTATTAACCGAAAGTGAGTACCATCAGCTACTCCAGATTCTGCACAGCCGGTTAACCGAGCCACTGGCGATCTACTACCGGGGCGTGAGCCTGCTGTGGCTGGGCGAGCCGGCGAGGGCCATTGCCGTGCTGGAGGACTATCTGAACCGGCTACCACCGCGGGCGGCCCAGACCTCGTACGCCGGCACACTGCTTGAACAGGCCGAGGCGCAGAATTTTCCCAAGTCGGACAATCTGCCTTCGGTTACTCGTTAGTGCCGACACAATCAACAACAGCGTCCCGTGTGCTTTGGGCTCGTTGGCCACGAAGGATGGCCGCTACCGGTACCTTCAAAGCCGCAAAGAGAGTTATCGTCCGATACGGGACTACGCGTTAATCGCTGACTGCCACGATCAAGGTAGCGGCGAAACCATTCATCTCAGCGACCCTTGACCGTGTACTCTGGTACGGGGTGTAGCTTGTTTGTCGCGCGAGAGTGATCCGCCCTCGGCGCGCAGCGTTACTCGAAACAGACACAACTATGGAAGCGTCGATCGCATGTGGAAACAGGCGCCCTGGCACGCGCCGGATGCCTGGTTTCGAGAAAAGATAAAAGATCATGCGCATACTGAGAAAAAAACCGACTTCGGTTTATGCCTTGCTTGTAGTTGGCCTTATCCTTGTTATTGAGCCGGCGCTGCCTTGGTATCACTTCTCGCTGTTCTGGTTCTCTCCCGGCGTACTGAGTATGGCGGTGGCGCTCTATGATCTTCTTCGGAAATTATAAACTGGTGCTCGTAAAGGTTTTCCCCAGTTGTGCCTTCATAGACATCACTTCCCTTGGCCGTCTGTCTTGGTGGTACCATACAATCTGTAGTAACTACAGAATCAAGGGGATGTTTTGAATGGGTGGACCCACGGCTTCCGTCACATCGCCATTGACGATCGGTGCGGTCTCGAAGCGTACCGGGTGCCATATCGAGACCATCCGCTACTACGAGCGCATCGGTATCCTGCCCGCCCCGCCGCGCACGGAGGGCGG
>JAZGDL010000173.1:0-2206 GCA_036477795.1 Phycisphaerae bacterium
ACCGTGGCACATCTGCTCCACCAGGGGACGGATCCCAGGCAGGTGCCCGTCCGGTCGATCATGGCCAGACCCATGGCCACCGTCGACGAGCACGTTGACCTCGACGAGGTCTACAGGCTTCTCTCCGGCGGTAACAGCGGAGCGATTGTGCTGCGCGGAGGCATGCTTGCCGGCATTGTGGCGCGGATCGATCTGATCAACTTCTGGGACGAACCGTTCGAGGAGGACTCGTCCAAGCAGCAGGCTTGAAACCTGCGCGGATGACCGCGCCGGTCAATGTCAGGGATGCAGCGATATGAATGCAGCTAACCACACGGCGCGGCGGTTCGCCACGCGGGCGATTCACGTCGGCCAGGAGCCGGACCCCGCGACCGGCGCAACCGTCCCGCCGATTCACACGACGAGCACCTACACGCAGGAATCGCCCGGCAAGCATAAGGGCTATGAGTACTCCCGATCGGAGAATCCGACCCGGGCGGGATTGGAGCGCTGCCTGGCGTCGCTGGAGGGGGGGTCGCGATGTGCCGCGTTCGCTTCGGGTTCTGCCGCTACCGCAGCCGTCATCGGCACACTGTCGCCCGGTGACAAGGTGCTGACCTACGCCGACGTGTACGGCGGCACCTACCGTGTGCTCAAGGACGTCTTCGAGGGGTTCGGGCTGGTGCCGGTATTCACGGAGGACACCTCGCCGGCGGCCTTTGCGAATCTGATCGACGGGAAGACCAAGCTGGTTTGGATAGAGTCGCCCACCAACCCCCTGCTTCGATGTTTGGATGTCGCCGCCATCACCCGGCTCGCCCACGAAGCCGGCGCAAAGCTCGCCGTCGATAACACCTTCGCCACGCCGGTCTTGCAGTTGCCGTTGTCACTGGGGGCGGACTACGTCGTTCACAGCACGACCAAATACATCGGCGGCCATTCGGACCTCATCGGCGGTGCCGTCGTTGTCAAGGATGAAGCGCTGATGGAGCGGATCGCATTTCTCCAGAACGCGATCGGAGCGGTCCCGGGTGCCTTTGACTGCTACCTTCAGCAGCGTGGGCTAAAGACGCTCAGCCTGCGCATGGAAAAACACTGCGCCAATGCCGCCAGGATCGCCGAGCATCTGAGGGGTCATCCCAAACTCGGGAAAGTGATCTATCCGTTTCTTCCGGACCATCCGGATCACGAGCTGGCCAGGCGCCAGATGTGCGCCGGTGGCGGCATGGTGACAATCGCGTTCAATGGAACCCGAGCCGCGGGCGGTGAAGCAGAGGAAGGGACAAAGGGACGAAGGGACGTAGGGACGGAGGGAAGGCCCGGGCGTGACCCTTCGTCCCTTCGTCCCTTTGTCCCTCTGTCCCTCCGTCCCGACGCCGCCCGCCTCGCCGCCATCCGCTTCTGCGAGAGTGTCCAGGTATTCTCGCTCGCTGAATCACTCGGCGGCGTGGAATCACTGCTCTGCCACCCCGCGATCATGACCCACGCCTCGATCCCCAAAGAGATCCGTCAGCGCCGCGGCATCACGGACGGTCTGGTGCGGCTGTCCGTCGGCATCGAAGATGTGGACGACCTGATCGCCGACCTCGACCGGGCGATGGAGAAGGCCTGACGCAGCTGATTCACCGCGGAGCACGTTTAAGATCGCAGAGGGTTGATGGAAAAGATGTTACGGAAGCCGGCGTTGATCGAACGATATACACTCGGTTCAAACCTGACCCGCTCTGCGTGTTTGGCCGTGAGTCAACCCTCCTGGTGGCGGTTGTTGAGGGCTTGCAAGTCGCCGCTCGCCGGATCGTTGGCGAGGCATCGGCGGTGGCCAGCGTCATTTACTACAGCTTGCTTATTGCAAGTGTAGCTTTTTTCAGTCTTGACATGCATTATTATTGTGTGGCCTCTTTCCACTTTTTGCGATTGACACAGATGAGCGACTGGCTATAGTTGCTGGGTTCCGGATGCGGATGGTTTGTCTGTTCGTCAGCGGCAGCGCGGGTTGAACTTGGGTCGGCAGGCGCGATCCGGGTCCCTGCCGGGAAGGGCGCAGCGGTTGCATACTCAGGGCGGTCATGTGGGCGGTGAGTGTGCGCGACCGACTTGGCGACGTTCACAGATTCACGTTGCTGCTGTAGCTCAGCCGGTAGAGTGCGTCCTTGGTAAGGACGAGGTCACGGGTTCGATTCCCGTCAGCAGCTATCAGGCCTGTGGTCAGGGATGGCGAGGGTTGCAT
>JAZGDL010000174.1:0-4355 GCA_036477795.1 Phycisphaerae bacterium
GAATGATGTTGAACAGAACAATCATGCCGGAAGTCGCATGGGGCGTCACTCAATTTTGGTTGCGGCCGAGCGGCGTAGCCGCGAGGCTGCTCTAAGCTCTCTGCGGTTTGAATAATCCGCGCTAGGAGAGGATGACCTGTATTCTTCAGGTCAGAAGCGTTCGCCGGGCTTGGCTTCGCGGATTACCTGGACGGCGCGGCTGTCCTTGTAACGGCCGAGCTTGCAGGCGAACTTGGGTCGGCCGGCGACGTCGAGGAGCAGGTATCCCGAGGAGGGCTTGCCGGTCTGAATGATGTCACCCGGCTGCAAGGAGATCAGTTCCTGCACGGTGATGTCGGTTTCGGCAAGGATGGCCCGGAGCTGAACCTGGGTGTTTGCCAGGTGCTCGGTCAGGTTATCCTTCTTTGCTTCAACCCCGGAGCGGCGCTTGTATGCCAACCACCCCTGGGTAGCCAGCTTGCCCATGACCGGCTCGATCACGTTGAAGGGGATGCAAAAGCTCATGGTGCCGGACCGCTGCCCCATGCGAATCTCGAAACCGATCACAACCACCACCTCGTTGGGAGCGACGATTTGAACCAGGTGAGGATTGTTCTCGACTTCCGTGAGCGCGAAGGTCACTTCCACCAGGTTGGACCAGACCTCCGTCAGGTTCTCCAAGGCCCGGTCGGTGATCCGCCGCACCAGACGAAGCTCGATCATGGTCAAGGGGCGCTGGGGGATCACCGTCTCGTTGTTGGAGCCGCCCAGCAGCCGGTCGATGATGGGATAGATGATCAGCGGGCTGATCTCCAGACACATCTGCCCTTCGAGTGGTTCGGCGTGCAGGAGATTGAAATTGGTGGGGTTGGGCAGCGAATGGATGAATTCGCTGTAGGTGAGCTGCTCGGCGGTGGCGACGCGGACCTCGATAATGGTGCGCAGGAAGCCTGAAAGGGATGCGCCGAAGTTCCGGGCGAACCCTTCGTGGATGCCCTCCAGCGCCCGCATCTGGTCTTTGCTGACCCGCTCGGGCCGTTTGAAGTCGTAGGTTTGCACGTCGCGGACGCGTGCGGCCAGCGGCTTTACGAAGCCGCCCCCTGCGGGCTCGTCGCCGGTGCCGGCCTCCACCGCGGTCAGCAGCGCATCCACTTCCGATTGATCGAGAACGTCAGCCATAGACCGGCGGCCCCCTAACAGGTGTACGTGTTCGCCAAGTGTTATCGGACAGTTGCCTCTGCCGACTTGAACCCGCTGCGCGGCTGTAGCGCCACCCCTCGTGGGTGGCGCACCCTCGTTCTGCGCCACCCACGAGGGGTGGCGCTACTGTTGCGATCGGCTAAGCCGGGCCCAACGCTCGAAGAAATCCGGAAAGGTTTTACCCACGCATTCAGGATCGTTAATCACGATCCCCTCCACCGCCAGACCCGCCAGCGCGAAGCTCATGGCCATGCGGTGATCATCGTAGGTGTTGATGGCCGCCGCTTGAAAGCGACCGGGAGGCTCGATGGCCAGTCCGTCGGGGTGCTCCTCCACACCCGCCCCCAACGCGGTCAGCTCATGGGCCAGTGCGGACAATCGATCGGCCTCCTTGAGGCGAAGGTTGGCTACGTTGCGTAAGACGCTCCGCCCGTCGGCGAAAAGGGCCAGCACGGCGGCGGTCTGGACCATGTCCGGCATATCGTTTAGATCGACGTTCAGCGGTCGCAGCTTCTCGCCAGCGCCCGGCCCTCGTACGGTCAGACAGTCAACCGCTCGCTCCACGCAGCAGCCCATCATCTCCAGCACGTCGACGAACCGGGCGTCACCCTGGATACTGGAAGTGCCGATGCCCGTCACCGTGACTTCCCCGCCCGCGACGGCAGGCGCCGCCAGGAAATAAGACGCATTTGACGCGTCCGGTTCAATCTCAAGGTTGACCGCGCGGTAGGGTTGCGGGGCCGGGACAATGAAACGGGACCGCTGCGGCTGCACCTCCTCGATCGCCGTCGCTCCGAAGACGCCCATCAACGCGGTGGTCATGCTCACGTACGGAGCGCTGACCAGCGGTCCGGCCACGTCGATCAGCACATCGTTGGCTGCAGCGGGTGCCGCCATCAGCAAAGCGGAGATGAACTGGCTGGAGGCGGGATTCTTGAAGGTGACGGTGCCGCCGGTGAGTCCCTGAGCATGGACCGTCAGCGGCGGGTAGCCCTCCCGGCCGTGGAATTCCACCCCGGCACCGAGCACGCGGAGGGCATCGACCAGTTGGCTGATAGGCCGCTCGCGCATCCGCTTGACACCATCAAGCCGAAAGCGACCGTATCCCAACGCGACAAGCGCCGTGCAGAACCGCAAAGTCGTGCCCGAGTTACCGCAGAACAGCTCCGCCACCGTCTCGGGAACATGACCGCCGCGACCGGTGATTTCGACGCGGCTCTTCCCGGGGTCAGCCGCGATGGCGAAGCCCGATGCCTCCAGAGTCGCGATCATGTGCTCGGTGTCTTCGGCGAACAGGGCGTTGGACAGGATCGAAGTGCCGTCTGCCAGGGCAGCCATCACAAGAGCACGGTTGGTCAGGCTCTTGGAGCCCGGAATCTCCACGGTCGCGTGGACGGGCCCGTCGACGGGTTGCAGGTGGAGCAAAGTCATAGGGCTAGACGGTAGCAGTATGGTCGCTTTGGCTCAATGCCCTCCAGAGGGATGCAGCGATTTGCTCCGTCCTCTCGAACTATGTGGGGGCATTTTTCTGAAACGGCTCAACCCTGGGCACCGACAACTTGGGCCTCGAACTGCTGGTAGTCCGTCAGGCCTACATCTCCGTCTCGGTCAAAATCAAACGTCTCGCATTCGGGGGAAACGGCCATAGTGCAGTCCGGAGCGCAATCGCCGGAGAAACAGCGTTGGAGCCCGGCGAAATCTGCGAAGTCCCAATCGCCATCGTTGTCGTGGTCTCCAAAGCTAAAGGGCCAGACGACCACGTCCACCGGCGTCAACAGAGGGTCACCCGTGCCGGTGAAACCACTCGATACCAACTCAACGGTCAGGTCGATTGGATCGAACTTGAATATGGATCGCGCCCCCTGATCCACGACAAAGACGGATTCGTGGTCAAGGTCGTAGCTCATGCCCACCGGATCTCCAAATCCTTCAAGCAGCGTTGTGCGGTCCCCGTTGACGACATCAACGCGAAGCAATGCCGGGGAGTTGCCGCGGTTCAATACGAGAACGGAGTTTTCATCTTCCACCACGATGCCGGTTGGATTCGAAAAGCTCTGGCCCGAACCGACGCCCTGGCCGCTAACGATCTCCCGGTTTCCGGTAGCTACGTCGACGCTCAACAGAGCGCTGCCGCCCGTCACGTAGATTCTGCCCTCGTCCCGCCACGCCATGAACAGCGGTGACCCGAAATTGGGGCCGCTTCCAACACCCGGGCCGCTGATGATCTGATCCAATCCGGTTTCGAGGTCCACCATGATGATCGCATCCTGGAACCAGTCGGCGACCAACAGCTGGCTACGATCCTGGGTCAGAAGAACTCCTGTCGGTCGCATGGAGTTGCCCACGGGGCAACCACCGACAATCTCACGGTTACCCGTCCACGGCGATGCCTGGTACGAAACAGTAGACAACGGATCGCCGACGAGGATGCGATTGATCGAACGCAGTCCGAGTCCCGCCGGCCGATAGGGTCGTAGTCCTTCACCGACCTCGACGCCGACCAGAATCGAGCGGTTCCCCGTCGCAGGGTCGATCAGCAGTAAGTATTCACCGCCCACGTCGGACACAATCAGGTCGCCGCGGTGAGGCGTCATTGTCGGAGGCGAAGCGATGACATCACAGACGAATTCCGACGTGTTCCCCTCCGGCGTCGTCGCCGCCACGCAGACTGTCCCGCCCGCTGGAACCGCTCCAGAGAAGTTATACATGCCGCCTGAAACTGTGCTCGATCCCAGATAAGTCTCCGGTTCATCTGACTGCCCGTGGTACACATCGACCACGCTGCCATCGGGGGCATCGACTGTGCCGGTCACACCGAGCGGGGATGTCGACTCGATGGTCGTTGGGATTCGCCCGCCATTAGCACAATGCCACAAAGCCAGAATCTCTTCGCCGTTGCCCCAGATCAGGTTTCCTCGCACAACGTTGCGATCCGTACCCTCCTCCTGCAACAGGACGCCGTTACCGCCGTTGTGGGCGATCAGATTCTCCTCTCCGCTCGTCGTGCCGCCGATTTGGTTGTCCGTACAATGGTCCTTCAACTCGACACCATGGAAAACGTTCGGAATAGGTGTTGTTCCGATTGCGTCGAGTCCGATGATGTTCCCTTGGATGACCGTGTTGGTCACGTACTCTGCAAAAACACCGCTGCCCCCGTTGCCGGAAAGAACATTGCC
>JAZGDL010000175.1:0-8244 GCA_036477795.1 Phycisphaerae bacterium
TGACGGCATAGCGCACCTGCGGCTCGAGGGCACGCCATGGTAAACTCTCATCGTCTTTGACCGCCGTCACGACGTTGCCGGCAATGGCCACCTCGCAGATGCCGGGCACCTTGAGAATTGCCTGCGCAACCGGCGAATCCGAACTGTCTGCCTCGCCCGCGATCGGTTCGCTCAACACGAACTCGCACCGGGAGTCGTCGATCGGCTGGGCGGTGACCTCAATTGGTGTCGTCATACAGCTAATCTACACGGTTCTCCGGCCTTGCGGCTCCCGATTAACCTACGGTCGCCATCCGCTCGGCGACCACCTCGGCAAACTGACCCGCCACCCATTCCAGCGTCTCTTGCTCAATGACTCGCCTCACGGCTCACGCATCTCGATCCGGAGCTTCGCCCTTTTTGACGCAGTCACTAAATTCCCGCGTGTTGCGCTCACATGTTAAGGCAGATTGAGAACGTGATTCGAGGTGCCCTTCATATCGGTTGGTGCAACGACCCCAAGCACCAGCCCACATTACGACGCAACGGTGATGAGTTCTCGCCGAAGAGAGTCGAAAGAAGCACTTGAAAGGATGGAAACGGCTGAGTTGGTCTGTCATTCCGCGCTAAAATACGGTGGCCAGGTCTGCAAGCGATGGTCTTCGACCGGGACACCCACAGTGAAATGGTACAGGCTTTGAAATTGGTTATCGGCCAGCCCTAAGATCTCATGAACGGGGTCATCAAAGTAGCATCCGATCCCCGTGGAGCGGACGCCGGCTGCTTCGGCTTCCAGATACAGGACCTGGCCGATCATGCCTGCCTCCCAGAACAGGTTGCGGTAAAACCAGGCCCCATGTTGCCGAATCGGATCGGCGAACTCTGCAATCATGCCGAGGCTGAAGAAACCGTCGGCGCCAATGTCCTGATGACAACTCACCGCGCGAGCGTCGTTGCGACAGTCGGACTCGATCAACAGATACAGAGGAAAGTCGGTTGGCAGACCTGAAAGCTCCTGCCAGACAAACGTCTCGCGTATCGCCTGCTTGAGCAGGTCCTTTTTGTTCGGATCTCGAACCAACAGGTAAAGCCCGGGCGCAACGCCATCGACCCGGTGAACGAACAACGCCAGATGAATGGTCGTCGGCCAGTACAGCGCGTCCCAGGGCGGGTGCCGTCCCGGCAACGTGCGGGCAACAATCTGCAGAAACACGTCTCGCGAGACGGTGCTTCGACCGTCCAGTGCCAGGCAACTGCGACGTTGATGAATGATCCGCCGGGCATCAACGTCCGGTACCGGCCCGGACGGCCGGCAATGATCAACCAACTCATGCGGCAGTACGTCCAGAGGCACATCCCGCGGCATCCGCGTCACCGTAGCGACTTCGTTGATAACCGGCCAGGCAACGTGTTCGCGACTGAGCCGGTTAGGTTGACCGTACCACTGTGCGGTGCGGATCTCCGCGATTGTTGTCTCGGCGGGTGGTGGAAACCTTGCCTCAACCTTCGCATCAGAGGTGTTGGGCATCACCACGGCGAGCAATTCCGCTTCCTCCCGCTCTTCGTCAAGGAATTCTTCCTGTCGATCCAAGCCCAGCAGTGCGGCCACGTGATCCGTCGACCAGGTTGAGACGAGCTTGAGCCGCCAACCACAGAGCACGGCAGAAAACCGCAGCGCCGCCACGGCATGCCCCATGTCGTGCTGGCAGTAGCGAAATGCCCGTTCGCCGTATTTCCATGCTTCTCGCCAAATGACGGAACTGAGGCCCACCAGGAACGATCCGGCAGGCAAGTCCCGCATGAGCGAATTCCAAATGTCCTGAGAGAACGACACCCGGCGCTCCAAACGGTGTGTCTCCGACAAGTAGTGGTAAAGTGTTGGAGATTCCTCCTCACTCGCCGTTGATTCGAGCAACACATAAGCCTCGGTCGGATGCAGATTCCCGCTGGACGGATTCACCCGCAGCGCCCAGCGGCTTGTCCCGGCCTGCTTCCAGGCCGTCAATGCCAAGCTGTATCGAAACAAGTCCGCCACGCTGCCGAGGTCGACCGCTGCAGGCGGCGCGGCGTTGGGCTCGTAGATTCGGTCAAACACAAGCGCTGGCGGCTCACGGTCCAACTCTAATTGCGTCTCATTCGCACCCTGGTAATACCGAAACGCATTTGGCTGATTCGCCCAGTCCATGAACCCCAGCGAACGCGCATACCTGTCGAATTGATGCTTGGTACCCTCGTGATAGGCGAAGACGGTCGAAAGCGTACTCATCCGGTAAAGCTTATTGCCCGTTGGAGGAGCCGGTGGCGCCAGCCCGCCGAACCTCCTGAAGGATGCGAAGCAGGATCCACCATTGCTGTGACGTGAGGAGTTTGTTGACTCGGTAAAAAGAGCGAAGCTCCTGATCGGAAGGGCGGCGAGGCGGGCACGGCGCGCGATACGCTCGGTCGTCGGGGTCTGCTCAACGGCGGCTGTCTTGACCCCTGAACCATGGGGCTAATGCCTTGCCGCGTCTGATGGCCTGGAGTAATGGCATGACGTACACTCAACGCACGCCTGCCGTGCATCAGCGTTCGCCCCCTTGAAATCCCTGTTATGACAAATTTCACATATCCCATATGAAACAGGACCGAAGGTGAACTTCATCTTGCACCACTCAGCGTTGGTGCAGCCGCTTCTGCTGTGACACTTCCTGCAGAGCAACATCGTGTCCTCGTCGCTCCGGTCCGCTAGGGTAAGAAGACCACCCTCCCCACAGGCTCGCCGCGTGTTAGCGCATCGATTCCCTGCTGGAACTCATCAAGCGGCAGGGTGCGATCAACCACCGTCGTGACAATTCCGCGTGAGACGAGCTCGACAGCCTGTTTGAGCTCCGCGAGCGTGTTCCCCACGGATCCCATCACACTCGCTTCAGCGATGACGAGCTGAATGGGATGGACGGTGTAACTATCCTCCGAGTAGCCGATGAAGACGAGCCGACCTCGCTTAGCAATCGCTTTTGTACTCTCCTCCATGGTGACTGTGGTGGCGACCAGCTCCATGACAACGTCCGCGCCGTGCCCTGCCGTGATATCGCGCACCCGCTCCGCAACGGAATCACCCGTTGCATCGATCGCGTGAGCGGCTCCAAGAGACATCGCTTTCTCGAGTTTGGCAGGTGTTCGGCTCACGGCAATCACCTCAGCGCCGGCGCGCTTCGCAAGTTGGACGATGCCAAGGCCCACGGCGCCGATCCCGTACACCAGCACAACACTCCCCGGTGCGACCCGGGCCAGGTTCATTGCGTGGATCCCCGTCGTGACGCTACACCCTATCGGGGCCGCCGCCTCATCACTCAGGTGGTCAGGGAGCGGGATGCAGTTTCGGGCCGGGACCGCGAGCGCGCTGGCAAACCCGCCGTCCGAAACAAATCCGTATTCTGCCACGAGCGCCCCACACAGGTTCTCGTCACCCACAAGACAGTGCCGACACCGTCCACAGCCCACGTAGTAATAGACGATCACCCGCTGCCCTTCCTCGAGGTCGGTCACACCGGATCCGACCTGCGCCACGCGGCCGACCACTTCGTGACCGAGCGTCACTGGCTGTACTCCCAGGTCCAAGAGGCCGGACAAGAAATGCAGCTCCGTATGGCAGAGACCGGCTGCTTTGACCTGTACGACCACTTCGCCCGGTTCAGGAGTCGGAAGGGGAACTTCCTCTAACTGCAACGGCCGCTTCGGCCCGTGGTAACGAACGGCGCGCATACCTGTAGCCGGCCCGCTTATGGCCCTACCGTAGACCGGACTGTGTCAGTAGCGAGTGGATCCATCGGCAGATGGGCCCAGTCGGCGAGAACGGCTATCGCTCGGTGCGCGCCGGGCGCCAGTTCCTGGACCGCAAACTCTGTCTGGCCGCGGCCTAGATGAGCGATGGCCGTTATTCCTGCGGGAATTGAGTCGCTGGGTGGGGTGAGTGCCGTGTCTATGAACAAGAGGTGGTGAGCGGTGCCTGATCGCTCCTCGCTGGCGGGCACAATCTCGACACCAGCGGCGGCGAGCACGACGCGAACGTCACGGCTGTTGACGATTGCCCGATCAGCCGGTTCGACGATCTCCACCCGAGCAGAGTCCTCACCAGCGCACGCGACCGCGGTTGCCTTGGCCACTTCACGTCGCAAAACGCTCGCACCCGGCCCGCGATGCACTCTCCTACCACCCTGGTCGCGGGTCACGACCAACGGCTACGGCACGACCCTGCAATACTGGTCAAACGCGGCCCTGAGATCCGCCGCGATCGCCTCCGCCGGCCGTCCCTCGATGTCCTGCCGTTCGAGCATGTACATCAGCCGGCCGTCCTTGAAGAGCCCCATCTGCGGTGACGAAGGCGGATAGCCCACGAAGTAACTACGGGCGCGCTCCACGGCGTCGGTCTCCATGCCAGCGAATACGGTCGTGAGTCGGTCGGGGCGCGTGGGGTGTTCCAGCGCGAGCCTAAGTCCGGGGCGTGCTGCTCCGGCTGCGCAGCCGCACACCGAGTTCACCACCAGGAGCACGCTGCCATCAGCTGTGGAGAGTGTCTCGTCCACGGTTTCGGGTGTCAGCAGCTCCTCAAAGCCTATCTGCGTGAGTTCGTCTCGCATCGGCTGAACCATTGCTGGATCGTATCGAAACGTTCTCATTCTTGGCCTCCTAGTCCCCGCCTGTTCGCACCCGCAAGTCTTCGGGAGCTTCTCATACGAGCCGAAATGAACGTCTCAGTAACATATGAAGGCCCCAACCTTCGGATCGATGCGGTCCCGGGTCCACAAAGACTTCACACCAACTCAACTTCCACGTTCGTCACTCCGTCCAGTGACCGAATGACCCCGTCAACGATGCATTTACGTTCGGCGACGATCGCTGAGGATAGCGACGGGTTCATGGCGCGAGCCTTCCGCTGAAGGCGCGCTTCACGGCCGAGTCCTTGCCCGGCTGAAAGTTGATACAGATCTGCTCTAGCTCGGTCTCTTCAAGCGGTTCGCCGAAAAAGGCGCATGCAAAGCCGGGTTTTCCTTCCCGGCAGCAGCCTTCTGCCAAGTGCGCGCAGGATGTGCAGGCGCCAAACGGCCGCGTGCGGCGTGCTTGCACCAGGTGACCAAGTAATCGTTCAAGGCCGGTGGCCAAGTGGCCGCGGGCGCTCGCGGGCAACGCACCTGCGGCGCGCACGATATCCTCGCAGGGATCGCGCGCGAGAATGGCCCTCGCGTTGTCGGTCACCTCCAGGCGCGCGCTGCGTCCGTCACGTCGCGACCGTGTTCGGCTGAGATAGCCCCGCGCGACCAGGCCCTTGACCGTCTGCGACGCCGTGCCCCGGGTCGTGGCATGGTACTCCGCGAACGCCGACACCGTGCGCGAGAACCGGTTGGCCCGCGACAGGTACCGCAGCGCGCTCCACTGGGCGGGGGTGAGCCGGTCAGTGTACCCATGGCCATGGGTGATTCGCCCCAGCTGAACCACCAGCTCCGCGATGGCCCGTGCGCTCATTTCGAGTCCTTCCTCATGCTGAAATAGTAGCGTTTCCAAACTAACTTGACCAGTCCGCCCAGGTAAAATAGGTTTGGTTACGCTACTATATTCCCAAAGTGACGCTCATTCCGCTGGGTCGGCTGCCCAAACGATTGAACCAGCTGGACGGACACAAGGAGATCATAATGCACTGCCAGACCGGGGTGCGATCGATACAGTACGTTGTCGAAGGAGATTTGATCTGATGGGTAACCCGATCACAGTCGCGACACTGAGCGATCTGCCGCCTGGGGCGTGCCGTCATGTTGATGCGGACGGCCAGGCCGTGGCCATCTTCAACGTGGGTGGGACGATTCACGCGATCGGGGGGACATGCACGCATCGGGGTGGATCTCTGGGGGAGGGCGATCTGGACGGGACGGTCGTCACCTGTCCATTGCACGGCGCCCAGTTCGATGTGACAACGGGGCAAGTTGTGGGCCCGCCGGCCGGGGAGAGCGTGCCTCCTACACCGTGGTTGTCAACGGCGAGGAGATCCAAGTTGACGTGTCGTAGAGAGCTTCTCTGCTCGGGTGCTGAGAAACGATGACCTACATCATCGCGGAGCCGTGTATCGATCTTCTCGATCGAGGGTGCGTGGATGTATGTCCGGTCGACTGCATCTACGAGGGGGCGGACCAGCTCTACATTCACCCCGAGGAGTGCATTGACTGCGGCGCGTGCGAGCCGGAGTGCCCTGTGACCGCGATCTTCCCCGAAGAGGATGTACCCGAAAAGTGGGCCACATACACCAAGAAAAACTATGCCTACTTCGAGGGGGGCGAAGAAAGGGAAGTGGCGCGCGGGCGTGGAGCGTGAGCGCCGAGGGCGGGGCCTTGTGAGGAGTGTATCGAGTGATCCACAACCCCATCCCAGAGCGCATCGACCGCCACGATCGCGAGATTGTATCGCCTGAAGCAGCGATCACATCGGGCACTATCCGGCCCGTGAACTGCGTCTCCGATGTCCATGTGCCACGTGTCGACACGAGATGACGGGGGCGCGGCTGCTCGATCCGACAACCGTGCCCGACATGTCAAGGAACAGCCGTGAATTCGGGTTCGAGCGCCCATCCGGCGATGCGGACTAGACGGCTCCCTCCCTTCTAGCACTTCTCATCGTCAAACCCGACCCCTTTGTGCGACCCGTCACAGAACGGCTTCGTCTTCGAGTGCCCGCAGCGACACAACACAAAGTTCTCCCTCGCCGCTATTGGGTTGCCTTCGTGGTCTGTGAGCTCGACCGCACCGGTAATGAGGTAGGGACCGTTCTTGCGAACCTTGATGGTAGGCATGTCCTTCTCCTGATTTGGGCATCGGGTGATGCTACCATGGATGGGGGCCGGACAATTGCGGCGTCGCGCGAGAACTGGGCCGCTTTCGCGCCGGCGCCGTCCTAACGAAGCTGCAAACCGCCTGCGGGCAGCTCATCAAGATACGATCCGCTCAGTGCCTTCTTAGGGAATACGAAACTCATACCCAACCTACCCCGAACAACCATGGCACACAAAGGAACGGTAGATTCAACGAGTCGATGCAACACCCTGCATTCATCTACCGATTCGGAGGGTGTTGTTCATGGCACGGATGGGACGTCCCGGTCTTTCTGCGACACAGAAAGCAGAATTGTGGCAACGGTGGAAACACGGTGAGTCGTTAAGTGACATCGGTCGCGCGCTCGATAAGCATGCAGCATCGGTGTTCGGGGTATTACGGACGCACGGGGGCATCCGCCCAGCGCGACGTCGACGCTCGCGTCTCGCGCTGACCGTTCACGAACGTGAGGAGATCTCCCGCGGCCTCGCGGCCGGGTGTTCGATGCGGCACATTGCCGCAACGATTGGCCGAGCACCATCGACGGTGAGTCGTGAGATTGCGCGGCATGGAGGCCGCACGGCGTACCGCGCGGCCGACGCGGATGCGGCGGCCTGGGAGCGGGCCCGCCGCCCGAAACGCTGTCTGTTGGCCAACAACAGGCGGTTGCAACGCCTCGTCGCCCAACGGTTGCGGCTGGAGTGGTCGCCCGAACAGATAGCGGGGTGGCTCAAACGGGCGTTTCCCCATGACGAAACTTTGCGCGTGTCCCACGAAACCATTTATCGCAGTCTGTTTATCCAGGCGCGCGGCGTCCTGAAACGCGAGTTACTCACGCATCTGCGATCGCGGCGCGTGATGCGTCACGCGAAGTCGGCGACGACGAAAGGGCAGCTGCGCGCTCGAATCATTGACGGCGTCTCGATCCGCGACCGCCCCGCCTCGGTAGCGGACCGTGCCGTCCCCGGGCATTGGGAGGGTGACCTGATCGCGGGCTCGAAGAACTCCCATATCGCGACGCTCGTGGAACGCCAGTCTCGGTTTACGCTGTTGGTCAAAGTAGCTGGCAAGGACACCGACACCGTGGTAGCAGCACTCACGAAGCGCGTCAAGAACCTTCCGTCCGAACTCCGACGGTCCTTGACGTGGGATCGGGGCATGGAACTGGCCCAACACAAGCGTTTTACCCTCGCCACCAATCTGCGCGTCTACTTCTGTGATCCGCAGAGTCCGTGGCAACGCGGGACCAACGAGAACACCAACCGTTTGTTGCGTCAGTATTTTCCGAAAGGCACCGATCTCTCCCTTCACTCTCAAGCAGAGCTGAATGCTGTCGCCTTACGCTTGAACCAACGACCCCGCAAAACATTGGGGTTTTGCACCCCAGCAGATAAACTTCACTCGAGTGTTGCACTGACCGGTTGAACTCAGA
>JAZGDL010000176.1:0-2129 GCA_036477795.1 Phycisphaerae bacterium
AAAAGTACGGCGGCGACTTCGAGGCGGCGTTCGAAGCCTACCGGACCGAGCGCGTGGTGCGCACGGCGCGGGTGCAGATGTCCTCGCGCCTGATGGGGGACTACATCTACCACCCCGACGGGGCGCAACGGCTGGTGCGCAATGCGGTGCTACGCGGCAAGACGCCGGAGGACCATTACCGAAGCCTGGAGTGGCTTTACGGCAGCACGGGCCTCGACGGTGGTAATTGAGGAGGTTCGTGGGCCGAACCGCCCCGCGTCAACTAGAGCAGCATCCGTTCAGGTGGAATCGCTTTCGGCGACCCCTGAACGGATAAAGCTGCTCTAGCATCTTGAAGAGTAGAGCAATTTTATCCGGTGGGCCGAAGTAATTGAACCCCGCCGGTTCAATCCTTCGGATATTGCTCTAGGCGCCCTAAGCGGAGATCGCCGCCGGTCCGAGATCGGATTGCCCAGACCGTTGTCGCCTCCCCCTCAGAAAATAGGTCTTCATCCTTTCCTTGCCTTTGACGTCGATGATCCCACGCGGCTCGCAAAGGTAGTTCTTCTTCAATCTCTGGTAAGCGCTTTCGGTCAATTGAGTTGAATGCTCCACACCTTGGGACTCCATTCGACTGGCGACGTTGACGGAATCTCCCCAGAGGTCGTACGCGAACTTCTGTTCCCCGATCACACCCGCCACAACCTGTCCCGAGTTGATTCCGATTCTTAGGGCGAGGGGCACCCCGAGCTCTTTTCCCAGCCGCTCGGTTTCCGAATGCATATCCAAGGCCATTTCTGCGACCGCGTCCGCATGGTTTGCCTTCGGCTTAGGCAATCCGCCAACCACCATGTAGGCATCCCCGATCGTCTTGATCTTTTCCAAGCCATGCGATTGCGCCAGACGGTCGAAGGCTGAGAAAACTTTGTTCAACAGCATGACCAATTCCTGCGGCGTCGTCCGCGCGGATAACCCGGTGAAATCGACAATGTCGGCGAACATGATTGTCACGTCGGCAAATCCGTCGGCAATTGTCTCCTCGCCTTCTTTCAACCGCTCAGCTATCGGCCTGGGCAAAATATTGAGCAGCAGTTTTTCCGATCTGTCGTGTTCGCGCTGAAACGCATGAACGAAGTACATCATCGAAAGAAAGATCGCCAATGAAGGCCCGATAATATTCATGCCGAAAAACAGCATCGACGTTGTGTGGGAGACCGGCACGGCCCACTGGGTGATCTGACCGTCGAATAAAAGGGAGACGGCGAGAAGACCAAGGTAAGCCACGAACCACCACACCGCGGCTCGGATGCCCTGGAACATCAGGGCGCAAAAGGGCGCCAACAGCGACCAGGTCATCAGCACCCCGGAGGCGGCAAACCCGCCCAGGCTCCATTGCATGGCAATGGGGTTCCACAGGATCATAAAAATGAACGGGTAAAGGAGCAGGGCGAAATTCTTGGCCAAGAAAAAAACGAGAAGCGCCGCTCCAACGACCAAGGTGAATCCGAACGTGATGAGAACGGTGATTGTCGGGCCTAGAACCGCGTAATAGAGCGTTCCCCATATGACACTGGCGATCACGCAGATCGCGGTTAGTACGACAAGCGTCACCTTGTGGCGCCGTTGATCCACCGAATCGGCGTCAGACGTGCAGTTCCTTTCTAAGAAATTCCATACGGTGTTGAGCGCGTGCATCATCGTCCACCCTTTTGAAGGACGCTCGCCCTCCACCTATTTGGGGAAGGCTTCTTTGGATCGCCCACAAAGACGACGACGTGATACCTCGGGGATTACTCACCCTGGTCGATATCGGCGCACTAACGGAGGTTAGGAAATCCCTATGTCGGCGTATTTCCGGAGGCGCGCCGGCGAGCGGAAGCGCCTGTCCGGCTAGCTCAGATACCTGGCCCGGATGTGGCGCGTAAACGCGGCGGTGCCGAGCGGCTCGCCCGTGGCGCGGGTCAAGACCTCCCGGGTGGAAAGCTTCGAGCCCCAACCGTGTACGCTGGCCCTTAGCCAGGCCAGGAGCGGCGCGAAGTCACCCTTGCCGATGCCGGAAAGGATGGCGGGACCGGCCCCGGTCGCGGCCGCGAACAACTGGGCCGCGGCCAGCGCACCCAAGGTGTAGGTGGGGAAATAGCCGAAGTCGC
>JAZGDL010000177.1:0-3313 GCA_036477795.1 Phycisphaerae bacterium
TGGAGGGCGGGCAGGATAAGGCCAAGGGCCAAGGCGATGCTGAGGGTGGCCCCGACGACGCCGACCAGGAGGAATCGCGATTTGAGGTGGGTAAGTGCAAGCCAGAACAGGACTTGCGCTGTGAGTATGACCGCGACCTGCGCCGTGACCCGCCGGACGCTGGGAATGGTGAGACAGAACATGAGGCTTGCCGCGGCCAGCCAGGGCAGCAGCGACCACTGCGGGGACCACGGCTCCGACGGGCTGGGGTTGGGGCCGAGTCCAAATCGCCACAGTTGGTTCCACAGTTCGATAAGCCGCGGACCGATCGGCGAGCCGGAGACGTGGCCGGCGATCCAGATACCGACTTGGTCCTGCGACCAATGGGCCGAACCAAAGATCCCGGTCATGAACGGGAAGACGGGGTTGCCAGAATAGATCCAGTTGCGGAGCAGATACGGCAGCAACCCGAACAGTCCGGCGACACCGGCGGGGACGATCACGCCCAGCCAGCGTCGCCGGGCAATGGTGAACAGCGCCACGAGCACGAGGGGTAGGACGACGAAGCCGGCCGCAGTGAGTTTGGCGCCGCAGGCCGCCGCAGTCAGCAGCCCCAGGATTACCCCGTGTTGCCATGTTGTCGGCGACGGCGCGAGCAGGATGGAAAGAGCGATGGCCAGGAGCAGGGTCACCGCCATCTCGTTGTAGCCAAGCGAACCGACGACAACGACCCAAGGCGTGCCGATGAGAAGGACCGCCGTCACGGCTCCCACCGGACGAGCGACGGAGCGACCGACCATCCGGCTGACGAGGCGAGCGACCACGACCGCCGTCAGCACCGCCATCGCCGCGTGCAGGAGTTGGCAGGCGTACACGGCTTGCATGGGATCGCCAACCAACACCGCGAGGTGGTAGTAGGCAGCCTCGACGTATCCCGGCAGATAGCTGTAGACGTTGTGGGTCAGCGGCTCGATGCGGCCCAGGGCCATCCATTCCTTTGGGAGTTGGAGGTGATAGCTCAGGGCGTCGTACCCGCCGAACTCCGACGCCCACAGCCAGCCGGGGGCGGAGCAGGCGGCCAGCAACAGCACCGCCAGCGCGGGCGCCGCCATCCAAACGAGCCACGGCAAAGACGAGGGCGTGCGGTCGACGGCGGGGGCCGGGTAACGCCGCTGCACGATGGCAAGGGCGATGCCGGTCAGCAGCAGCGTCCAAGCCCCGATCGATCCGCCCCATTGCAGTGCGCCGAGTGCGCCGAGGGCGGCGTCGATAATCAGCATTGCCGCTACACCCAGCCCGAGTTGCACCACGAACGGGTCGTCACCCCGGGGATCGAGCAGCCGTTGCAACGGCCAGCCGAGCCCGAACGCCCCGACGAGCCACCCGAGCACCCATGGGGCCGAGCTGAGCAGCACGATGATCGCCGAGACCCCTGCCTGCGGCCGCGCGGGTCCGGTCCAGCCGGCGAACCACACGAACAGGATGAGCACCGCCAGCGGGCCTGCGATCAGGCCGAGTCGATCCAGCCGGTCGGGGGGGTGGGCGTTGGCGTGATCCATGGAGAGATTGTACGGAAACGGCGCACGTGATCGGCGAATCGGAGGTAGCGTCCTAGCGTTATTTACTTGGCTTGGAGGTGCTTGAGTGATGCTCGAGTGATGCTCGATCGTCCCATTCGGACGCTGAGCTATCTGGACAATACCGCCAATTCAGTGTGCAGAAGGGGACGGACGCAAGCCATTTCGCACTGTAAACAAGGCATTGTTTGGCGACGGCTGCGATCTCTTGATTTGACGAACGGACGAGCTGGTAAACCGTCGGTCACTTTTTCTTGCCTTTAGGCGAGTCTTATACCTTCGGCGTGTAGTTCAGGCTCTTACTCATTATGTCAACAATACTCTGTGCATGTTTCTTGGACATACACAACCGGCAAACCTCTTGCCTGATATTGGGGCCAGTTACAGCCGTTTCAAATCGCAAGAAAACCACCTCAGGATTTTCCCTAACCAGAATCTCTGTACGATCAATCCAGACGGTTGCAACGTCAGGAGAATAGGTCGCCTGGTAGTCCTCAATATTGACCGTTCTTGTCTTGGCCTGTACAGGCGGCTTCTTAGACGGCTTGGATTTTTTGCTGGATTTCTTTTTCGCCATAGGTTGAACTCTCAATAATCACAAAGGATTCTTCTGACGACGCCAAACTCGTTCTCGGTACCTCCAGATCACCAGCAGTAACATCGAAGTCGATGGGTTGGTAATCGTTGTCGCGGAACTTGACTGCAACGTCCAACTCAAGGGCGACAGCTATTTTTGCAATGGTCTTGATGGAATGCCCGTCATAGTCGGCATCCTCTACTCTCGCAATTGCAGATTGACTTGTACCGATCAATGTCGCCAAGGCCGCCTGGGTCATCCCGCTCCGCTGCCGCGCGTCATACACCTCTTCCGCGATCTTCGCACAGATCGTTGCAAGTTGGACCTGGAGTTGTGACTCCTGGTCATCTTCGATCCTTCGATGCAGAATGTGAGAAGCGTTACGAGTCATTTGGTCAGTCCCCCTCCCCACCTTCATCCGTGTATGTATGTGCCGTAGGGTCCTCGATGTATTTCGTTCTACGCCTAATTGCGAGATTTATGTCGGTATCGGCAACCGCTCCCTCCTTTATGCACCCGTGGGCGAGCACTGCCACTCCTTGGCCGTAAAAGAAGTAGAGAATTCGGTAATGAACGTCTTGATACCTAGGCCGCAGTTCACGAATCTTGTCTCGCAATGGAGCGGCAGTCGGCCGTCGCAACTCATGCCCTTCCGCCGTCAGTCGATTCACGTAGGCGTGGCATTTATTACGAACCTTCTTAGGGAGCCCATTCATCCACTCCATGACCGGGACAGTGCCGTCTGCTTCTTGATAAAACCTCACTTCAGTAATCGGCACGCCTGACCTCTATTTTATCTCATATTTGATATAATAGCAATAGGCTCGAGGCGAGATGGGACTAATCGTACAGACCACACCCGCCTGCCGCAGCAAGCCCTCGGTTTTCGGCATCTGATAGGGTCGTGGAGCAACTATCCCTTTCCGCGGCAATCCCCGTCTAATGCATATTAGGACACTATCGAAGCAGCCCTTTTCTGTGGCTAGGCCCGCGGTTTGCAAGGCGTTGTCGAGACTAACCGCCAATGGACAGGAGGTCCGCATGCCAAGGGCAAAACGGCGTTCGACGGGGGCAATTGCCAGCGCGATAGTTGCGCTGTGCGCAACGGCTGCGTACGGGACGACGCTCCAGGATCTGGTTCGGATCAAAGGGCACGAGCGCAACGTGCTCACCGGAATGG
>JAZGDL010000178.1:0-9272 GCA_036477795.1 Phycisphaerae bacterium
ACCGACGGCTTCCATCGCCAACCGGCCCGGTGCCTGGTGATCTCGGGAAACCCCAGATTCATCCAATACAGATTGCGCGGCACATAGCGAATCGAAAACAGCGCCTTGCCGCCGTCCCGGGCCAGCCAATCCGCGGGATCGTCCTGCCGCCCCTGGTAGATCTGTTGGAACCCGATTTCCAGCGGATGGCCGAACCGTACGGTGTTCACCACCGCCGGAACCGCCAAAAGCACTACGCAGAACGCCGCTCCGCCCAGCAGGCCCTTCGACCAGGCCCGCTCCCGCAGACCCCAAAGATACGGCACCAGGAACGCCAGCATGGTGAACCGGGCCCAACCCATGACCAGCAGCCCCATTCCACCCAGCCAGAAACGCCGCCGGCCGTAGTAGTCGATCAGAAAGATCAGCAGCCCCAACTGTGTGACGGCGTTGTTGAGTTGGCAGGCCTTGGCGGACTGCGTGACCCGCCAGATTATCAGGAACTCCGAAGTGCCCAGCACAAAGATGCAGGCCATCACTACCGCCCCGACAACAGTGGCGCAGCGCCGTAAGAACAACAGGTAAGCCAGTCCCGGAATGGGAAGCACGAACAGCGCCGACAGCACCGTGAACGGAACCCCCTCCGGACTTGCCAACAGGCAAACCGCCGAGACGAAAGTCATCATCGGTGGGAACACATTGAAGAACCGCCCGTCGATCACGGCGGTGTCCCAAATCCGGGCGGGCAGATCGGCCCGACCATTGAGCCAGGACTTGGCCTCGGCGACGTGATGACTGTCCCATTGCAGCAGCCGGCCCGGCTGCCATAGTCTCGCGTGGTCGAAGAACGCCGCAAAGAACAGCACGTACAACACCGCCAGCCCGATCAGGCGATCGCGCAGCTCCGCCGAAAGTTGAAGCCGGCCGTCCGAATCGCGGTTGATCCATCGGGGTTTTTCTGGCAACGATCCTACCTGTCACAACCCTTGAAGTCCGTCGCCGAATGCGGACACGCCTTCAATCGGCGGCCTTGGACTCCTTGGTGTCCGAAGTTGTTTCAATGGGTTTGTCCGCCGCCTGGTGCTCCGAATCTTCGGGTGCGTCGAACAACGTGCTGCGTGGCATTGACACCTTGTCGTTGGCGGCGTCGGCCAGCAACCCGGGCACATCCGCCGCCCTCACGTGCTTGTGCCTTTTCTCGTTTATGAGCAGACAAGGGGCGTGATCGCACCCGGCTAAGCACTCCTCCGTGGCCAGGCTGTATTTCCCGTCCGGCGTGGTTTCGTGCTCGCCGATGCCCAGGTGTTCCTTGACCGCCTCGAGGACCGCAGTGCCGCCCATCAGCTCGCACGTAATGCTTCGACAGACGGTAACCACCTTCTCGCCGCGCGGCTTGGTCCAAAAGTGCGTGTAGAACGAAATCGTGTCAAGAACGTCTGACGGATGGATATCGAGCAGCTCCGCCACTTCAACCATGGCCTTGAACGGCACGTGGCCGAGCGAGTCCTGCACTATGTGCAAAGCCGGCAGCAGGGCGGCACGCTTGGTGTCGTATCGAGGGAAGAACGTGCGGATCTTCCCGCGAACCGCCTCGCTCAGCACCGGGCCCTCCGAGGCGTCGACGACAGGCTGTATTCGATCAATCGTTTTCCAGGCCATTATTCGGATTACGCTGTCGGGCGTTACCTCTTGCCAACCCTCGTCGTCTTGTGCAGCAGAGACGGATGGCGCGAATGGGCCAGGCCGAGCGTCGCCGGTAACGTGCGAAGGTCCCGCGAAAGCGGATCAATCATCAACCCCATCGCTTCCAGCGTGGTCATGCCCAGCAACTGCGCGTCTCCGGGGTCCCCAAAGACTACAGGTGCCATTCCGCCCGTCCCACGATACTCGAAGTACGCGCCTCCGAGGTCGCGCTCCATAGATGATCCGTCGGCCAGGATGAAACGCTCCCGGCGGTGGGGCTTGATGCCCAGGGCTCGCAAAGTCTTGGCCGGGGCGACGCTGTATACCGCACCGGTATCAATAAGGAATCTCAGCCGCTCACTCTTGCGGCTGTCGGGCAGCCTCTTGACCGTGATCTGTAAGTGGGTCATCCCCATGAGAAGCTACCTACCGATCCAGCTCCGCGGCGATGATGTTAAGGAAAGTAGGGTCCGCCGTGCGGACCACCACCCCGTAGCCGCCCACCAATCTCGCGTTCGTGGTCCGCATGGCGGACCCTACGCGGCTGTCGGGCAGCCTCTTGACCGTGATCTGTAAGTGGGTCATCCCCATGAGAAGCTACCTACCGATCCAGCTCCGCGGCGATGATGTTAAGCGATCCCAGGATAGCCACAACGTCGCTGATCTGATGCCCCACCACCAGCTCCGGGAAACACTGGTAATTGATGAAGCTCGGGGGCCGGCACCGGGCACGATAGGGGTTTTTGCCACCGTCGCTGGCCAGGTAGAACCCCAGTTCGCCGTTGGCGGTCTCGTTGGCGCCGTAGGCCTCGCCCACCGGCGGCGTATGGCCTCGGTTGGTCATGATCTGTTCAAAGTGATGGATCAGCCCCTCGATGCTGAAAAAGACTTCGCGCTTGTCAGGCAGGGTCTTCTTGTCATCGGCAAGCACGTTGACCTGGCCCGCCGGGATGTTATCGATCAACTGGTCGATGATGGCCAGGGACTGCCGCATCTCTTCCAGACGCAGCAGGTAGCGGGCGTATACGTCGCCGCCGTAACTGATCGGCACCTTGAAATCCACTGCGCTGCTGCCTTGGCCGTCCCAGTTGTCCGCATAGCAGAGATACGGATCGTTCTTTCGCAAATCCCACCGGACACCGCTGGCCCGGGCCAGTGGTCCGGTCAAGCCCCAGTTGATCGCATCATCATGATTGATGAAGCCCACGCCCTTGGTCCGCTCGACGAAAATGCGGTTGCGATTCAACAGCGAGACCAGATCGTCCAGCGTGCTGGGAAGCTTCTTGCAGAACGCTTTGACCTTGTCAGGCCAACCCTCGGGCATGTCCTGCATGAGCCCGCCCACGCGCGTGTAACTCGTGGTAAAACGTGCCCCGCTGATGTCCTCGAAAATGTCGTATATTGCTTCCCGCTCGTTGAATCCGTACAGAAACGCCGTGAGGGCTCCCAGGTCCAGAGCCGCCGTTCCCACACACAACAGATGATCCTGAATCCGGGACAGCTCCGCGATGATCGTTCGCAACACCTTGCAGCGCGGCGTCAATTCGATGTTGAAAAGCACCTCGCAGGCGTGATGCCAGGCGATGTTATTGGCCATCGGCGAGATGTAATTCATCCGATCGGTCACCACGACGTACTGGTTGTAATCCAGATGCTCGCCGAGCTTCTCAAAGCCGCTGTGCAGGTAGCCTATGTGCGGCGTACAGGCCACCACCCGCTCGCCGTCCAGCTCCAGAACCAATCGCAACGTCCCATGGGTAGCTGGATGTTGCGGGCCAAAGTTCAGCGTCCAGAGATCGCTCCCCGGCTCCTCCGGTGCCAGTACAGTCGGTTGAATCTCGGTCATCGTGTCAGCCATAGCAGATTCTCTTGCCGGAAAGTAGGGTCCGCCGTGCGGACCACCACCCCGTAGCCGCCCACCAATCTCGCGTTCGTGGTCCGCACGGCGGACCCTACGCGTCTCGCGAATCCCCCATCAAAGGCCACGGATTGCAATCCGTGGGTCCGTCTAACTACACTTTCACGTCCCCTATCATACGCATCACGAGTGCTCCGTATCACGGGTTGTTCACCATCGTAGCGCTGGCGTACTACCGACTGTCGCGGGTGAGCGTGGGGTAGTCCTCGCGCTCCCCGCGTCCGCGCAGGGGATAGTCCTTGCGCAGCGGATGGGCCTCAAAGCCCTCCCACGTCAAAATACGGCGCAAGTCCGGGTGCCCGGTAAATCGGATGCCGAACATGTCCCACAGCTCGCGCTCCATCCAATCCGCACCCTTCCAGATACCGGTCACGCTCGGGACTTCGGGCTCCGGATCGTTAACAAAGCACTTGACCCAAAAGCGGTGCTGCCGACCATGGCTCAACAGTGAGTAAATCACGCCGTAGCGATCCCTCGCCTTGGGAAACTCCAGGTAATCCACACAGGTCAAATCGCAAAGTTGCCTGTAATCACAACGCGGGTCTTGGTATAGAAAACGCATCACGTCCAAGATGCTCTCCACCGGCAACCGTACGTAGATTTGCTCTACTCCGGGAGCAGCTTTTCCACGGTCAACCAGCGGAGCCGGCGCCAGGCTAAGATCCGGAAATGCTTCGTTGAGTGCGCCGATGACCTGCTTTGTCGCGTCATCCATGCGGATTCCTTCCACGTTGGTAGGGTCCGCCGTGCGGACCACCACCACGTAGTCGCCCACCGATCTCGTGTTCGTGGTCCGCACGGCGGACCCTACGCGTCTGGTGCTCTCTCACAGTTCGATTGCAAGCCCACGGATTCGAATCCGTGGTGGGTTTGGCAGTGACTTTGTCGTTTGGCAGACGCCCCAAGCGTAATCTCCACTCCCTCACCTCCGACTCCCGACCCGCAATATCGAAGTTGACGGTACACTTAGGAGCGCAAACGCTCAGTATTCAGTTGCACCGCCGGCTGGGCTACCAGGCCCAGCCCCCCGCGATCGCTGCTCGGCTTGACGCCCTCATTCTCGACGATTCGCTGGATGGCCATGATCCCTTCGATCAAGGTCTCCGGTCGCGGCGGGCAGCCCGGAACGTAGACGTCCACCGGCATAAACTGGTCCACACCCTGAACTACCGCGTAGGTATCGAAGACGCCGCCCGTGCTGGCGCATGCCCCCATACTTATCACCCATTTGGGTTCGCACATCTGTTGATAGATCCGCTGTAGCACGGGCATCATCTTGATGGCCACGCGACCGGCCACGATCATCAGGTCGCACTGCCGCGGCGTGAAGCGCATGACCTCCGCCCCGAATCGGGATATGTCGTAGCGGCTGGCGCCGGTCGCCATCAGCTCGATTCCGCAGCACGCCGTGGCAAACGGCATCGGCCACAGGGAGTTCTTGCGCGACCAGTTGGGGCCGTTCTTCCGCAAAAAGGAAACGATATGATCCAGCCGCGACGTGAGCGTGTCAGCCAGGTACAAGCGGTCGGGAGTCGATTCTTTGGCCTTCACGCCGCCGGTTAGTCCCATTGAAACATACCTCGACGCCACTCGTAAACGAACCCGATCACCAGGAAACCCGCGAACAAACCCATGGCAGCCAACAGGACGCCGGCGTCGGGCTGCCCCATGTCCGTGGGAATCGTCTCGCCCGCCGTCGCAGCGTCGTGAAAGACCAGAGCCCACGGCCAGAGGAAAACAACCTCGACGTCGAAGAGCAGAAAAAGCATAGCCACCACGTAGAACCGGACGTTGAAACGCTTACGGGCATCGCCGATCACCGGCATCCCCGATTCGTACGTACTATCTTTGACCGCCCCGGTCTTTGCCGGGCGAACCAGGTGGGCCAGCAACAACATCACTGCGGTAATCGACCCGATCAGGGCAATGACAAAAAGAATAGCGGAATACGGTGCGAGAGAAGATTGGGCGGCCACGGTCTACCCTCAAACTGCCTCGGTTGCCGGTAGTGTAACACCCGTCGTGCACAACCGTCAAAGGCCTCCAGCCTTTTTTTCGCAAAGTATTGGTGACCTCTCCAACTCTTGCGCGGCACTCCTGAGAGTCCATCTCAGTTCGAAGTGGTCCGCACCGCGGGCCCTACCGGTTCAATCGTCGTCGTAGTCGATCAGGGGTTTTTCCGGCGACCCGTTACGCGGGCCTGACTGCGGCCGAATGCCGAGCAATTCAAGGGCGTCGCGCTGCACGATTCCGCGAAGATGCTCGCGAGGAATGGCTGGCAGGTTGGTACCGTGCACCAGATGGTTGATCCCGTACAAGGCCTCGATGCAATGGGCTGCGTTGGTGTAGGGAAAACCGCTGCCGAAGAGCAGCTTGTGCATCACGCCGTGCTCATAGGCGACCAGCAAACTCTGGTACGCCGACCACGGCCGATGCAACAGCCAACTGATATCGGAGTAGACGTTCTGCTGCTTGGCGATCAGAGCCACCGTCTCATGCACCCACGGATACCCCATGTGGGCGACGATGATTTTGAGCGATGGGAACTCGCGGGCCACCTCATCGAGGAGAGCCGGTTGGCCGTATTGCAGCACGCATTCCGGTGCGTTGCGCACGCCGTTGTGGAACAACACCGGCAATCGAAGACCCCCAGCTGCCTCGTAGCAGGTCTTGGCATTGGTGTGGCAGGGATGGAAGTCCTGGGCCGCCGGTGACAGCGCCACTCCGCGCATGCCGAACTCATCGCGGGCAATTTGCATCTCCTTGACGGCTTCGCTGGGATCGGTCGGATCGATCCCGGCAAACCCGATCAGGCGGTCGGGATGCTGCCGCACATAGTCCGCCACCAGCCGGTTGGGGATTTCCGCGTCCAGATAGCGGCTCTTGAAACCCAGCACGATGGAGGCATCGACCGGTTCACTCGCTGTCATGTGTTGCTCGGTGCCGACGTGATGCGGTGGGTCGTCACCGGGGTGAGCGACCCTGTCCGTACGATTCGCCCGCGGCGACAGCCTGCGGCCGAGCTGGGCGGGTGAATCCCAAATGCAGGTGTAACAGTCAACGATCATCGGCTATGGCGGCGTCAACTCCGTCGCCGCGCCCCCCGGCCGACAAACATGGCCAGCGACAGCACACCCAGCGGGATCATTTCGAATCCCAGGAACCCGCACGGCAATGCCAGCGGTGACGTTGTGGTGGGGGTATTGTCCTCGGGAGTGAATACGGCGATGGCCCGGTTGATTCGCCGCACGATGCTCTTGGCGCTTTCCTCAGGGAGGCCGATCTCGAGGATCCGCACGGCCTCGTCCAGTTCTCGGCCAAACACCGCGGCCACGCCGGTGCCCCCCGGCACATTCGCCGCAGTGATCGAGAATTCGGCCTGCAGGATCAAGACCTGGCCAGGCACTACCTCATAGGAGTAACTGACGTTCTGCTCCAGAAGTACCGCGACTTGGGCTACGGCAGCAGCCCCCAGGTCCACCTCCCCGAGACCGGCGGCCTCCGGATCATCCGGCAGAATCGTGAGATCCCCCGCAAAGACGAATAGGGCGGAGTCGTTGTCCAGCGTCACTGACCCGTTGGGACCGCCGTTCAGCGATACGGTTTCCTCCAACAGGATCTGGCCGTCGCCCACGGGCTCCTCGTTTTCATCGGCGTCGAAGCGACGCACGACGAAAGAAACTTCCGCGGACAGACCGGTCAAATCCCGGCCTGGGACAGTGGACCACAGGAACATAGCCCCCGAGACAAACACCGCGCTGTTCACCGTTTGAGTGCCGAACAGAACGCCCAGATCATCCGCATCGAACGAGACAACCCGCGTCTCCTCCACCGAACTCTTCAGCTCGTAGCGCGTCGATGGATCGTTGGAGAAGCAGTCGGCCTCGATGCCGATTTCGCCCGGGTTGCGCCCCGGGCCTCCCTGGGTCGGGTCTCTAAAATCTGCCAGGGCGACGGCTTCGCCGTTGACCGCATCAGCGTCGCCGAAGCCTATCAGGTTGGCCCGCGTCGAGATCGGCGGGGTCAAACCGGTTTCACCGACGTTCTCGATGGCCTGATCCGACGACCCGTCCTGATCGCTTACCTCGCTGACGATTTCCGCGGAAACGCTGCGAACGACCGCCTCAGCCGTCGCTGCGGACCAGAGGATGCAGAATGCTCCCGTGCATTGCAGTGTCAGTGTACGCATGGTCTTTCAAACTCCACTCGCCTCGCAAATTACTTGGATCGACTCACCGGCATCATACACTACGGCAAATATGTGCGTAAGTCGAATTTTTTCAAGGGCTTGAGGCGTGCGATAAGGCCCTCCAGCCCTCCCAGGCCCACATCGCGACGCCTACCGCCGGACGGTCACAGCCCTGCCGCAAAGAAAGCCGACCAGCCCTTGCCGGCGTCAACCCGCGAACCGAGCCGCGCCCGTAAGGAAGCGGTTCCGTCGGGGCGTGGCGTTTGCACCCTCCCTTACGGTCAGGTCTCGGATAAACGGTCGGGTCTCGGATAATATGCCATCTGCGTGAGACACTACGCTAGTCCTCTGTCACGGTTCGATTCACGGGTTAACGACGGCAGTGATTTTGTCGTTTGGCAGACCCCCAAAGTGCAATCTCCGCTCCCTCATACCATAGTCCAACCCGCCATTCGAACGTTGACGCCCCGCTAGCGGACTTTGGCGGCCACGATGGTGATATCGTCATTCTGCTGTGCCAGGCCGGCGAAGCGGCGGGTGTCCCATTTGATCTGGTCGGCCAACTGTGCGGCCGGGCAATCGCGATACTTCAGAATGGACTCGCGCAGGCGGCGACGGCCGAAGGACTCGCCGTCGAAGTTGAGTGCGTCAATCACGCCGTCAGTATAGAACACTATGAGATCGCCCGGCCTCAAGTCCACGATCTCTTCATCATAGGCCGCATCCGCAAGAACCCCGATCACCATGCCGCCGGTGAGCAGTTCGCGGAACTTTCCGCCGCGCAGCAGCAGAGGCGGGTCGTGGCCGCCGTTTACGTAGACCAGTTGACGCCGATCAGCCGCGAACACGCCGTAGAACACGGTGACGAATTCCCCGCGAAGGGTGTCCCGGCACATTTGAAGATTTACGCGGGTTATGGTCTCCTTGACCGCGGTACCGGTGGACGCGTAGGCGTGGAGGGCGGAACGCACCGAGGCCATGATCAACGCCGCGGGAATCCCCTTGCCAACGACGTCGGCGATACAAAAACCGACCGCGCCGCCGCCCAAGTCGATAAAGTCATAAAAATCCCCGCCCAGCTCCAGGCTCGGATCGTAGACCCCGGCGAAGTCGATGTGCACGTGCGCCGGCGGATGGGCCGGGATCATGCGGCGCTGCACGTCGGCCGCTTGCTGCATCTGTCGCATCTGCCGCTCGGCCTGGTGCTGCTGTTGAACGAGGCCCGCCTCGATGATGCCGGCCGCCGCCTGGAAACCCGCGTAACGCACCAGGGCCTCCTCATGAGCGCTGAAGCGACGGCGCGAACCCGCGTATACTCGGATCACGCCCACCGTCTTCCCCCGCGAGGTCATCGGCACGCAGAGCCCGCTGACCAGGCCTTCAGCCTTGGCCTGTTGCGGAAACCGCACCCGCGGGTCGGTCGTTGCGTCCTCAATATAGACCGTCTCGCCGTTCATGGCCGCTGAGTCGATGGGGTTCTCGCTCAGCAGGACGCGGCCCTTG
>JAZGDL010000179.1:0-2320 GCA_036477795.1 Phycisphaerae bacterium
TTCTTCACGATCACCTGCCGGACGGGGGCGTTACAGCGGATCTCCGCTCCGTGGCTTCGCGCCGCACTCGCAATCGCTTCGCTCACCCCGCCGGTGCCGCCCTTCTGCGAACCCCAGGCCGTGAAGGCGCCGTCGAGCTCTCCCATGAAGTGGTGCAGGAGCACGTAGGCGGTTCCCGGCGATTTGACGCCGAGCATCGTGCCAATGATGCCGTTCATACCGATCGCCGCTCGAATGACGTCCGTCTCGATCCACTCGGCGATGAAGTCATCGGCGCTCATCGTCATGATCTTCGTGAATTGATGGAATGTCTTCTTGTCGAGACCCTTCAGGTGCCTGCCGAAATCTGCGAGCGTGCGTGCGCCGCGAAGGCCCGGGTTCGCAGGGTTCGGCGGCACGTAGCCGAGGATCGGCTTCACCGCGCCCACCATCTGATACATCATCTGGTTGAACTTCGGGAGCATCTCGGCGTCGCGCTTCGAGTGGCGCTTGATCTCCTGGTACAGCGAGGCGGGGTCGCTGTACATCGCGAGTTGGTCGCCGTTTTCCATCGGCACCCAGGCGCCGTTGGTCGGCACGATCTGCAGGCCGTGCTTCGCGAGTTCGAGCTCGCGAATCACTTCCGGTCGCAGAAGGCTCACCACGTAGGAAAAGACCGTGTACTTGAAGCCGGGGAACTTCTCCTCGCTGACGGCCGCGCCGCCCACGAGATAACGCTTCTCGAGCACCAGTACCTTGCGCCCGGCCTTGGCGAGATAGGCCGCGCACGTCAGGCCATTGTGGCCCCCACCGACGACGATTGCATCATATGATTGTGTCATGCAGATTCTACCGATCGGGGATGCTGAGAATATCCAAATGCTAAGGGATTTTCGAGCGGTTGTCGCGCCGGAGACCCCAGGCGGCACACACGCGGCAGCCAATCTGTGCACGTGAACGCCGCCAGGGCCAGACCGAAACCGGCCCCCTTCGGCGTTTGCGGAGCGGATCCAAGGACTACAGCCCGATCCGTGTTCACGAAGCTGAGAAGAAGAGCACCAGACTGGACCAACTAAGGGGTCAAGCTCACTCGGTTGGCTTTTTACCACTTTCGATCTGGACCAGTTATTTCGGGCTAGGTCACCCCGCTTCTCGTTCTCTGACACACCTCTCAGTACTGAGTACGGCGGAAGAGCCTCCCACCGCTTACGAGGGTGACGGGCGCCCCGTCAGTCCGGTAAGAAGGAACGCTTGACATTGGAACGCAGGAAGAAAGAGAATCTACGTAACGCGGCTAGCCGCAAAGAGGAGCCGGGAACCCTCTCTACGAAAAACGCCCTTGCGGTCTCAAAAGCTTTGACGACGTACACTCTACGGTTCCGAACGTATAATGGCGCGCATCTGAGGATTAGCGCGGTCGAGACTTCGATAGGAGCGCGGTATGGGAAATTCCATCTCCAGGTTGGTAGCGGTCGCGTTGGTCATCCCAACTTGGTTACGAAGTGCGGAGAACGTACTGTTCGCGGTCTTGGTGATCGCTCACGTCGCTCCGTTTCTGGTGTTCACGTACTTTCCCTCTCAGGACGGACCCGCACATGTCTATAACGCGATGGCACTCCACGATTACCTCACGTCACCGGGAGGAATCAATGAGACCTATTATGAATTGAACGACACTCCGGTTGCCAACTGGGCCACCCATTCCTTGATGGCGCTCCTGATGCATTTTGTGCATCCGCTGCTCGCCGAAAAAATTCTCCTGATTGGCTACGTGCTGTTTTTTGCATTTGCTGTTCGCCATGTGCTTGGCGTGTGCGGCCCCACCGCGCAGCCGTTTACGGTCTTGATCTTCCCGTTTATCGGCGGTTGGACGCTGCACATGGGATTCTACAATTTCTCGTTCAGTCTCCCTCTGTTTTTTCTAGCGCTCGCTTCATTCCTGCGATCTGACGCGAAATGGGATGTGAAGGGAGTGGTGAGGACCGTGGCGACTACAACCTTGCTATTTCTCGTCCACCCGCTCAGCTTTACCGTCGCGTTTTTCTCGGCGTCGGGATTGGTGCTCTGGCAAGAGTGCCTTTCTTTGCGAGCACGGCGGCGTTCCGTGAGCGTTCCGGACGCTGTGCGCCTGCCGCAGTGGCTCGCTTTACGACGGCTTTGGGCGACCGTCTTGGGGTTTGCACCGGGAATCGCAATCCTGCTGTGGTGGGCCTTCATGAGCGGGCGATCACGGGTCTTTGCTCGACTCGAACTGACGGAGCTTTGGGACTCCTTGAGCCGACTCGAAACTCTGGTTGCGTACGTCGAAGCCGAATACCTTTGGACACGAGCCTTGCTGCTC
>JAZGDL010000018.1:0-3162 GCA_036477795.1 Phycisphaerae bacterium
GCGGCTTCTGGATACATCCCCGGCAAGACGCGCGATCAATCGGTCAAGGACCGCGACATCGTTGCCGAGAAGATGACCCCGGCGCAGATAGCCGAGGCCGAGAAGCTGGCGCGGGAGTGGAGGCCGATGACCTATCCCACCGACGCGTGACCTGACGACCACAGCCCGATCATGTGTTACGCTAGCCTAGTGCAGAATGAGTTAGAGACAAGCGAGAGAGGGAGCCAATGCCAAACATGATCATGGAAGTGGAAGACGACGGCGAAGTGCTTGTCCTCGATGATGGCACGCGTTGGTGGGTTCAAGCAGGAGACACTCCGACAGCCTGCACTATGTTGCCAACGGAAAATGTTGAGGTGACCGAGCGCGGCATTGGCCTATACGAGATCAAGCGCCTGAGTGACGGCCAGTCGGTCTTGGCAACGCCGGAGTAACCCCTCGGCTCGCCGAGAACGGCTGAGTGTCCTAGTTAGGACACCCGGGGCACTTTTTGCCCAACATTTCCGAGAGGGTCATCGCTAACGACCCCGGCCCTCGTTCCCCCCATTGGGGGGCCGGCCCCGGCGTTTCGCGTCGAGGGCGGGGGGGTACTTGCCAGTAAAGAGAAGGCGGCGTAACGTGATCGTTACGGGCGACAGGGAGTAAACCGGCGCGAGGCCGCCCGGGGTGTTTGACAGGACACCCTCCCTACTCGCGTCGGATCAGTTTCCATAGGTACTGGCCGGGGCGCCGGCCCACGGGCCTCGGCCCCTTTAATCAATTTCAGATCGACGCGCCGGCTGGCGACCTGGGCCGGTAGGCTGCCGCTTCCCGACGTTGTAGCACGCCCTAAAACGCCGGAATGTCATATTGAAAATCGCGGCCGATAGGGCGCCGTACAGCGCGATCCCTCGGGGTGGCCGGTACGTCAGCACCCCCGGAATCGTGGAACAATGTTACCCTGGGATGCTCGCCGCCGGTCGAGCGCCGCGGCATGGTAGGGCCTCGTGGTAGGCCGTCGATTGAAGGGCCTTGGTAGGGTTCATCAGGCGTCCCTGCGCTCGGGCGTCTATATGGACGAGAGCTTGGCCTTTGACATCAATTTTTGAAAGTCAGCCATTTCCAACCACCCGCAAGCGTCAATTTGTTCGCGGGCCGTTGCAAGCGGAAATTCGGACCCGGGCACTGTATCCGCGCACCTTGGTTTGCTGCTGGCGGCGTAGTACCGTGCCGCGCTGCTGCACCTGAGCGGCATAAAGTTCAAGGATGATCCGGTGAATTAGACAAGGCCGGAGAAATGACAAAAAAGCCCCGCAAGAAACACCACCGCTGGTCATATACAGTGGGCGAGTTTGGGCCGCGTCCCATTGATGTCCATGTGGGCGGACGAGTGAAAGCCGGCCGCATGTTGATCGGCATGACCCAAACGGAGATTGGGAAGCACGTCGGCTTGACCTTCCAACAAATCCAAAAATACGAGAACGGGATGCACCGGATAGCAGCTAGCAGGCTATGGCAATTTTCCCTGATTCTCGGGCGGCCGATATCCTGGTTCTTTGAGGGGATTGGCGAGCAGAAGCGGAAAGGCGACGACCTCCCGGCGAAACGAGATACGCTGAAATTGGTCCGGTATTTTTCGGCGTGTGACCCCGGTTTTCAGAAACACCTTACCGCCCTGGTCAAAGCTATTGCCGGTAAGGCCAAGTGACCTCCGACCTCGACGTCTACCGCTGCGCCCACGAACTCATCAAGCAGCATGGCGATGCAGCCGATATCGAGGCCGCCATGAGGGCTGACGAGCGCCTTGCTGCCGGCGACATGGAGGGGGAAGGCGTTACAGGTAGGCGAAGACCAACGCCTCGCCCTGCTGGACGTTATGGGCGATAGCGCCGGTGACGTGGAGCAGAGTTTCGAGGGGTTGGACAACAACGTCCAGATGGCAATTTACCGTGAACTGTCCATGACCGGCACGCCGCCCCAGGGGGAAGCCTCGCGGGAGGACATGGACAAGTTTCGAGCCACCGACCACGGGGCCTTGGTAGTTGACGATTGGGGCGTTGACGCGGCTCGCAATCTTGGCCGGGCGCTTTTCCGGTGGCAGCGCATGACGGTCCTGCTGGACGATGCCGAAGACGCCGCGTTGCATACGTACTTTTGGGCCATGTCGGCAAAGGAGCGCGCGGCGGTGTTGCGGCGGCTGGCGGTATGAGCGCCGATAATGCGAATATGCGGACGCGTCGGAGTGCGAGCCGGAGTTCTCAGGTCTCTAGATGGAGACGACCTTGCAATATGACCTCACTCTTTCGTCCACTGGCGTAAAGGTAGTGCTGTCGGAGAGTCTAGCGCTGCCTGAAGAGCATCGAGCGCAGCTCGAATCTTCCGACGAACAATCGCCCTTTGAGCTCTTTCCACAGATCGAATCTTTGATGCGTCGATTTCTAACAGGATTCGTCTCCCCACCTCTTGACTGGCCCAAGTGATTTTGTCCTCGTGGGGTAACGGTAGTGGTAGGCGAGACTTCAAAGCTTCCCGAAGATCATCGACTGCTTCTTGAATCTTCTGGCGAGCGATTAGCTCGTTGCCTATTAGAGCAAGTCGAACCCCAGGCGCGTCAATTTCTAAGAAAATTCTGCTGCCGCCCCTTGGACGAACCACTCTGAGCTTGTCCGTCCACGGGTCTTTTCCGCCGGAAACGCTCACCTCCCATTTGGTCGCTTCCTTACGTATCATATTCTGCCCCATCGGTTGCTGACACTCCGATGGTACGCGACACGGGGCCGGGAGTCATTCCTGGCCTCGTGTTCGCGTAGTCACTTCTTGACATCGCCATCCGACCGGGCGCACGGCGCGCGGCGAAGATTCGGTTGAGCGTGGCCCCGCAAGGGGGTTTTTCTTTGCCGCGGCTGGGTGTACCGTTTGTCCGTCAAGGACAGACCTCCGGAGACGAGATATGCCTATCTGGAAGGTGGAGCCTGTCAACCCGGAGGAGCCTCACTGGCGGGCGAGCAAGTACAATGGGCACGTGTTCATCCGGGCACCGAATGTGTTGATGGCGCGGGACATAGCGTGTTCCGCGTTTGGCATCTTTCCCGAACATTTCGGTGAATCAGAAACACCATTGAACCCTTGGGTTCATTTCGTGACCGTGACGTGTACCCGCGTTGAAATATCGGTTTTCGACGA
>JAZGDL010000180.1:0-59011 GCA_036477795.1 Phycisphaerae bacterium
GCCGCCACCGAGGCGCCCGACCCTGAAAGGGTCGTCTATTGTCTGGGGCGTGTGCGACGTGGCGTTTATGCGACCCCTACAGGGTCGAATGGAACGGGTGTTGGGGTTACCGTGGGCGGCGTCCCGCAAGAGCGGGACTTGCCCACGGCTACTGTAGGTCAGCCTTTCAGGCTGTATCAGCGTGCGGCGCTGAAGCCGCCGGAACTGTCACGGACCCGACGGTGAAGACCGCCGGCAAAATGCCAGAGGAGAACGTGATCATGAATCGTCTGCCATATCCAACGTCACCGGGCGCGTCGCGCTGGGCACGCGTCCGAGAGTCGGCGTTTACGATTATTGAGTTGCTGGTGGTGGTCTCGATCATCGCCCTTTTGATCGGCCTTCTGGTTCCCTCGCTGCAAGGGGCGCGGGACCAGGCCAAGAACGTCAAGACCCGGGCCATGCTCAACGCCATCAGCACCGGCCTGGAGATGTTCAAGAACGATAACGAGAAGGAGTTTCGGGCGTCCAACGGCTACCCGCCGTCGGCCCGTGCGATGGACAAAAACGCCCCCGCCCAGCCGATGATTACTCCGCTGCGAAGCATGTACGGTGCCCATTGGCTGGTGCGGCATCTGATGGGCATGGACCTGCAGGGGTTCGTCCCCAAGCGTAACGTGCCGCCGACGCTGCTGAACTCCGGACCTCTGTGGTACGACGCGGACGTGCTCAACGGCGGGCCGATCGATCGCGCCGGCCCCTATCTTGATCCCGACGCGGTGGAAGTGGTTTCGACCAATGAGCTGCCCGGCCAGCCCGACACAAGCGCGCGGCCCATGGACCCGAACATGCGCCAGCAGGTCATTCTTGATGTTTTCGGGTTTCCCGTGCTCTACTACGTAGCCAACCCGTTCGGGAGGGTCATCGCGTCTTCCGTGCAGGACGACGACCCCAGAGGTGTCTACGTGCAGGAGGACAACTACGGTTTCACGGGGTCTCAACAGTACCCCGGTGGTGTCGCTACTGCTCTTGCGGAGTCTCCAGGTTGGGTATTCACGCGAAAGGATCATTTGCTCGGTAAGTTCGGGAACCCCGCCGCCAACAACATCGACTCTGCGGTCAACATCGGCTCGTTCTGCCACTACATCGTCGACCGCAAGGTGCTGGATCAGACCAACCGGACCGGAAACGAATTGGACGAAAACCGCACGGTGCGGGCCATGCGATCGGACTCGTACTTGTTGATTACCGCTGGCAAAGACGGGGCCTACGGCACGCTCGACGACATCAGCAACGTCGACCAACTGAGGCAGTAGAATCGTGCAATCACGCGTACTTGTATCAGACCAGCCGGCAATGCGGAGTGGACCCATGGCAAGCACCTATATGATCAACCGTCAAAACCGGAGTATGAGGGCCAGCCGGGCATCGGTCCTGCGTGCCTTCACCTTGATCGAGCTGATGGTGGCAGTTGCCATCATCGCCGTGCTGATCAGCATCCTGGTGCCGGCGTTCAGTGCCGTGCACACCAACGCCAAGAAGGTGGCCACCAAAGCCACGATCGGCGTGTTGGACCGGGGCCTGGAATCTTTTCGTGGGGAGCAGGCCTTGGGCGGGGTCTACCCGCCGTCGCAGTCGGACCGCGACGCCTACGGCTTCGTGATGGCCTCCAACCCCTTTCTGCCCCCGGGCGTCTCTGTCGTCCCGGTATCGGGCGCCAATCTGCTGGTGTACGCGATGACCGGTGCCGATCGGCTCGGCACCGCCGGCTTTCGCGACATCGACGGGGACGGTCTCTGGGACAACGACCAGCACAATGACAGTACGACCACGCCTCCTGGCGCGTACGCGCTCGATCCGGACACCGCCGAACCGCTTCATCCCCGCTACCCGGGGGCCGGGTCCACCTACGTTGACGAGCCGACGGCCAAATCCATTCGCACAGCAAGGGAAATGGAGGACACCGGCGAGATTCTCAGCAATGTCAGCGGGACCACTGCGGTGGAGAGGTCGGCGGATCAGCCGTTCTTCACCGACAAGTGGGGCCGGCCGATCCTGTATTATCGTGCCAACCGCGCCGCCAGCAGCATGGTCGGCGACGTCAGCAGCGACGAGATCGGCGTGTACAACGTGCAGAATAACCGTCTTTTTACGGGTGTTACGATCAGCGGGTCTACGCCGTCCTGGAAGGGCATTGACTTTGGGGCGGGGAAGGCGGACTCGGTGCACGGGTTGAACAGCCGGATGGGGGCGACCAATTTCGGCCGCGGTTCGGGGGCTTATCCGGAGCGCGATAACCTCGGTCTCAATGTCATTCTAGGCACCGGATTTGCGAACACCTTTCAGCAGTTCATCTACAACCCCGACGTCACCCAGCGCAACGAGCCGGTGAACCGCAACACCTATCTGTTGATCAGTGCCGGTGCCGACGCCGTATACGGTTCCTCTGACGACGTCGTCAACTGGACGCGCGACGAATAGCATCGCCGGCCTGCGGATCAACACAGCGATGGCACGTCAAACGCAACAGCTCAGATCGAACCAGCGGCACGCCAGGCCTGGCGCAGAAGGGCCCACAGGGTCCCCCATCCATGGCGCGTACCTGTTTAGCGTGTTCAGGATCGATTCCGAGCCCCGAGCGCCAGCGACGGGCGCACACGATCACCCCGCGCTGGCGCTTGGGGCTCGGATCAGCTCGCGGCGGGCGGGGTTCACGCTAGTCGAGCTGCTGGTGGTGATCGCCATCATCGCCATTCTGATGTCGGTGCTGATTGTGGCGGCAGTGTCAGCCACCGACGAAGCCAAGAGAAAAGAAACCCATACGGTCATGCAATTGCTCGATATGGCCATCGCCCAGTTCAAGGACGAAGCCCCGCTCAAGCGTGTCACGGACTACCGCAAGCGTTACGGTGATTACCCCTGCGACGAGTTGGAACCGTTCGTCCGGGGGGGCACGGGCATCCCTGGTTCCGTGAATAACTTCGTTGTGGGCCCGGGAACCGCCTCGACCGTCAATATGGGCGGGGGGGGGCTTGTCGGCATCCCCAACCGTGAAATCGCCGCGATGGCATTAGTGATCAACCTCTACAGCCAAGATGCCGCGGTGACGCTCGACCAGATCGGCTCACGTTACCGCAGACCGCCGGCCAACCCGGCGGACTTCTTCGATCGAAACGGCGACGGCACGCTGGATACGGATGACGAACCGCTGATCTACTTCGTCGACGCCTGGGGCACGCCGTTCGATTACTTTTCCGTCAACACGCTCCCGCCTCCGGCAACGCAGTTTCCGGCTACGGGCCCCGCCGCGCGCGATCGGTTGGAGGCCTCCCGGGCCTTGATCGCCGCCAACCGCGGCAAGCCGCTGCTGGTTTCGTACGGGGCTACCGGGCCGGAGAAGCGAGCGGTTATGGGCGGCACTCCGCGCGGCCCCTCGCCTCTGGTAATCGACTACAGCGACGATGCTCAGTTCAACAACGCCCTCAACCACGACAACGTTTACCTGGACACTTCGCTAAAAGATAGAATCCTGGCAGAGGACGAAACGAACTGAACGATGCACTCTCGACTTGAGACATCAGGAGTTAGACCGGTGTCTGTAGCGTCACCCCTTGTGGGTGACGAGCCGGGCGATCACGTTTCGTCCCATCAGTCCCCCATCCTTGGAAAGGGCGAGGCACCCGCGTCACCCCTTGTGGGTGACGAGAACCCCTTCGTCCCTTCGTCCCTTCCTGCCTTCACGCTGATCGAGCTGGTGGTGGTGATCGGGATCATCTCCCTGTTGGCTGCGGTGTCGCTGCCGGGCATCGCCCGCATGTGGGAGGAGAACCGTCTCTCAGCCACGCAGGGCACGCTCAAGGGCCTACTGATGTCCGCCCGCGCCCGGGCCCGCAACGATACTGAAAAGGGCCTGTTCTTCTACCTCGAAAACGGCGTCCAAAAGGTCGTCTTCATCGAAGCCGACCCGCCGGACTACACACTACGGCCGGGCCCGGACGGTGTCATCGGGACCTTAGACGACGTGCAGTCGCCCGACGCTCAGAATAACGTCACCGAGCAGGACACCGCGGACCGCTTTCGTGTCATCGCCGAGGACAAGGTCTACGAGTTCCCCCCGCCGTTTCGTGTGGTGCCACGTGAAGCAATCGACTCCGGCGTGTGGAACAACAGTCAGCTTTCAAACGAGAACCATCAGGTTCAGCCTGGTACCGGCCCCCTCAACCATCGCAACTTCTTCACGGTCATCTTTTCCCCGTCCGGGCGCCTAATCACACGCGACGTTGTGTTGATTCGCGATGGTGTGGAGGAGTTTCCCGGCGTTGGCGGCGGTCCCGGCGGCGACGAGCGAGGGGCCATGACTGGTCTGGTAATCGATAGCGCTACCCAGTATGTCGACGAAAATGGGACCGCATCGCCGTCGTTCGCCCCTGGAGTAGCCCTCCCGGCGATGATCGTCGACTCGGTCTCGGCGGGGAACAACGCCATCAACTTCCCCAGTGTGGACGGACTCTTGGTCTACGACGATTCTGTGTTTGTGGAGTACCCGGAGGCGGCGTTGGGCGACGGGATGACGCAGCGTAAGTATCTGATGCAAAGCGCCCGGCCGCTGTACATCACCCGCCAGACCGGGGCGTTGATCCGCGGGCCGGTGGGGGAGAGCGAGCCGCCGGCGAGCTAGTGTAGTGTTTCGCGCAGATGGCATTTTATCCGAGGCCCGACCGTAAGGGAGGGCACATGTTACGTCCTGCGAAGACCGCTCCCTTACGGTCGCGGCTCGGATCAATAGAAGCGTCGCCAATTATGAAACACTACACTAGTGCTTCGTCAACCTTCAAAGTGCGGGCTGCCCAACGGGAGGGCGAGGCTCCCGCCGAGCCTCAGGCACGGGTACGCGGAATGATGCAGCAGGTCCACAACCAGACTCACAGGATCGGCACGGTTCCGATGCACGCTGTGATGGATGAGGCTGGGTGGCCCACCTCGTTTCGAGGTGGGGGACACGATGATCCACGCGCCAACGTCGGACCTTGTCGTATCATCCAGCCCCCACCTTCAGAGAAGGTGGGGCACCCCCCGCCGAAAGTGTCACGCACCCGCACGGTTCCGATGCACGCTGTAATGGATGAGAAGGTTAGACATGATGTGATCAGAGCGCTCGCTGGCGCTCGGGGTTCGTTATTCTCTCCATCTTCCAACGTCCGGTTTCCATCCTCAAACGTCAGGTCTTCACCTTCACACGTCCATGTGCAAGACCATGTTGGTCGTGTCTTGGGACCGCTCGCTGGCGCTCGGGGCTCTGTTCCGTTTCCACGTTCAAGCGTCCGGTTTACACCGTCAGACGCCCACACGCAAAACCGCGCCGGCAGTGGCTTGCCGTTTGGCAGACGCCGGAAGTCCCCACCGCACTTCACCCGGCAGGACGGCGCCGGCAGTGTCCGCACCTGGCCGCCCCACGCCTCAAACAGCCCACCGCATGCACTGACCGCAAAACGGTCTTCTCATCATCGCCCGGCGTTCTCCATGGCGGAGATGATGATCGCCATCATCATCCTGGGCCTGGGCCTGCTCATGGTGGCCACCATGTTCCCGGTAGCCTGGACCCGAGCCCGCGACCTGGCGGAGTTCACCAACCAGACCACCGCCACCCAAACCGCCGAGACGACCGTGCGCATGCTCTGCAACGTAACTGATCCATCCCAGTGGGTCCCGCCAGGCGGCCCCCCAGCGCCTCCACCGTATGTCTCCACAAGCTTTCTGGGAGACTTCGCTATCGACATCGCTGGCGACACGGCTGTTGCGGATACTTCCGTGCACGTTCTGCACATGGAAAACGTTTTGGTGGAAACCAATGACCTCACCGTACCCCGGGCGCCGACCATCTGGCCGGAGTTTCTTGATGACTCCGTCAATACCCCAGTCCGTCCTCCGCCACCATTGCGCATGGCGTACCTCATCAGCATTGATCCCACGCTGGACAACTGGATCACCGCGCTTCCTCCTGTTCAGCCGCCGGACGTCCAGATCGCCTTCCACGAACGCGTGATCCCTGCGCTTGGACCATGGCCTAACGATGGCGGCCCTAGGGACGCACAGTGGCAGCAGCAACTCGCCAATCGACGCTTCGCCTGGGCGGTCCTGCACAAGCTCGATGCTCCCTTACCAATGACCGGCGACGAAACGCGGTCGATGACGATGTACTTCGTCACCCTCCGGCGCACGCAGTCCACACACCGATTCGCACGGCAGATTCCAGCGCCGGCAAACCCGAACCCGATTACGCAACCCCAGGCCCTTCCCCCGAATGAGGACATGATGTTCCCCGTTCCATGGCTGATCAACCTGCAGGTTGTTGGAACCTGGCCGCCACAAAATCCAACGGGGATTCCGTCGGAGGCTGTTGCGAATCCTTTGGAAAACGCCGCTTCCCAGCTCATCGCTCAGATGCTGCAACGCGGCTCGGTCCTGATCGACCGTTTCAACGGGAATGTGTACACCGTCAAGCAACACCGGTTCACCGGAGCCAACAACTACGATCATCGGGCGACGGTCACGCTCGATCGCGAGATCACGATCACAGACGTCGATGACGGATCTGGGGGCGGAACCGCTGATAATGGATCCGTGGAGATGGGGAGTGAGGACCTCCGGGATTTTTGGGTCTTTCCGCCGCCGGTGGTGAGGATCCCCGGCGGCGATCCGAGTTATCCGGTCTTTGACGGGAAGCAGCCGGTGGTGGGGATTGAGACACGGCAGATGGTGTTCACGCCTTGATGGGTCCGCTGGACCGACACCTGGTGGACTCCCATACTGTCTAACGTGATGAGTCATAGCGACTTACAGTCCAGTTGGGGCCTGAGGTTATCGGGCCCTGGAGCGCCAGGCGTGGGCCCTGCGTCAGTCCCCCACCCCCGGAAGGGACGGGGCACCCCAATAGTCTTCGGCACGGAAACTGTATGTACCGTCCCGAAGGGACGGAATGAGATTAGCCCAGCGATTCATCGCTGGGAATGTGGTGCGACGGTTGAGCCAAGTCCCGTCGGGACGACTGAAATGCGATCGCACTTTCATCCGTCCCTACGGGACTTGCCTGCCCGGGGCTGCAACCACGCCCCAGCGATGAAGGGGCTGTCGATTAATGCTGTAGCGCCACCCCTTGTGGGTGGCGCACCCGCGTTTTGCGCCACCCACACGGGGTGGCGCTACATTGGGGAGCCGCACGGACGACTAAACCGACAGGCCCTGAATCGCTGGGCTACTCTCGGTTGCCCCTACGGGGCAGACACGAAGGTGCCAACACTGGACGCAATTCACGTGCCGAACAGTATTGGGGGCACCCGTGCGGGGGGGTTTTCCCTGTTGGAGCTAGTAGTTTCCATGGGGATTCTGGTGCTGATGATGGCGCTGGCCGGCCAGGTGTTCACTATCTCCATCGACTCCACCCGCCAGGCCAGCGCCTTGATGGAGGTGAACCAGTCGATCCGCATGCTGGAGGAAACGCTGCGTGAGGACCTGGCCGGCATCGATCCTGCGCGTTCGATGCTGGTCATCCAAGCCAACCCCATCGACGCCTACTGGACGGCTGACCAGAAGTCGATCGACCCCGACGGCGATCCCTCGGACGGGTACCCGCACCAACTCGATCCGGAGCGCGATGACGTACTCGGTGGGATAGGGATTAACGGTACCCTGGCGCCGCCGTATAGGCTAGAGAAACCGCGGGCCGACGTGCTCATGTTCTTCACCAGCAGTAGAAAAACAACCAGCGCCGTCGTTCCGTCGATCAGTTCGAACTTGGTCCAGGTAGTTTACGGCCATGCGGAGCTTGGAGAGTTGGACAATACCGGCTCCTGGACGACCGGGCCGACCCAGTTTCCGGCGCTGGGCACAGCCTTCGCCCAACCGGCCGAATCGTGGCACCTTGCCCGTCGGAGTGTAGTTATTGTTGATCTCCCGCAGTTCAACGCAGGAGGCTGCTATCCTCCCCCGGCGCCTCTGCCCCTGCCACTCCCTCCGTTAACGCAATACGCTGATGGCCCTGACGACAGCGGCTTGCCCGGTGCAAACGTAGACATGTTGATCGAAGGAAGAATGGACGTCATCGCACAACCGTGTGGTGGTGGACCGCTGTTTTTCCAGCCCGGCGTTTTGGATACTGGTGGTCGACCGGCGACGGCTTGGTATAGCCGCAGTCGTTTGGACTTGACCCCTCCTCCTGCCGTTGCCGATCGTTTGGCCCACTACTTCCTGCCGAAGTGCGCGTCGTTCAAGGTGGAGTGGACGATAAGCGGCAAGCCAGGTGTGTCTAGTGGGACTAACGTTGTCTGGCGTGATCCCTACGACACAGTGCTTTACCCGCCGGGTCACCCGCTAGAGGACCGATACAACGAGTACGGGCCTCCGATACCCATTCCTGAACTGAAGCGGCGGTTCGGTAATATTGCAACCCCGGTGGGTATTGCCAACGCCGATGTCATCGGGCGCGGGACGCCGGTGTGGTACGCAACCGACCCGCGAGCGGGGGTTGATACCGAAGATCCGTTTTTTCCGACGGCGCTGCGGATTACGGTGGATCTTTTTCCCCAAGGGGGTCGGCTTGATAGGCCGATGCGGCATGTGATGGTGATTCCGATTGGGAGTGAATCATGACGGGTGATTGCACTTTGCCAGACGGTGGCTGCAGCGAGTGGAAATGAGTCGGTAGTGAAGCGGTAGGTGAGACGGATGTGTAGGGGTTGGAGACATCACAGTTACGGGAGCGAGATCCCTATCTCGCGCCCACACCAGAGGCGAATCCGTTCGCGCGATCGCCGAACGGGGTGGGGATGGGAATCCCCCTACACGGGGGTGCGAGAAAGGATTCTCGCACCAGCGAATGCGCTGGGAATCAGCGGCATGGTCCGCACGGCGGGCCCTACAGTGGTCCGCACGGCGGGCCCTACAGTGGTCCGCACGGCGGACCCTACTTTGCTTTCCAGACGCGTCAGTCCCCCACCATTCGCTGCGCGAAGAATGGGGCACCCCCGCTCCCTGACGGTCGCGGCTCGGAATGTGGACCGCCGACGGCACGGGACCGTGCTGGTGATGGTGGTGGCCATGCTGGCCATGCTGTTCATGGTCGGCGCCACCTTCCTAAGCACGGTGACGTTCGAGAGCCAGGCCATCGAAGACGCCGCCGATGCGCAGAAACAGGCGTCGGTGATCAACCGTCTGCTGCGCGAGGTCCGCACCGTCCTGCGCCAAGGCTTCCTGGGCCACGACGGCCTGGCATGGAACCGCGACAGCGAATCGGGCGGGGCCCCGGCAAGCCCGATCGGCGCCGACCTGTACGGCGAAGTCCCCGGCGTCCACCCACTCCTCGCCTCGATCGAGCCGTACGACGCCGAGAATCCGGCCCCAGGATCCTGGTACTTCTTTAGCGCGACCGATCTGCAACTCGCCCTGCAGGGCATTCCGCTCACCGAAGCGGTGGACAATGATACAGATTCTCCTGGTACGTTCCGCGGAACGAATCTCGTCTACATTAACCAGACGTTGGGGACCAATCACCCGCTTCCGCTTTTCGTCGACAACGGTCTGTTCGTGGATCAGCAGCCGGTGGCCGCCGATCCAGGTGAACCCGGAGAAGGGAACAGTGTCCTCCGACGGTCCGCGCTCAGTGGTGATCCCCCCCTAAGACTCCACCGCCGTGACGCCGACGGTGACGGGGTGTGGGATAGTTACGAGTATGAGCTGCCGTTGGATCGCTTTCCCAACTCGGTGCGTGGTGACCTGGCTGATCGGTCGCGGGCCGCCGATTTCAACTTCGACAGTAACGCTGACCCGGACGCCCTGTACTACGCCCTGCGTGTGATTCCGCACGGGGCCATGATCGACGTCGGCCACGCCCACGAGACCCTCGTGTCGACGCTGCCCAATGTTGTCCTGGGCGTCGAGTACGTGCAAGGGCCTTATGTACCGGAAGGCGAGGAGGTCTCTCTCCGCCGGCGGTTCCTGTTGCCGCCGCGCGATATTCCGCTGTCACAATTGCAGAGCCGGATTCCACCGGATCTGGGCAATTTCACCGGCGGGCAGATTCCGAAGACGTTGTATCAATCGTTCGTCGCCGACGCCGACTGGCCATCGTTCGAGAGCGGTGAGGCCGACGCCCGCTGGTGGCCCATCGACACTGGCGAGAACGGCGACGACCTCAGTGCGATGCTGCCCGGCAGCCCCGGCGCGCCGCCAGGGTGGCTGAACTGGATGGACCCGTTCGACACCGGACCGACCGGGATGTACGACTTCCGCCACCTGATCACCACGGTCAGCCACGACGACAACCTCATGCGCATGGGCCGCGAGACCGGTGCCACCAACAGTGATTGGATCGAGGACATTGTCGATCCGACCAACTTGATCGACCCGGCGAACTTCGCCATCGACGAATGGCCCGACGTCGCCGACCCCGACAACGCGCTCAATGGGCGACTCAAAGTCAGCCTGCCGGGCCTGATCGAGAAAGTGCTTCTTCCGGAGGGACTACCTTGGTTCGGAGAGGGTGAGATTTCCGGAATGTATGACGGCAGGGAGATTGATGCGTTGAGGAGCGATTCGGGCCTGAGTTCGACTGTGCGTGACCGCTTCATCCGAACGATTCAGGACGCGTTTCTGCTCATGTTGCGAAATGTGGACGATTTAATCATGCCGCAAGCAGATCGGGAGAAGGCTGCGGCTGCGCTGACGGCCAACCTGATCGACTTCGCGGACTTCGACGGAGACGATGGAGATGGAGCGAGAGAGGACGGCGAGGACGACGAGCCGACGAAAGTTGATGTTCGCGGCATCGCAGATGGCCTCCCGACCGGTGATGCGGTCTACGGCCTCGAACGTCAACCGTATATCACCGAGGTCTACGCAGACAACGTTGGGAACGATCCTGCACAGAGCGCATATGCGGTTGAGCTGTACAACCCATACGACGTCGCAATTACGTTGAACGATTACCTGATTGGGACTGATGAGACTGACTCGGATGGTTCAAATGCGACCCTGTCTGGGGTAGTAAACGCTCATCAGTTCCTTACGATCGCCAGCCGGTTGGGGAACATTCCGAGCGTGAGCGGAGATACGGACCAGGTGAATAGCCTCTTGTTTGGTGAGAGCGATGCCCAAGTGATGCTGCTTCGGCGAGTGGCCGTCGGAACTGGGGACGAAACGATCATCGTTGTGGACCAGATGAGGTGCGATCTTGAAACCGAATTCGCCGTAGTCAATTCGGGGGCGCACGGCGTCGCGCGCGAAAGCGCTGCGGATCAGGAATGGCTCGTCCCGATTCCGAGAGACACCGCGACTGCGCCACCGGGTACCCTAGGTGTCCACGCCGGAGCGGGAACGAGTCTTCGTCCCGTGGAAGTACAGTTCGCCGACACCAGTGATGTCGCGACCGCATTCCCCACGACGGGCACGCTGCTGCTATTGTTGAGATACGCCAACACCGAATCGACAGATGCGGGGGGGCCGGGAATCCCGTTTACGGCTTCCCTCGTAGGCAGTGGCGTGCCGCCACCTCTGGAGGAGCGCATCGATAACGCTCGTATGCCGTTGTTCGATCAGAATCAATTGGCGCAGCCGCCTGGTGGACCGTTCGCGCTGAGCATCCCGTGGGGGCAGTTGGTGTTCGACTACTTCACGGCATTACCGCTGACCCACGATTATGATCCAGACGATCCCAGTGACGTGACCCCGACGATCGACCAGGGCGGGCTGCGGGTTCATGGGCGGATCGACATCAACTCGGCGCCGTGGAGTGTGTTGGCCGGGCTGCCGATGGTGCCTGCGGATAGGATCCCCCTGCCGTTCAGAGCCACGATCAAGCAGGCTGCGGGTCTCGACGACACCAAAGCTACACCGATCGGTGATCCGTTGGCCCAGTCCATCGTCGCCTACCGTGAAGCGCGACAGATGACTGGGACCGGCGACTTCGCCCAAGGGGTCTCAGGTGGTGGGGACCGTCTACGGGAGGGCGCCACTGGAAACCCGTTCACTGGTTTCCTGACCATCGGTGAGTTGGCCAACGTCCGTCGAGACGGGGGTGGCGTCGGTGCGTTCGACATCGATTCCGGCGTGATTGGATCTGCCGATGAAGACTACGTTAAGGCCGTGGCGGTGCTGGTTGCGTTGGGCGATTGGGTCACGACGCGGTCGCACGTGTTCACGGTGTACGGTACGCTTCGCGGGGCGGGCGAAAAGTCCAGCGTTGATCAGAAGGCCATCCGGTTCCAGGAGACCGTTGATCGGCTGCCGTGCTTTTTCACCAACAGACTGCCCCGCCGCGTGGGCCCGCGCGTCGTCGGCCCCTACGCCCAGGCCAGCCGCGACTGAGCCCGTCCTCTGCGATCTTCACGTACCGGGCGGGAGGCGGGTGCCCCACCTCCTTTGGAGGTGGGGGATACGATGATGTCGAATGGCGAATGGCGAATAGCGAATTCAGAAAGGGGATCGACTCATCATTCGCGCGATGATCAGGTGCCGACATTGCTGGCATGCACTCATCGCCTCCCCCACGTCTGAAGACGTGGGCCACCCAACCTGTGCCATGGTGCGGACAGCCCGCTCCCTCACGGTCGCGGCTCGGCATATTTAGGCACTCTTAGTCTGTAGCGCCACCCACAAGGGGTGGCGCTACAGACTAAATCGACAGCCCCTGCGGACGTGGGAGACCCGGTTCGACGATGCGAACGTTATCCATTGCCGGCTACCAGCTTGCCCAGCCCCACCGCCCCGCGCACCAGAGCACTCACCAAGAGCAGGAACATCAAGGTGGGCACCATCAGATTCAGGACCCGCCAGAACGACTCGACGTGCGTAGGCCAGGAGGCTGACACCAGCCCGATCGCCGCAGCGAGTAAGCCCAAAAGCAGAATGGCGCCGAGCGATCCGCGAAAACTGCCGGGGAACGGAGCCATCCGCACGGTCAGGCACACCACCAGATAGATCAGCAGCCAGAACTGCCAGGTGCCCGGGAAGGCGGCCGCGGTTGACTCCACCAGCATCTCCACCATGGTCACCTGATCGCGCAGAAACTGCCAGGCACCATCGAGCGACGTCGGCAGGGTGCTGGGCACCGCCTGGCTGAGCGTCGCGGAAAGGGCATCATCGCCCAGCAATCGGGCTGCCAGGAGAATCGCCGCCGCACAGGCCAACAACGGGAGCAACCCGATCACCATGGGCCCGATGATGGGTATTCGCGGCTTGGCGTTCTGTGTGGTGCCCGGCTCCCCCGACTCCTCTTTGTAGAGGGCCGTGTTGCTTACCGTCGCCCCGGTCACCAGTAGCCCCAGCACGTGCCCGAGTTGCGCAACCAAGGTACCGGGGAGCAGGATCATGTTGAGCACCCGCGGTTTCACTATCCCGCCCCAGAGCTGTTGCACCGCCCAGGCTGCAAGCACGACGAACAGCAGCCAGAATGTCAACGCTGCGTAGAGCATCAGAGCCACCTCCCGAGCGAGCATACGGCCCAACGCCGCCGGCCATCTCCAGTATCGTCTCGCAGGGCGAAAACTGATTAGTATTGGCTTCAGTAGGGTCCGCCGTGCAGACGGGTGGGTGGGTGGCCCACCTCCTTTGGAGGTGGGGGAGCCGATGATCGTCGGGCGGTTCACCGGAGCGTATATCATCGCGTCCCCCATGTCCAAAGGACATGGGCCACCCGGCCGACGCCTGACGATTTTCCCGCTTCCTGACGGGCGCGGCTCGGTTTTGTTAGAGTCCCTAAAGCGCCGGGCGCCCGTCACGCAGGCACAGATCAACCAGTTCATCGATGTGGGCCGTTCCCGCGCACATCACTGTGTCCGCCCCGCCCCAGTAGATCTTGACCGTGCCGTCGTCCTCAGCCACAGCGCCGCATGTGAACACCACATTGTGCACATACCCGGTCACCTCCCAGGGATCCTGAGGAGTGAGAATCCAACGGTCACTCACGCCCAGTATCCGTGCCGGATCGGCGAGATCGTGCAACGCCACACCCAAGCGGTAGACCGACCCGTCCATCGTCGGATATACGCCGTGGTAGATGTGCAGCCAACCCCGCGCCGTCCGAATCGGGGGAGCTCCGGGGCCGATCTTCATCTGGTCCCAGTGGTATTGGACCGGCTTCATCACCACGCGTGATCGGCCCCAATGAACCAGGTCTGGAGAATAGCTGATCCAGATCGACCAGGGCGAAATCTCGCTGTGCGGGCGGTCCAGCCGCACGTACTGCCCGTCGAACTTCTGTGGGAAGATCACCACGTTGCGCATGTCCGCCTGGGTGATGAGTGCCACACGTTCGACACTAACGAAATCGCGTGTCTTAGCCAACCCGATGCGTACGCCGTGTTGCGAGTAAGCGCTGTAGGTGATCAGATACTCGTGGTCCATTACGGTGATGCGCGGGTCCTCGACGCCGTAGGTCTCGTATTCCGCGAAGAGGCCTTCGGTCGCCGGCACCATGAAAGGCTGCGGTCGGGGCTTGAACTTGAACCCGTCCTCACTGTCCGCCAGGCCCAGGATGCAGCGCCCGTTGTCGCGGTGGGACCGGAACAGCATGACGTAGTGACCGGCGTGCTTCACCACCGCCGCGTTGTGAACCGTTTCCACTGCATAGGGTATGTCCGCCGGTGTCAAGATGGGATTACCGCCATGGCGCTGGACCAGGGGAACGCGATCAGCCACGTGTATCCATCCGTTACAGGGGACGTTGATAAGCCGCGAATCCATGCCTACCGGCGCGCGAATCGTCAATACCAGAGGCACGAAGGCACGAGAGTACGGAGGGAATCCTCAGTCGTCAATCCGGCAAACGGGGGACATCAATCAATCGGGGGACACCATCAATCGGGGGACACCATACCTGTTTTCCAATCAATCGGAGGACACCATACCTGTTTTCCGGGTGCTGCCCGGCTTTGCCTATTGACGCGTTGTCTGATATAGTTACAAATGCATGGCCACTCAGGGGCGATTAGCTCAGTTGGCTAGAGCGCCTGCTCGACACGCAGGAGGTCAGAGGTTCAAGTCCTCTATCGCCCATTCGTAAACCCTTATGACGTAGCGACTTACAACGTCCATCCGAAACTACCCGGCCTTCCTTGCTAGCACTTTTTGGCGATTGCTAGCACTTTTGCGCCCCCGTTTGACCTCCTCCGCCCGTTCTATCGGTGTCGTCATTACGCTGGCATGCTGCCTTACCCGCTCGTCCCTGATCTCCGCATAAATCGCCGTAGTGGTAATCTTGGCGTGCCCCAGCAGCTTTTGCACCATCTCAAGCCGTTCGCCGCTGTCCAGGGCCTGCTGCCCGAAAGTATGTCGCATCGCGTACGGGAAGGTCGGGTGCTTCCGGTGCTTGTTGGCCAGGATGCTCCGTAGTCCGTGCCGCGTGTATGGTTTGTCCAGCCGGGACGTAAACACGTACTCACTGGTCCGCGGCTGCCCTTCGAGGATCGCGGTAGCCATCGGTGTGAGGTAGATGGTGCGCTGCCGTCCGGTCCTGCCCGCGGTCTTGTGCCGGCTCAACTCACAAGTCCCCGCGTCCAAGCGGAGTTGTTCCCAGCGGAGCAACCGGCCTTCACCGGGACGGCAGCCACTGGCCAGAATGAACAACACCAGCGGCTTCACTTGTGCCGGTAATCCGTCCAAGACGTCGGCCAGCCGCTCGGTCGGTATGTCCTTTGCCACGCGTTGCGGGACAGGCATCCGCGGTTTCTTAGGCACCCTGGACACCCACCCGCAATCATGGCACCAGTTCAACACCGCATAGGCCAGCCGCATGTTGTGGCGGATCGTCCACGGCGAAAACCCCCGTTTTTTCATCCACGCCAGGTAGTCGGCCACGTGGCGATCGTCCACGTCGGCCAGCTTGGCGGACTTATTGAAGTCCAGCCAGTTGAGGAGCCTGCCCTTCTCCCAATCGCCAGGGTTCAGCCGACACCACTCGCGCACGGCTTCCGCCACGTAGATCAGACCACCCTCCACCGGCTCGGTTGCCAGCAGCGAGTTGAGTAGCGTGTAGGCGTCCCGCCGTTTTGTCCGCGTGTACTGACGGCCCCCCACCCTGAAGAAGTAATACGGCTTGCGGCCCTTGCGATTGATCAAGAGTACCTTGGGTACGCTGGTCATGATCTCACCGATCCTTCCGGAAATGGCCCCGGCCCGCCGGTTGGTTACCGCAGCCTGTTAAGGCGTGCAGGCCGACGGACCAGGGTTTTTCGAGTTTAGTTTCACTGTTCAGACTACGGTAACCATCCGCAGTATCAGCCCTCCGGCCCCGGTTCGTCAAGCCCCGTCTCGAAAACGCCGTTTCCCGCTGACCAGGCCGTCCGGGTTTTCAGCCAGTTTCAATGTCACATCGATTCTCCTTCTTCGCACCCCGCCCCACCCTTCGGACTCGACCACCAACCGACTCGAATCCCATCGACGCCAGCGCCCCCTGTAGCCGACGATCATCAGCCGACGCCCGCGACGGTGCCACCGGCTCACCCAAGTACTCACGCAGCGACGCCTCGTAGATCCTCCAGCGTCCACGGCTGGTCGGCCCGACAGGCCGACCGAGTCGCACCGCCTTCAGTCGCCCGCAGTCGATCAGCTTGTAGACGTGGCGCGCGGTGACCGCCAACAGGTCACCAACTTGCTGCACTGTCATGAGTTGCAGGTCCGTCACGTTCTATCCGTCACACCCGCGAGCCGCACGCGCGGCTCGCCTATACCGCCGCCGGCTCCGTCGCCTGCGGACCTGAATCTGTGCCCTTCACCCTCACCACCCGTGCGGACCGTCCGCAGACGTGCGGGACGCAGTCCGGGTCCAACATGACGTACTTGCGGTCCCCGTTGCCCGGCCGCCGGCCCCCCGGCGTGTGCCGGTCCTGGATCGCCTCGACTTCACCCCACTGGAACGGACCACCGCAATGCTTACACCGCAGCCGGCCAAACTCGGCGGCCTCGGACCAGCGGGTGATCACCGTCCCCGGCGCTGGTCCAGGTTGTTCAACTGGCAGGTGGACGCCGCCCAACAAGGCAACTGCCGCGCGGATGGCCGGATCGGCGTCCGGGTGGATCAGAGCGCCCAGGTCGGGATCATAAACCAGCTCATTCGGGTGGTCGGTGGCGGGTGGCTCAGTGTCAGGTTGGACCAACCCGCGTTTTTCGGCTGTTATCGCGGGTGGTCCAACCGGTCCACCGGTTTTCTTATTTACCTCCAACTTCCACTGCCCAAACATCCCCTTGTGTGAGGTAATAGAAGGATTTGCCTGGACCGCTTGGCCCACGCTGACCGTTTGGACCGCCGGTTCACCCACTTGACACCTCCCCCCGTAGATCGATACCGACGTACAATCGCATCCGGCCGGCGTCCGTTCGTGGCCGAGTTGTCCCCAGGCTTGGCAGTACCGCGCGTAAGCGAGCCCCCAAGAGCTCACGGGAGCCCCGCAGGTGCCCGCTTTCTTCGCACCACAGGGACCACGCCGCCCATAGTTCATCGCGATCGACAGTTGCCGTGGGTTCGACGATGCAACGATCCTCGATGAATGCTCGAATCGGCGAGACCAGCCGCGCGAAGTCTGATTCAACTTCCGCCGCCATCTGCGGCCTGGTGAATCGTCCCCGCGCTCGTAGCCGATGAAGCCCCTCGATAGCCCAGCGAAATATCCCAGGCGACTCCGTCGCGATCTTGTCATCCAGGTGACGATCCTCCCGGCCGACGAACGATTGTCGAAACGGCAGGATCAGGACGCGGCTCTCCAGGGCGTTGGCGTTGTCGCCGAACTTGGGCAGCTCGTTGACCGCCAATGCGAACCGCACCCTCAGCCGCGCCGTGATCGGTGGCAACATCTTGCGGTCAATGTCGATCGCGTCCTCCCCGGATATGGACTTGAGGATTTCCAGAACGCTCATCGCCCGGTCACCATGCCCCAGGTGGGCATCCGGGCAAATTGCCACTCGCTTACCCAGCAGCGACCATAGGCCGAATCGCTCGCTCAGGGCGGACAGCCGCGGGGCAACACAGTTGTCCTCGCCAATCACCCGCTGCAGTGTCCGCAGCACAGTGCCTTTGCCTGATCGTGGTGGCCCCTCCATGAGGATGATCGCGTGATAGCGGGTGTCGTCGGTAAGGCAGTATCCGAACCATTCTCCCAGCAGGTCCACCCGCTCTTCGTCGCCCTCGAAGATCGCGTCCATCGCCCGAAACCACACCGGACACTCAGCGTCGGGAACAAAGTCGTATGGAAGCGCAAGGGGTGAGAACCACTTCGGCGTATGCGGCAGCAGCTTTGCGGTCCCCGTCAATACCGCGTCCAGGTCCAGCAACCCGTTGTCCATCGCGATCAAGATAGTGGTCCCGGCACCCGTACGGCCGAGATACACCGGGCGTTCAACATCGAAGGGAACGCGAATCTCAGACCCGATGCACTTTAGGATGTCTCTGGCGTTGGTGGGTTTCGCATTACCGCCGCGTTCGTCCAGGTATTGCAGCAGGATTGCGACCAATTCGGCATCGGGGACAAACCGGTACCGCCGCCCGTCCCATGCGTGAAATTCATCTCGGTACCACCGAAGCGTCGGCCCGTCGGGTGATGTGTGGTCTTCGTCGATAAACATCCGAGCCCAGTCCATTGGGCTCGGTGGTGGTGGCGTCTCCGGCGGCTGTGCCGCGTCGATCAGCTTGTGCAGTGCCTCGGCGGGGTCGTCCTGTGCGACGAGAAAATCATCGATGCCAACCTTGTCGTCACCGGCCGCGGGGATACGTGCCACCCGCACATCGGCGCCCAACTCGGATAGAACCTCAGACAGCCGCGCTTCGGCAAGCTGGACGTGGGTATTCGTCACAACATCCGAATCGAACGCTACGACAACCCGCTTCCCCTTCCACCCGATGCCCGCAAGGTCCGGGATCAGCACCCGTTTCCCGTAGGCCCGGCCCGTGTCCGTGCGCTTCCGCCGCCGCTGCCAGGCCCAAACGCCGGCCAGGCCGATGCACGGTGTGCCGTGTTGCGATACAGCAAGAGACTTCTTTTCTCCCTCAGTCACCACGAAGGTGTCGGCGCCTTGAAGTTGATCCTCGACGCCCGGTGGGAAGTAGACGCGGTTCTTGGTGCCCTTCGGGGTCTCGTACTTAATCACCTTGCCGTCGTCGGTGGAGCGCGGGAAGTCCAGCTTCAGTCGACTGTAGACGGCCTCGGCCTCACCATTCAGCCGGTACGGAAACACGAGGCCAACGCCCCAGTCGACATTGCGAGGGCTCCAGCCGAGAATCTCGCTCACTTGCTCACTGGTGGCCGAATAGAGGCCCGCTTGGGTGATTGTCTCATCGGTGAGTCCACCGGCGTGCAGGTGTGCGTGGTGATCGTCGTTTAGCTTGATTATCATCCTTGATGGTCTCCGCCAAGCGAAGCAACTGTCCCATCCTGTTCTTGTGGCGATCCAGTTCTTGAGCGGTGTGCCGCTCGGCTTACCGTTCTTGCCTGCCGTTCGGACGGCAGTGAAGTGTCCTCTGGTTGGCTACAGGCGGGATCCGCAGAACATGGTCCTTCTTGCTTCAATGCAGTGATCACTTCAGGAACGTCGTAACGGATCGTGATTCGGTTTATCTGTATGTATGGGATGATGTGGTGCCTGCGCCATTTGCGAATCGTCTCAGGCGTGACAGCAAGGATGCGGGCGAGTTCCACCCCGCGCACTAGATGGGGACCATCCATTATGATAACTCCAGGGGCATCTGCCCTCTGGAGTCTTTATAGAGACCTCCCACGTAGCGGATCAAAAGCGCGTTTCGCGCTTTCCTACGCTTTCCTACGCTTTCCTATGGTGTTTTTTGTCCGAGACGGGAGGTGGATCGATGTCGATCCGAAACTGCTTCTTTCCCCATTCTCTCATCTCGTTCCGAGAGTAGAAATCTGGTTGGCCGGGTTTGCCTTTTATGAAGGGTCGCGGCCCGTCGGTGGCGCCCATGGCCTTTCTAACGGCACCCTTGGTCCGTCTCACCTCAGCCGAAAACTGACTCAGTTTGATCAAGGGAGGAGTAGGGATTCCCCTGTTGACGGCGTGGACGCTGTCTAGATCGCTCCGGTTCGTGGCGCCTGTCGGACGTCCGTGTACAGCCGTCAACGCGCTGTCGCCGTCTTCTTGCTCACGCTGTACGTCGGCGATGATAGCGTTCACCTTTGCAGTGGTGAGCAGCCGGACCTTGCGCAAATCGTGCAGTACGGCCTTCAAGACGGCCCTTACCTCGTCGGGAGATTCGTGGCACAAAAGTTTCGCATCAAAGGTCAACCCATAGAATGGCGTTCCAGTGTATGGCAGAACCTTTTTCTTCTTGCCTCTCTTCCGCGGCGGGCCAGTCTCCTCTTCGTCGGCCCACGGGTCGATGGGGTCTGCGCTCTTGCAGATGTGGTTGTGGAGAGCGGCAAGGATTGCGTATCGCTCAGGCAGTGTCAGCTTGCGTTCTGGCAGCGGTATCGGCAGATCCGGCAAGTATCGATCCCTGCGGCCCCTATTTTTCTCACGCTCCCGTTTCCAAGCCACAAGTATCCGGTCAAAACGACCCCCGACCCGTGGCATCAAAACGAGTTCATCGACTTTCCAGGCGATGATACTCAGCCACTTAGGCACGTCAGACATGTTCACCTGCCCTCGGACTTTCCAAGAGAGGGTCGTCGAGTGGACTCTCCGACATGCTGCACCTACTTTGGGGCCGATCCGGCCAGCACTGCCATAGGTGCAAAGCAGCGCTTGCCGAACCGTCAGTCCGGCGTCCCGGACACACCCCAGAGCGAATTCTACGGGGTATCGTAGTCGCCGACAACGCTGGTGGCGCGAGGCCACGGCGCAATGTCCCTTCAATCTGCGGGAGAAGCGGGAATCGGCGCCGAAATCAGGCGTTTATCGGGTATCCACGTCGGCTTTGATCCCGCTTTGTGCCGGCGACTTCTTGATGTCTAAATCGACATTATTCTCACGGATCGCCGAAGTACCAGCAAACAATCGACGACGCATACAACCAACAGGTCGGTCCCTCCAGAAGCAGCGGCGCTCAGAGTCGCTCTTATTCCCTACGGGCAAGAAACGCGTCCAAGTAGCGACCGAGCCAGCCGTGCTGCGATCCTGCCGGGGCAAAATGGGCGAAGGGAATGAGCATCGAGGTGCCGCGATTGCTAGCGGATGCCTTTGTCGGTATCGTACAGGCCAGTCTAACTCGGTCATGAGCCGAGGAAGGAGGCATGACGTAAGTGGGACGCCTTTTGGTGAGCGTGAGAGGGCCAAACGAGGCTTTGGCGGCCGCTGAGGGCGGAGCGCACATCGCCGACGTCGAGTATCCGGCCTCGGCATTGGGCACGCCGTACCCGCTCAACATCAGGGCTGTTCGGCAGCGCCTCGACGAAGCTGGCTTCAGGGGAATGCCCGTCTCAACGAACATCGGCGAGGAGCAGCCCGTGCGGAGCACGGCTTGCCAGGCTGCCCTGGGTGTCGCTGTGGCCGGCGCCGACTACATCAAGTTTGGCCTGGCTGGTTTCAACCTCAAGTCGGCCATCTACCTGGGACGCAATGTCGTCCGCAGCGTTCGCGAGTGGTTCCCGAAGTGCAAGGTTTACCCAGCCGTGTTTCCGGAGGAGGAGTTCGCCCTCTCCTTCGACCCGCTGACCGATGGTCCAAAGCTTGTCGAGCAGATCGAGTGTGACGGCCTACTGATCGACACGTTTCGCAAAGACATCGGCAAAGGCCTGCTCGACTACTACGATCTCAACCAGCTCGCCGCGTTCGCTAAGACTCTGCGCGCTCTCGGTAAAGAAGCCTGGGTGGCGGGGAGCGTCACGAAAGATGAATTGGCTGGGCTGTGGGGCACGGGTACAGACGTGATCTGCGTACGCGCAGCAGCTTGTACGATGAACGAGTCTTATGCGAGATTCGGAAGCGTTGATCCGCAGATAGTCTCCGGTCTTGTCGCAGCCGTCCCGCCGGCAGGATCTAGGCAACGAGAGGGATTCAGGTGCGGTTAACTAGTGTAACTCTTCGTAACATTAGGTGCATTGAACGCTTGACGCTGAGGTTTGCCCGTCGGGGCGCTTCCCTCTTGATCGCTGGTGACAACGGCGCCGGCAAATCGACGGTTCTTAGAGCCATTGCGATCGGGTTGTGTGACGAATCAAGCGCCGCGGCTCTCTTCCGAGAGATCCCGGGAAACTTCGTAAAAAAGGATTGCGGCAAGGGTACCATCACTATCGAACTCATGGACACCGGAGCTGTTACATATACGATAGAAACCACGATAACCCCTCTGAAGGCCTTCGAACGACTCACTCAGAAGGTCTGGCAAAAGAAGGCGGGGAAGAAGCGGCTTCACAATCAAGACACTTTTCCCTGGAGGAGGATCTTCGTCAGCGGGTATGGCTCTGGTTTGCGCACGCAAGGGACCGCAGATTTTCAGAAGTACCTTGCCGTCGACGCGGTGTATCCACTCTTCCGATACGATGAACCATTGCAGAACCCTGAGCTCGCGATTCGCCGGATCATCGACCTTGCGAGAGCTAAGGCACCAGACGATCCTAAGCTCGCCACAAAGCGCGCGAACGAGAAACTGGCCGAGCTTGGAGACATGATCTGTACCACACTCGATTTGCCCACAGGGGCGCGGCTGCGCCTGACGTCGAAAGGTATTACCGTCAAGGGCCCATGGGGAACGCACGACCTCCCGTCGTTAGGAGACGGCTACCGATCCACCATTATCTGGCTGCTCGATCTTCTTATGTGGCGTATACTCTACCACAAGAACCTAAATCCCCAGCGAATGGCTGGAATCGCCTTGATTGACGAAATCGAACAGCACCTGCACCCCAAGTGGCAACTCAATATCATGAGGGAATTGAACGTGGCGCTTCCTGCGTTTCAGTTCATTGCCACAACCCATTCTCCACTAGTTACGTCCGGCTGCTGGGGGATCCCAATACAGGTCTTGGAACACCGCGAGCAGCGTTCAGAGTCCGTCTATGGATGGCTCGCGCATGATGTCTACAGAGAGGTCATGAGCCTTGCATCAACGCGCCCTCCCGAGATTCTTGAGAACGCGAACGCGTTCCGCCGTCTTCACCTGAAGAATCTCAGCAAGCGCCCATCCGCCTCAGAAAAAGCAAAGATGCTGTATCTCAAGCGGAAGCTCCGCTGTACTCTCCCACCCACAGATCCGTTGGTTACCTTGATTGAGCTTGAGAACTTATCCACCACCCTGTCTTCCCCTTAGCGGAGCGTGATCTGTGCGAAATGTCACCAGGAGCCAGGAACCAAGCCAACTTCGCCTAAATGCGGCCGCATGGACACGCGAGTTGCTCGTCGAGGTAAGAAAGGCCAAGAGAGCCGGTGGCAAAGTGCCCAAGAAAGTTATTAATCGCTATAAGAAGCCGTATATTCTGAAAGCCTTGAAGGAGATGTACGGCCCCTACTGCTGCTATTGCGAGCAGCGCGTGACAACTGTCGGTTTCCAACACATAGAGCATCGAATGCCGAAGGCCCCGGACAAGTTCCCCGAGAGGACGTTTGAATGGGATAATCTTCATCTCGCGTGCGAGCGTTGTAACAATGAAAAGAGTAATAAATGGGATGCCACAAATGCGATTCTTGATGCCGTCACGGATGTCCCTATTGCGCAGCATCTGAGCTACGAATTGTACTTTCGGCGCCCGGTTACTGCCCGCGGCCGCACAACCTATGAGCATACCAATCTGGACAGAGACCCAGACAGCGGATTGCTGTATGCGAGGGGGGAAGTATGGAAACGGGCCATGACTCTGATTGAGCAGATCGTGCGTGATCGCGGCGCCCCCGCCGTGTCGACGGTTCGGAACCAGCTGTTGAGGATGTGCAAGGACGAGTTTGGTTCGATGATGCGGCATCTGATGGATATTCACGGAATATGAAAGGGAACGACATTCACAACTACAAGAACGCCCACGTGACGCGGGCCTTACCACACTACCTGTACCGGTTGGCGCGCAAGGCTAGGGAGCGCAGAAGAGAAGCGGTGGACGCGGTAGCCGTGATGTAGCACGTTGCCAGTTATGTACAGAGGTCTTTGGAGAGCCCGCTCTTTGGGCCGCGGCGTCATGCAGATGTACAGTACTAACAAGATGCAAACGCAGGAATGTTCGCCGACGAAGGCGTACGGGCAAGAGCTTATCCTCGATTTGCATGGATGTGTTGTCAGCATGTTCACGCGCAAGGCTATCGAGGGGTATTGCGCTGAGCTTTGCGAGCTAATCGACATGGAGCGATGCGACCTGCACTTCTGGGATGACGTGGGCGTGCCGGAAGAGGAGCAGCAGGCCGATGCGAAGACGAAGGGGACCAGCGCAGTTCAGTTCATTCTGACCAGCACGATTGTGATCCACACGCTGGATTTGATGAAGGCTGTGTACGTGAACATCTTTTCTTGCAAGGAATTTGACACGGACGAGGCGGCGGAATTCACGGCAAACTGGTTTGATTCGAAGGACTGGACGAAACAAGTCGTGACGCGGCGCTAGATCGGCTTGCGCGAGAAAGACGGAGTTGAAACACATGTTATTGTTTGAACAGGAATTCGACATTCCGACATGCCCCGACGGCCGTAGCTTGCTGGACCACCTGCACCATGCCGTTGGGAGCCGTCTCCCAGATGAGCTGATACCCGTGCGCTTCATAATCACGTCCTCGGGCGACTTGGTCTATCATTGCGAGGTCGGTGTGGTCAGCGGTTTGGCCGAAGCCGGGCGTTCCACGCCGCGGTGCGTCTTCGACTTCTCTCGGCGAAGGGTCGAGAATACGAATCACTTCAATGTCGTGCTGCTCGTTCCTACCGGTATCGGCGCGGAGATTGGCGGCCACGCCGGCGATGCTGCACCTGTCGCACGTCTAGTCGCGGCAGCGTGCGATACGCTGATTACCCATCCGAACGTCGTAAACGCTTCGGACATAAACGAGATCCCCGAAAACGGGCTGTACGTCGAGGGTAGCATAATCTGCCGGCTGCTGATGGGAACGACCGGGTTAGAGCGCGTTCGGTCGAATCGCGTGCTTGTTGTCATCGACGCGCATAAGGACGAGCTGTTCGTCAGTGCCGCCATCAATTCGGTCAACGCGGCCAGGGCATCGTATGGATTGCGATGCCCGAAGGTCATTCAGCTTGATCCACCGTTGAAGTTAAGGGCTCGTTACACGTCTTCAGGAGCTGCTGCCGGCCGGGTTGAAGACATCGTCGGCCTGTGTGCCGTTCTTGAGGAATGCCGTGATGAGTACGACGCCGTCGCGCTTGCTTCGGTCATCGATGTGCCACAAGAGTATCACATGGAGTACTTCCTGAGCGAAGGCAGGATGGTTAATCCCTGGGGTGGCGTCGAAGCCATGCTGACGCACGCCGTATCGAGTCTGTACAACGTGCCATCAGCCCACTCGCCGATGTTCGAGTCCCGCGAGATCGCCAACATGGACCCAGGTGTCGTGGACCCGCGGATGGCGGCTGAGGCAGTATCCGTTACGTTCCTGCAATGCACACTCAAGGGCCTTCAGCGAAGCCCACGGATCGTTACCGATGCCGATGCGATGAGATGCCCAGGCGTGCTGACGGCAGAGAACATTTCCTGCTTGGTTATTCCGGATGGATGCCTCGGGTTGCCGACGCTCGCCGCGCTGGAGCAAGGTATCCCAGTAATTGCCGTCCGCGAGAACCGCAACGTAATGCGTAACGACCTCACTACGTTGCCTTGGGCATCTGGTCAGTTGCAGGTCGTCGAGAATTACTGGGAGGCCGTTGGCGTTATTGCGGCACTTAGAGCCGGAATTTCACCGGAATCAGTTCGGCGGCCACTACAGGGAACTTCAGTTACCACGACTAGGATAGATTCAGGACGAACCGGGGAGAGCATACGCGCGGATGCACGGTCTTGAATGCTACGACTCTTGTTCCCATGGGCGCGAGAATGCTCAGGCCATAATTGGAAATGACGAAATGCGACTGGGCGGACAAGTCCCGTGATTCGGAGCCATCACTCGCACCCGGCGCGCGCCGCATTCATTCGGAGCAGATTCGTAAGCACTCGTTGGTCCACTTCCCTGCGTCGTTCGGCCAGGTCGTGATCGTCTGGTAGCGGTTGCCCGGCGCCCGTATCAATCCACACCTCAGCCCAGTCCTCGGACCACCCGCCTTCTCTGTCGACCAACGCATACGCCGCCAGAACACCCCGGTCCAGCTTTTCGTGGGCCAGCTTAAGCCACGTCGGACGCTGGTTGTACAGGTTGGTAAGCGTACGCTTCTTGAGGTTCTTGTCCTTCGCAGCGCGAGCCATGATGGCCGACTGGCGGATCAGCGCCCGGGCCTCCTGGGCAACGTCGGCGAAATCGTCTTCCGCGTCGACCACCTGGGCGATCGGTTCTATCCACTCGGGAGGGTTGAGCCACCGCTCCCGCTGCGCGTTGAGTTCTTTAGCCACCTCGCTTATTCGCTGGTGCGCCTCGTGCTTAGTCGGCTCGCTGCCCGGAGGCCAGGGAAGTGGAAACGTCTCGAAACACGTGGTCGGCGTGTACCGGAAACCCGATTCCGCCTCGCGTAGCTGTGTTCCCATTCGTCGCGCCCACAGCTCATGAATTGAGCTGTGCAGTACGCCGAAAAAGTAGTCGTCCGATCGGGCAAATGCAATCAGTTGGTGGTCGGGAAGAACCCGTGAGTCAAGCAAAACAAATAGTCGGAATTTCGTCAAGTTCGGAGTAGCGACATACCGCTTCAGCACTTCTATTTGCTTTCGCATGTGGGGTCGAGGGCGCTGATGAATCCACCAGGGAACTCCTGTTGCATCGCCCGAGCGGGCCGTCTTCCGCATCGGACGGACGTTGTCCCGAATGTATTCAAATGGCTGTTCGAAGGAGCTTGCCTCGTCCAACGCCGTCCCCGGGGGAAAATCAACGATCCACATTGCGCGCCACCTGCGCGTTAAGTCCAGACCATTGACCCAAGGACGCACGACTTCGGCGTTTGGCCTCCCATTTGGGTTGGGCGACCGTAAGAACCGTAAAGCCGCCTCTATGTTCACGTCAAAGGGACCGACCTTGGTATCGCCCATGAAGGCGATTGATTTGTTTTTCGCTATTATTTGAGCAGAGCTTGTGTAAGCTCCGTGTGTCAGATTGGGATTGATATGTTCGACGAATTTGCCGTCCAGGCGGCGCTGCGCCTGCTCGCCGCTGTCGATACCGATGATCGACACATGTACTGCTGCGCCGTCGAGAATCCACTTCCGGTCGGACCAGGCCATGAAGATGTCGCCGGTTTCCTTGATCCGCTCAAGTACTGTGCGATTACTCCCCCCTCGTATCCCTTGAGTCCCCAGGAGGCCCGCCCGCACGTCGGAGTCATGCTCAATCGCACGTCTCGCGAGCTCGAACCAGTAGCAGCAAAGGTCCGACGTGTTGGGCAGGTCAAAAGCTTTGAACATGGCATCGATGTAGTCATCCTCAAGGCCTTGCTGCCGAAACAACTTGGACCCCAGAAACGGCGGATTCCCGATGATGAAATCGGCATCTTGCCAGTCGGCTGGTTTGGGGTTGTCGGGATCGGACCGATCCAAAATTGCGTCGCGGCATTCGATGGATTGAAGCGGTTCCAGGATCGGTTTTCGGATGCCCTGAATGTAGCCGTTGTCACGCATCCATTGCAGATACCCGATCCAGATTACCACCTGGGCCAACTCGGCGGCGTAGGTGTTGATCTCAATACCGTGGAGCTGCGTTGGTCGTACCAGGGGAAAGAGCCCCACGCTTATCTCCTGGCGGGCTGCGTAGGTAATGACCTGTTTCTCCAGGTCGAGCAGTTGCTGGATCGCAAGGTAAAGGAAATTCCCCGAACCGCAGGCGGGGTCGAGAACTCGGACGGACGCCAGCCGCTCGACGAAATCCCGCAGGAGCTTGTGAATTTGCTTGTCGATTTTCTTTTGAGTCTGCTCGGTCTTAACCCTGGCCCGTCGTTGGATCTGGTTTTCCACTTCGGCGCGAACTTCATCCCACTCGCTGCGGAGCGGTGCCATCACCACCGGCTCGACGACGAGCATAATGTCCTCACGACTGGTGTAGTGCGCACCGATTTGGGCCCGCGTGTTGGGATCGAGAGACCGCTCGAACAACGTTCCGAAGACGGCTGGCTCCACGCTTCCCCAGTCCTGCCGCGCCGCAGTAAGCAGCACGTCGATCTCGTCCTCGGTCAGTTCCAGGGCCGGAGCATCGTCAAATAGGCTGCCATTGAAATGCGAGATATCGTCAACTCCGAAACTTCCGCCCGTGTTCATCTGCGCGAAAAGCCCGGTCAACGCGGTCGCCAGCCGTTCGGGGCTCGACTTGCGGCTCTTGAGCAGCCGCTCGAACAGGTTGGGGGGTAGAAGCTCGACGTCTTCGGCGAACAAGCAGAACATGCATTTCATCAGGAAATGGGCGGTGGTGTGCGGATCGTGATCACGGTCTCGAAGAGCCTGGGCAAGCGTACCGATCTGTTGGGCGACCTCCTGGGTGACGGCCTCGGCAGTGATCGTCGGCTTGAAGGAATCAGGCGCGGTGAACACTCTACGCAACAGGGCGAGTGACTCCGGCGTGTCCAGCTCGGGCAGTTCGACGACGTGTAGCTGCTTGGCTGTCCCGGTGAAGTTGGTGTGAATCTCGGTGTGGTTGATGTCGCTGACGATCAGCAGTGGTGGGTTTTCGAGGGCTTCACGATATTGGCAAAGCTGTCGGTAGGCTTCAATCAGGTCGGCGTGTTTCTTGCCTTTGCGTTTGTATTCCCACGCGAACTTGCCCTTCCACCACACGTCGGCAAAGCCGCGCTCCCCGCGCGAGCCCTTCGAGGCCGGACCGGTCACGGGCACGCCTTTTTCAAACGTATACTCCGCCCCTGTTGCGTCATGTTCGGCGGGGGTTGGCTGCCCGAGCATTCGACACAGGTCGATGAAGTGCTCCTGGCTGGCTGCGCGTTCCGGAAGTCTGACCTTGGACCACTTGGCGACGAATTGGGCCGGCGTTAGCTGTATCGACATGGCCATAGAATACGATGCGGACCGCGTGTGGTCTAACTGCGAGCTCCTTCAGGCACCATTCAGGGAATTGTAACAAGCGAATCGCCTCTCTTGGTCGTCAGTTAAACTCCCGTGCGGCGCGGATGCAGTAACGTTCTTCTTCTGCGACAACATGAAACGCACCGTCATCGATGCCGACGAGCCCGAGCCGGACCCCGATCCTGGCCCCTTGGACCTTGAGGGCAACGACCGGGTAATGAATGGTCGCGTGGACATGGGGGCCTTCGAGTTCCACGACTTCGGTGTGTGTGGCAACAAAATCGTCGAGCCCGGTGAAGACTGCGACCCGCCGAACGGCGTCACCTGCGACAACGATTGCCAGATTCTTGAGGATGCTGACGGCGACGGCGTGGTGGACAAGCTCGACGTGTGCGACAACACGCCGCCCGACACGCCGGTGGACACCACGGGACGGCCTATCGGTGACCTGGACTGCGACGTGGACTTGGTGGGCTACTCACTGCTTCAGGCGGCATTCACCGGCGTTTTGCCTTGAGTCGATCTTAGCTGCCGCCTCAACCACCGCGCTATCTCCAACCGCCGGAAGCGGGCGCCGAAAGCAGCCGCCGGACCGATGCGAGATTCTCGGGCGTCTCGGTGCCGACCGTCTCGGAGTGGGGCGTTATCGTTTGGGCACTGGCGATTCTGACGCCCGGAACGCTTGTCCTGCAGCCGTACCGCCCGGCGTTGGACGACGCCCAGCTGCGTGAGCTTGGCGTCATAGCACTCAAATGGGTTCGAGCTTGTCGCGTAGTGATACCGAGGTTTGCCACCTGGAAAGCGGTTGTCATCAGAAGGATACGCCTCCAGGACGTGTTAGAATTGCTAGTATTCGGGTCGGCCGAATAATGACAACCTACGGCATGTGACCAAACCCGGAGCACGCGGCGGCCAAGATTAAGATCGGACGCAATGCAAGGGATCGAGACCATGCAATACGAAGTTGCGCCAGTCATCGAGGAGGTCGAAATCTTCATGGCCACCGTTGACGACGCGCTGCCGCTGCCGCGAATCGCTGCGGAATTCGTCCACTTCCTCGTTCTTGCAACCGGCGCGCAGCGAGTGGTCGAGATCGGTACGAGCTACGGATACAGCGGTCTTTGGATCGCGTCGGCGCTGGCGGAAACCAGCGGGACGCTGATCACTGTTGATCACGAGGAGCGCAAGAGTGGGGCGGCGCGTCAGTACTTCGAATCGGCTGGCCTGGGCGGCCGCATCGAGATCCAGACCGGCAAAGCTGAGCATGTCCTGAAATCAATCACCGGTCCAATCGATTTCGTTCTCAATGACGCTGACAAGGAGAATTGCATTCGCTACGTTGAGTTGCTGGCAGACAAGCTCGCCGATCGCGCCGTAATCTTGACGGACAATATCGACACACACCGCGCACAATTGGCGGAGTTCATCGAATGGATAGACCTTCACCCGAATTTCGAGTCGGTTTCACTACCCCTAGGCAACGGTATGGAATTCTCGGTCCATCATAAGGGTGGAGTTCGTCGATGAATCGGCCTGCTGTCAGCGACGCCGTTTCGCCGCAGGCAGATTTCGGACCAGGCCTGGTCGTTGAAGTTGTTTTGCCGGCTTGAGCGCGGCTTGGCGAATCCGACCTGCAGGCACCTCCGCCACCTCAGTGGTGACGATCGCAAACGTGCGGAAGAGTACCCCGACATAGGGTACATTCCCTGAAACACGTCACGGTGTCACTTGGGCCCGACCCCGTGAGGTGAAATGCGACCTCAGCACGCTCCGACGGCGCTCGACTGCGTCGAGTGACCTTTGCCGGCCCACTCAGTGACGCCGCCTGTCATGCTGCGCACGTTTCGGTAGCCCATCGCCTTGAGTAACAGCGTCGAACTCATGGAGGTCTTCCCGACGTTGCAGACCATGACGATTGGGGTGTCCCGTTCGGTCGGCAGCTCGCTCTCGCGCTGGGCCAGCGCGCCCATCGGAATGTTGACCGAACCGGTAATGTGCAGTTTGGCGAACATCTCGGGGGGGCGCACGTCTACCACCAGCGGCTTTTCGGACACCTGAAGCTCTCGGCTCAGGTCGTCCACCAGGATCGAATCGTACGGGTTCTTCTTCAGCTTCTCCACCAGCATGGCGACGAACTGATCGTTCGGGCTGGGCCCGGCGCTCTGGCCCTTTTTTTCCACTGGGCATATGTGCGGGAAGTGCCGCCGGAAAGAGGAGGGGTACTTGAACGCGTTGTCAGCGAACATCACGATCGCAATCGTTCCCGGCTCGTCGCGCACCGTACGCAGCGCCCCGACCAGGGCCATGCCCGAGCTGGGGCCGGCGATAATGCTCTCCTCACGGTTGAGCCGCAGGCACATCTCAAACGCCTCGCGGTTCGTCACTTCGATCGTTTTGTCGTATTGGTCTGGGCGGTAGAGTTTAGTTTGAGTGAGCTGCTTCAAACTGCGTACGCCCGGGATATCGTGTCCTTCCTCGGGATAGACGCCGATCACCTTGATGTCGGCGCCATTTTCCTTGAGGAACTTACCGGTGCCGGTGATCGTGCCGCAGGTACCGAGCCCGGCTATGAAGTGAGTCACCTTCCCCTGCGTTTGCCTCCAAACCTCCGGCCCAGTCGTGCGGTAATGGCTATCCGGATTAGCTTCGTTCTCGTACTGGTTCAACATGCGGTAGTCGGGCTGCATACTGGCCGTCTTCATCGCCTCGGCGATGGCCCCCTCCGGGGCGCCCGGTGCAGGACAGAGCGTGTCGTCCAGTTCGACGACGTCGCTGCCGAAGAAACGCAGGACAGTCCGCTTCTCCAGCGGAATGGCGACCGAGAGCGGCGTCTGCAGCGGATAGCCCTTCGCATTGCCAATCATCGCCAGCGCCAGGCCCGTGTTTCCCGAAGTCGGCTCCACGAGCCTATTGCCCGCGCCGAGCACCCCTCGCTCCTCCGCATCTCTAACCATATTCGCTGCGATTCGGTCCTTCACTGCGCCGAATGGGTTGTACCACTCAAGCTTGGCAAAGACCTGCGCGTGCTCGAACGGCACCACCTTGTTGAGCCGGACCAGCGGCGTTGGATTCTCCTTGCTGGACAGAAGACCGAGAATCGATTCGTATACCCGAAGCGTGTGGTCGTTAGCCATGGCGCCCCGTACTATAGCTCAAGTGCCGCAGCAATTCCACTGCTTGTGCCCTATCTTGGTCGACCCCGTAGTGCCCAAATATACGAACGAGCGTAAGTCGCTTGCGTGCCACAAGTTACAACTCGAGCATATAGCGCTGTAGAATCGCGCTTATGAACGTGCTCCAACAATGGCAACTTCTTCTCGTGACGCTGCCTTGATGTGTCAACCGACAGCGGCAAGACGTGATCGCTTATATCCAGGAGGTGTGTTCGTCCACCGATTTTCGCGCCGCATACGGGCGCTCCTAACGCCTTACAAGGAGTTATGCTAGAGCCTCCAATCCATGCATCGCTCGCAAACCACCTACCTTAGTATGTATGTGAACAGCTACGAGCGTAGTTGCGGTCGAGGAAGCGTCAATCGTAGATGCCCGCAGGAATGCCCGAAACCGTGGTTTTTGGCACCGATAGCGTTTTAGCGACCCACAGGGGCTCGAAACGCATGCGCGTAGGCTCCTTCGATCGAACCGTTTATCGCGACGACATGGACCGCCAGGTAGTAGCGGCCTTGAAGGAAGCTGGTCATACCAACGCGGCGAGCGAACTGCGCCGCTTCCAGAAGAATCGGGAGGATGCGTCGGGAGGCTATTACTTTGTGCCCAGACCGAGCACAGCACAGCTGGCTCACCAACCGCAGGCGCCGGTTACGATCGAGCCGCCACCCACGACAGGCAGAATCAGTCGCTCCCAACCTTCCAACGCTATCGCAAACGAACCAGCTACCAACACGACGCCGATCGCAATGTAGATGATCCGCGCGGTCTTACCCAGATTCGGTCTAATCTTCATGGCATCCAACGCCAACCATATAACACGACCACAGGCCCGCCAGGAATTCCTTCCAGCCGAGATTTCCCATTTGGTACCACCGAAACCGCGATCCTACCGAATCGATAGGCCGACGCCAAGCGCAAGCTGACATTTTCCTGCGAATTCCTTCTTCTCAACGCCAGAGCCGGTCCATTTCTCTTTGTCGGAACGCTACGGCAGGCGTTTGACCGAGCCCGCCAGAGAGACCAGCAGAAGCTGCCATGGTTGTAGTAGGGAGTTCATAGATGCGATTCAATACCGCCGCGTTCATGGCATAAAAAACCCCGATTGCGCGGTGCAACCGGGGTGTGACTACCGTTTGCGTGAGCCGAGCGTCGTGGGCATTCCAGCAGTGTTTTAGCTCGTCGGGCTTGCTTCACGGAGGTCGTCATCCACCGCTCCCTGTCACCCCGCCGCAGATTGGAAGCGCTACCCGGGATCCGTGGTCTTCATTCCTGTCTTGGGGCGCGTTTGAGTATTTGGCGACGACGGGATCAAGGTTCGTATAGTCGGCCGTCGTGGATGACGTAGCGGATCGACCGCACGTGCGAAATATCGTCAATCGGGTTCTCGGTCAGTACAACAAGATGGGCGAGGCGGCCAACGTCGACCACTCCCAGAAGTTCCTCGAAGCCGAGAATGCGGGCTGAATTGATCGTGCCCATCTGGAGGGCCTCCAGTGGTGTCGCGCCGCCGAATTCGACGATCAATTCGAGCTCCCGGTGGACCGATTCGCCGGGAGGAACACCGTCCACAGGAAAGTCCGTTCCAATGCCGAGGAGTCCGCCGTCGCGATGAAACCGCACGGCCAACTTGGCGGATTCGACCATTGCCTTGCGAAACTCGTCGATGACGTTCTGGTCGAGGGAGATCATGTCGTGGCCGCCGGACGCGGTAATTTTTTCGAGTACTACCAGTGTCGGGACCCATGCCGTTTCATTCTCCAGGAATGTTTTCATCAAGCGATCGAGCTTGGCCGTATCGACATTCTTCCAGTACCATGCTGCTTGAACCAAGCCCACTTGGCCTGGTGCGTTCCCCGCATCGTCGCGCAAACAGGAGTAGGCGATGCTGGTCGCATGTTCGACGCTGTCCATACCGAGCACGGCTGCGCGGTGTGGTGGAACCTCGTTGGCGTGACCGCATACCTTCATGCCGAACTTCCGTGCGGTATCGACTATCATGCGAAGTGAGTCTTCGTCCATGCGATTGTAAGCCTTGATCCACCGGACACCGAGCAGCGCTTCCTTACGCACCCACGCGGCGGCGGTGCTCGGATCGCCGAAGCCGAGCATCGTGCGCTGCCGTTCTTTCTCCAGGATCGAGCTCGCAACTATCATGGTCGGGCCGGCCAGCGTTCCGCTGTTCACTTGTGCGGCCCACAGCAGAGCGGACTCGCTGTTGAACGGAAGAGCCCGGATTGTCGTTACGCCGGCGTTCAGCAGGAGGCGTAGGGCTTCGTCCGGCGCGGGGGCAGCAGGGAACAGACGCGATTTCGGCATCACATGGGCATGCAGATCGAACAGCCCGGGGATTACGTACAACCCGCTCGCATCGACAACTTTCATACGCTTCGACGGTTTATCCGTGCCGATCGATTGGATTCGGTCACCGGCAATGACAATGTAAACGTTCTCGCGGACTACTCCGGTGTGGATGTCGATCACGTCTACGCCGCGGAGCATCCACGGCGGGTCCACCTGTCGCCGTATGAACCAAGATTGCATGGCCCAATCCGGCAATTGCCCGAACGATCTCATTCGGAGTTTCGGCCGTCCGGGCTCTTCCGGCGGAGCTTCTTGCGAGGGTTGGACACCTGGATCGACGGCTACGCTTGCGTTTCCTGCCGAGACGAGCCCCGCGCTCATTCCACTCCAGATGACTGCTGCGAAATAGACCAACAAGTCTTGCCGACGTCTCATAAGACACTCTCCGTTGGATTCAAGGTAATCAGACGCCCAAGCCCGTCTCGTCTGCGGCACCGTCTTGCTCAGCGTGGAGAAATCACGAGCTTTGTCGACAACCACTGCGCCATGTCGCGAAGAACACGTTCATCGATCGTGATTTCGATTCTTGCGTACTCGTCGCGCTGCCCGGTCTTCGCGGGCTGCAAAGCATGGTTCAACTGTTCGTACGGTCTTGTAGTGATGTCACCGCCCGCCGCGCGAATGGCGCGCTCGATAGCTGGAAGATTCTGTGCCTGCCATACCTGCACGTCTTTCATTCCGTTCACTGCCAATACTGGGCACTTGATCGCTGCCAAGACAGGCTGCGGATCGTAACCGAAAATGTATCGCCACCATGGTGAAACGAAGACGTCGTATTCCTTTATCAAAGTAGCCAGCTCTTCGGCGCGCTCGGTCCCTTCTGGCAACGCACTTTGCACGTGTAGTTCGGCCAGCGCTGCGATGGACCGGTCGATTTGCTCACGAGGTGCACCGGCAACGATCAACCGGGAAAACCGAACGAAAGCGGCAGATAGCTTCGTAACCATCGCCTGGTCGAGCCCTTGGGCCTCCCAACTCAATTCAAGCTGTTTGCGAAAGACTTCATCACCCTTGACGCCAGGAGCGGCGAGCAACACGATGAACGCGATCTGGTCGTCCATGCCGTAGACCAGCGGTGCGATCAGACCTCCCTCACTATGTCCGATCAGACCTATCCGTGCGGGGTCGATCTCACTGAGTTCGCGGAGGCGTCGTACGACGGCAGCAGTATCCGTTGCGTTCTCATAACTGGTCGAGTTCTTGCCCACCGGCGTATGATCTGTCGTCTTCGATGCGCCTACGCCGCGATCATCGAATCGCATCACGGCAATGCCCTTTCTGGTCAAGAAATCAGCGATTACCAGAAAGGGTTTGTGGCCCAGCGATGTATAGTCGCGATCCTCTTGGCCGCCGCCGGTGATCAGGACAGCCGCGGGGTACGGCCCGGGGCCGAACTGTTTCTCGTTGGGCAGGGTGAGCGTTCCAGCTAGGGTATGTCCGTTGGGATGCTGGGCGACCACCTCACGGGATTGATAGGGATAGGGTGGCTTTGGATGCTGTGGACGCGCCACTTGCCGGTATAGATAGTTCGGGTCATGGCGAAAGTCGATGGTAAACCGAAGTTCGCCCTGCGCGAATTCGCCGGTGAATCGTTTCTCATCCGCATCGAACTCCCCTTCGATTGTTGAGGGTCGAGAGCTGGGCAGCTTTGCGCGAAACTTGTTATCTTCCCAGACGATCTCGACCAGCGGAAAATCGCGTATCCCCAACATGGGAATGTCTACCGTACCCACACTGTTGCCACCAGGTGTGGTCGCGATCGTCAGGGCCATATCTGTTGACAATCCTCCGGCATGTTTGGCGTGACCGGCAAACACCCTTACTCCAGGTAAATCAACGGGGCGTAATGCCCGACGCAAGGTGAATACTCCTTGGCCGACGTCGTCATCGCTGTCCGAACCGACCAACACCCGCCCCACGAGTTCTTGTCCGTCGAGGGACACATCGCCGCGAAAATCCGCCGGCTGGTTTCCGGTCATACATCGGAAAGCAATGGAGCGACTCGACGCCGAAACGTCAGTGCAGGTCGTTTGCGGCGAACGACTTGAGAACTGTGGAAATCCTACGGCAAGGCTACCGCTATGGCCGCGCTCGATCACGACCTGAACGAAACGCGGCGAAGCGTTCGGCATCGATAGAGTTCCTTGCCAGGTACCAATCGCCGGCCGTCCGGAGTCGTAGGCGAAGCGCTCGACTGCGCCGTCTGTTTGTAGAACAAGAGGTATGGTAAGGAACAGAGGAGTCAGGAAGTTAGACAGTATTGAAGACATAGTAGGCATCCTTTCTTCGAAACCTGCTCGCACTCGTATTGCTCGGTGGCTTTATCACAGCGATTGAAGCCAGGATGCTGATGCCGCTTCTACACGTCGCTGAAGCACCTGGAAGACCACGTAAGCGAAGAGCGGGACCACGAGTATGGGCGTAACCACGAACGAAACCACGCCGACTCCGGCTTGCACGAAACCCATGTCGATCACTGGTCGTCGCATCTCGAACGGAACGCAACCGGCCACAACCCCGATCAGCAAGGCGGACAACAGTGGCCATAGGGGCCGACAACCGCGCCGGCGCGCCAGAGTGCAGTAAAGGAGCGCCACCGCCAACGGCGCACCGTAGTCAAGAATCAAATGGGCGATCGGTCGAAGTAAATTCATCCAACCGATGGAAAGAAAAACGCGCTGACTCGCAAGTAGACTCACCAACGCACTGAAGAGTACAACCAATGTCTTCGTCGCAAATAGTGCTGGTATCGGCAAGAGCAGAAACGTGATGGCCGAGCATCGACGTGCGAATGAGAGAGAGGCCGGGTGTTCCACAACGCTACGAAGTAGCGTTACTTCATCACCGAGCTGCCGGCCTGCATCCACCGCCGCTTTTTCAGGCGTCAGTCCGGCGGACCGGTATTCCTCGACCGCCGTGTGATAGTGATCCGTAAGCTCTGCACAATAACGGCGGACGTATCGCGGCGAGACGCCTACCCGGAGTAGCGCGCTGCACAACGATTCAAAGGGCGGGCTGGGCATGATCAGTAGCTCGTAGGGCACCAGTAATAGCTGCGGTGATGCGGGACCAGTCGGCACGAACGTACTCAAGACGGCGTCGTCCCTTCGCGGTTATCCGATAGTATACGCGCGGACGCCCCTCAACTTTGGTTGTTCGACTGGACAGGGCTCCTTCGCGCTCGAGTGCGTGCAGGGTCGGATAAATCACGCCCTCGCCTAGCGAGATTACATCTCCGGTCGAGCGACGGATCGCCCGAACAAGCTCGTAGCCGTACATTCGCTCTTTGGCTAGATGGCGCAGCACGAGCAGTTCCGGGACGCCGTTCATGAAGCTTGGATTGGTGCGTGGGTTGGACAACACCTGCTCCTATACCTTGAACTACGATGTAGTATACATCGAACTCTTAGGTATAGCTAGTATTAGTTTGTCGAAAGCTGTCGTGTCTACCGGTTGCGCGACCGTCCGATTGCTGTGATGATGCGGTTTCGTTCACACGCGCGCACTGTTGATCGCTAACGTTGGGCACATCGGTCGTTCGCCCGCGACCGTTCCGATCGCAACAAGTCGGTACAGCAAGCTTGCCGGTTTCAACCGATGTCGACGCAACCCGTACATAGCGAGGGTGCACTGTTCAGTTAATAGCGGAGCGCCGACGGACGTCGAATATGTGTTGTAAATGTGTTGCGCGGGCGAGTTTCTAAGTGCATCCGGCTACGCTGAGGTACCGGTGAATCCACGTTCATGGTATAAAGAACCCCGATTGCGTGATGCAACCGGGGCAGGACTACCGTCTGCGTGAGCTGGGCGTCGTAGCCCGGCGCAATCGCGCGGCGTACGCTGGAGCGTGCTACCGCTTGGCCCTGCGTCGCTTCGTGGGGGCTTTCTTCTTGGGGCGCCTGGTGGTCCGCCGCTTTTGGGCAGTCGGGGGCGACTTCTTCGCGCGCCGTTTTGCGTGCGGCGAATCCTCGGCGAGTGTCAGATCGAGTTTTCGGTCGGCCAGGTCGATGGCTGCGATGGTGACGCGGACGGTGTCGCCGATCTTGAGACGCTGCCCGGTGCGCTGGCCGATGACGCAGCCTGCCTCGCTGTCCACCTCCCACCAGTCGTCGGCCAGGTCACTGAAGCGAACCAGGCCCTCGACCAGGTATTCGGGTAACTGGATGAATACACCAAAGTTGGCGACGCCCGTGACGATTCCGTCGTGTTCGTCGCCGACGTGCTCTTCGAGGAGTCGCAGGACGTAGATCAGCTTCAGCTCTCTCTCAGCCGCCTCGGCCCGGCGCTCGTGCTTGCTGCAGTGAATGCCAAGGTCTTGACACTCCGTCAATGTGGGCACCTCCGCCTGGCGGCGCCGCTTCTTCAATGTGCCGCGTAGGTACGCATCGAGCAACCGGTGGACGGTGAGATCGGGATAACGGCGGATCGGCGAGGTGAAGTGTGTGTAGTCCTCGCTGGCGAGGGCGTAGTGCCCGACTGAAGACGGCTCGTAGATGGCTTGTTCGAGGGACCGCAGGATGGCCAGATTGACCGCGAACGACTCCGGGCGACCTTTGACATGGTCCAGAAGCGGTTGTAGCGCCTTTCGGTCCATGCCCGTAACGGGCGGAAGCTCCAGCGCCCGCAGGAAGCGATTCAACGGCTGGGTCGATGACTCGTCGGGCGGCGGGTGGACGCGACGCAACGAAGGAACGCCCAACTCGGTCAGCAGCTCAGCCACCACTTCGTTGGCTTCGACCATGAACATCTCGATGATGGTATGAGAGAAGGCCGTGTCCTCCGGCACGACGTGGGCGGGGCGTCCGTCGTCGTCGAAGACGATCTCGACTTCGGGCAGGTCGAGCACCAGTAGCCCGTCGGCCAGTCTGCGTTTCTGAATCGTGCGGGCGAGTGACTCCATCTGCCGGACCAGGGCGACTGCCTTCTTGGAGAATCGCCCGATCTTGCCGTCGAGGATAAGGGTGGCTTGATTGTACGTGAGTCGCCTGGTCGAGCGGATCACCGTGTTGGCGAAGCGCGTGGAGAGTCGCCGGCCCTTCGAGTCGTAGGTGATGAACGCGCTTTTGGTCAGGCGCGGCTGCTTCTCCTGCAGGCTGCACACACCGTTGGACAGCACTTCCGGCAGCATGGGGATCACCAGCCGCGGGAAGTAAACGCTGTTGGCCCGCTTGCGGGCTTCAGTGTCCAGCGCTCCGCCGGGTTTTACGAAGTGGGCGACGTCTGCAATGTGTACGCCGAGTTCGAGTCGGCCTCGGGCGCATTCGGTGATCGAGATGGCGTCGTCGAAATCGCGGGCATCGTCGGGGTCGATGGTGATAATCGTCAGATCGCGCAGGTCTTTACGATCGCGGGTCGCGTCGTCGGGATCGTAGTTGGCGACGAGGCGTACGGCTTCTTTGCCAACAGCGGTGGGGAACTTCTGCGGCAGTTGGTATTGATAGATGATGCTCTGCGTATCGACGCCGGGGTCGCCGCGTTTGCCGAGTATCCTGGTGATGACCCCGCGTGCGTCGCGATTCTCAGCCGGGTACTCGGCGATTTCGACGACGACCTGATCGCCGGGGCGGGCGCCTTTGGCACCCGGATCGCCGACGAAGATGGGCACGTGCAGCGTGTTGCCGTCCGGCCGGACGAACCAGCGCTTGAGCTCGTTGCAGAGTTCCCCCCCAAAGCGGCTCTGGCCGCGCTCGATGATCTCGACGATGCTGCCTTCGTACATCATGCGCCCGCCGCGCTTCCCGCGTTTGAGCACGCGGGCCGCCACGGTATCACCGGTGACCGCGCCGCCCGTCTCACCCGGCGGGACGAACAGGTCGCCATGCGAGCTGGGTGTGTCGGGAACAACGAACCCGAACCCGCGCGGATTGGATCGAAACTGTCCCATGACGCGACGCGCCTGATCGGGCAAGGTCAGCGCGCTGCCCGACCCCATGACGATCCGCCCGGTCTTCATCAGCGCTTTGATGGCCTCACGGAAGTCGCCGTATTCCTCGTCGGCAATCCCCATCCCCCGCGCCAGCCCCCGCGTCTTCCGAGGCCGATACTCCTGCTTGGCCAGATGTCGGACAATCCGATCCTTGAAGCTTTCCGGTATCATGATGCTCTCTCGCACACCGCTTATGTTGCTCCACCAACGATGCGCCGACGATAGTACCCGGCACCAACCGAAACCGCGAATATCCGCGCGGCCAACTGTGTCAATCTGCTCATCACGCACTTTCACGCAGTGCTTCCGGGTCGTGCGAATTACCGCCTCAGCCGCCGCATCATGGCCAGCCGCTGCAAGTACAAGTAGACGCCGGATCGATGTGAGGTTTTTAGGCGCGTCGCCGGAGACCGACGATAACCTGGACTGACCGGGGACCCAACCGGGGCGGGTCTGGTTCGGATTCTGGCTGCGCAATGGGTCCCATCTACGCTTTCAACAACGCGCAAACAACGAACAAACAACGGTGCAACAATTGCACTAACGCGCGAGTGCCGCATAACGGCACCGTTCTCGCCACAACCGTTCGGTTATGGAAAAAAGTGCGCGGAAAATGCGGATTCCGTTTGACAATGCGCGAAGTGCGTGTATATTGATACTGTCAAGCCAAAGGCTCCCGCGATGATTCGTGTCATCCGGGAGCGTGGCAAAACCTTCTCACGAAAGGTTCTGCGATGACCACCTTATCTTTTCCCGATGGAGAACGCAAGTACGAAACGCGGTTTACACTCGCCGATCTTGCTTGGGTTCTAGGTATCCTCACGTTCGTTTACGGTGGCCTGGCTATCGGCCTGGCTGTCATGGCAAAGGCGGTGCAATCATGACAAGCGCCGCCAAAGACAAAGCAAAGGCCCTACGGGCCAGCATCAATGATAGCCTTGATACGCTGGCTAAGGCTGTTGACGACGTTCGCGCGTCCAAGATGTTCACGCGCTACCTGGATGTCCAAGCGAAGTTTCACCACTATTCTTGGGGTAATACGCTGTTGATTGCGTCGCAACGTCCAGACGCTACGCGAGTGGCGGGGTTCAAGACGTGGCAGAAGATGAAGCGCCAAGTCCGCAAGGGCGAGCGCGGGATTATGATCTTCGCGCCCTGTCGGTTCAAGCGCGAAGTAGAGAACGGCGACGGTGACACCGACACGGTTGAAGGTCTGTTCTTCCGTGTTGTCCACGTATTCGACGTGGCGCAGACCGATGGCGAATCGTTGCCGACGGTTGACGTGCCGGCGATTGATATCGTAACCGATGAATTGTTGGGCAAGCTTGTCCGCGTGGCCGAGAGCCGATCCATTGCCGTAGCCTTCAACAAGATCGACGGCGGCACGTTCGGTGCGTCCAAGCAAGGCAGTATCGAAGTCTCGAACGAACACGCAACCGGGCAACAGGCCAAGACGTTGGCGCACGAGTTAGCGCACGAGTCGCTACACTGGGACGTCAAGGGCCCTATCACCCGGAACATCGCCGAACTAGAGGCCGAGTCGGTGGCCTACGTTGTCTGCACTCACTTCGGCCTTGACGTTGAAGTGCGGGCCAGCCGGTACATCGCCCTATGGGGTGGCGACTCGAAAGCGTTGCGCGAGAGCCTGGAGCGTATCGCCACAACTGCCCGCGGCATCATCGACGATGTCGAGTCGCTTGAGAATCGAAAGGCGGTGGCATGATAAACACCCCACTACACGAACAATACCGACCGGATACGTGGGCCGATGTTGTCGGGCAAGATAAGGCCGTCGCCAAGGTCCACGCCCTGGCAAAGCGCGGGCTCGCCGGTCGAGCGTACTGGATTGCCGGACAGTCCGGTACGGGCAAGACGACCATCGCCCGGATCATCGCTCACGAAGTGGCCGATCCGTTTTGCGTTATCGAGATCGACGCCACCGATTTGACGCCGGCCCGGTTGCGGGAAATCGAGGCATCGATGGCGATGTACGGTTTCGGTGGCAAGGGCCGAGCCTACATCGTGAACGAAGCGCACGGGTTGCGTCGGGATACCATCCGCCAGTTGCTTGTCCTGATAGAGCGGCTGCCGAATCACGTGGCCCTGATCTTCACGACGACGATCGAAGGGCAGGAATCGTTGTTCGATGACACCGACGACGCCAGCCCGCTGTTGAGCCGATGCTGCCGTATCAACCTGGCGCGGCGCGACTTGGCCAAAGCGTTCGCAGAGCGCGCCCAAACGATCGCACGGGCGGAAGGGCTCGACGGCAGACCATTAGCGGCGTACGTCAAGTTGGCGCAGACGCACCGTAACAACCTTAGAGCGATTCTAAACGCGATAGAGGCTGGCGAGATGTTGGACGGCTAGAACACCAACGACCGGCGCGCGGGCGGTCTCGTCAACGGGATCGTCCGCCCGTCGGTCTCATCGAGGATACCTGAACCATGAAAGCAATCGGATACACAAGATGTTCCACCCACGAGCAAGTCGTCAGCGGGTTGGGGTTGGAGGCACAGGAACGGCGCATCCGAGCCTACTGTGAACTTCAGGACTTGGAACTTGGCGAGATTATCTCCGACCCCGGTGAGTCCGGTGGCAAACCGTTGGCCACCCGTCCCGGTGGTCAGCGCTTCTTGAAGGCGGTAAGGGAGCGTAGAACCCAAGCCATTGTCACCTTGAAACTTGACCGGATGTTCCGCAACGCCGGCGACTGTCTCGCCACCATCGAGCAATGGGACAAACTCGGCATCGCGCTTCACGTGATCGACTTGGGTGGCAATGCTATTGATACGACTTCCGCCGCCGGCCGGTTCATGCTGGTGGTCCTGGCCGGTGCCGCAGAAATGGAACGCAACTTGACCCGTGAACGGACCCGGCTGGCCATGGCGGTGAAGCGGTCCAACGGCCAGCGGATCGGGACGATTCCCTACGGATTCGACTTGGCCGACGACGGCAAGACCTTGATTCCCAACGACACCGAGCAAGCCATCATTGACGAAATGCGTGCCATGCGTGCCAAGGGTTGGACGTACGAAGCGATCGCCGAAGAACTGACGGAGTTGGGTATCCCGACGAAGAAGAAGCGTTCCCGACGATGGACCCATCAGGCGGTCGCGGGGATTCTGAAACGCGAGTCGGCGTAGCCGAGCAGCCCAAACGGTACTCGATGCGCCCGCGCGCGGCGGGTTCGTCGTTGCCGCCATAGTTGTGACGATGGTCCTGCACGTGTGCGTTTGTGACGGCCAACAGCGCCCTGAACAGGCTGCGAATGGTTCAGGCGTCCTCCGGCGGATAGCGATTCCGCCTTGCCTGCATAGTGCCTGCACGTCTTTGGGCCGCCTTACTGTATCGCAGGATGGATGGAACTTCGAGTAGGCAGCCGGCGCCCAGGCCACAAGAGACGCACACAGTCCACGCGTATTCAACGATCCCCGCCCCGGTGGTGTGATTCCATATCCGGGTGTTGTCGGCGGTCAGGAAGCGCGGGAATCCGGCGGCGTTTGGGTTGGGCGTGGGTCGGAGTCTTGAGGTGGCAGTCCCCTTCCCAAAGACGGCGTTCGACCCACCCGCGACAACGTGCAAGGTGTAGGTCGGAGCTGACGTTCCAACGCCGACGTTGCCGGCGGTGTAGAAGATGCTGCTGCCAGACGCGGACCAGAGGCTATCCCCGCCGCCTGTGGCTGCGGTTGAGCGTTAAAGCGATGCGGCGCTGGGGCTGACTGGAATCGTGCCGGCCGAGCTGGCCTGTGTTGGAATGATGGACCGGCACGCCGCGCCTCGTTTCTATACTGCGGCCCGGTTGGCGTGTGCTGGTCGGGCTAGCATTCATTTTTGCGGTGGGGGCTTGCTCGAACTGGGCGGCGGCGCACGTTTCGATAGCGGGCTCATCTCGTCGTCGGTGTCGTGGGAGTCTTCGAGAAGAGGATCAACGTTGGCTGTCGTGGCGCTCGCCAGTCACAGGGTTAAGAAGCGGCTTCTTCATGACCGTAGCGATAGGCCCCCATTCTCGATCATTGTTTGCAGCATAGACCTCCATGTCTTTGCCATCAACCGCAATCAGCGCGTCGGCCAATCTGCGGCAGTTTCGATCGTCGCAAAGATGTACGGGGTCTTTCAACGCCAGCCTCGTGTGCTGAGCTAGCTTCTTCAACTCATCCGATGCCTTATCCATTTCTTCGGCGTGGCGAGCGATGGCTTTGAAATCCTGCTTGTGTAACTCGAAGAAGTTATGAACCGTGCATTGAATGCTCTCAGGTCTGCATTGCCGGATGGCTACATCGATACTTCCATCTGGTTGTTCAACCGGCCGCTCTCTGGCGCGCGCACATTGCGTGCCGTCGAACTCGTGAGTGACCATCCGTTCCAGTGTCTCGGCGCTCGCCAGAATGGCGTGTTTGCAGTATCCCTTCAGACGAGTCAATTGTGCTCGCGAAGAAATTGCACGGTCGTCTATCTCAAGGAACCTGCCGATCGCATCCACGCATGTCTTAACGTGCCTAAGTTGCCACTGGCTGGACAGCGATCTGTTTATTTTTGTGAAGACGTCGTTCACACTGTGAATATCGGATCGACGGCACAATGCGTGGATGTAGGCAAGTCGTTGCAGCCAGGCACGCTTGAACTCCAGCCGAGAATAGGACGATGTACCCTTGAACCGAAATCGTCGAAGTGCCTTGCACACTGGTTGGGCATACTCCGCACGCTTCTGCTGTTCGATCAGCAGCGAAGTGTCCACAAGCACCGTAGAGGCGCGGGGGGGTTCGTGATCTGAACGACTATTGTGCCCAGTGCGAGTCTTCGTTATCACCCGCTTTGTCCAGAAACGCTAATGCCCCGATTCCCTCGTCCACAAACCGTTCACGCACAACTTTCGCCTGCTCTCGAACAACTGTTGGCTGCGCAAGGTAAATGAGCGCCTCACGAATCGCGTCGATCTGTTCGCTGGTAGGACAATCCAAGTCCCGGCAATATCGCACCGCGTTTTCCAGTGCCGCCAAGATGTCCTGATGGTGCTCGCTGCTCTCCGCAGCGCTCTCCCATAACCAAAGGACAGTGCCTGAAAGAGCCGACATGTGAATCGCGGTGTTTACAGGATCGTTCAGATCGATACTTGCTACGGTTTCGATCGCCTTCCGCAGCAGCGTTGCATCCAACCGTCTACTGGGGGGCGGCCCTAATCCGGCTGGTAGTAGTCGGCCCTTGAGTCCGCTAGAAAGCGTTTCTTCTTCGCGTCCCATCCCAGTTTCGGAGTATGTGCTTGTGAGGGGCGGCTCTCCTCCCGTGGCGAGGGCCTGCGTTGCAGGGCTCACCGTCTGGGGTGGGGGTTCGAGCAAATCTACCGCGGAACTTGTCTGTCTCTCGTTCATTTCTTTCCCTTTTTGGATAGGTCTTTCTCGATGCGATCCATTTCCAGCCGCGCTTCTTTCAGGAACGAACCGACGGTCATGTCTCCGGGAGGCCAGATTCGATAGTAATCTAGGTCAATCAACAACCCGGCTTCAGGGTCGCTTTCACGTTGCTTGGTGCGTTTGAGTTGCTCAAGCAGTGCTTCGCGTTGCCCTTCCGCAAGATGGTGGGGCGGTTGTCGAAGCCTAGCGTCGATCATGGCCGTGGCCCCGATCTTGGAAAATGGCTTCACGATGGCACGAATCCCGACGGATTGGTCTTCTGCTTCGAACGCTGAGACCAGTTCTTGTTGGCGGGGCCTAAGTTCTGGATTCGGATCTGAACGCCAGTCGTCGTACGGCACCATCTTCAGCGAGAGCTTATCGGCATCGTCGATTGAATCAACACCCACGACCTTTCTGCGCCGACATCCGAATCGCGTTATCTGTTTCAAGTCAAAGCGCCCCGTGACGACGGCAAACGCAGACTCGGTGATGGCATCGAAGTTACAGTCGGCGTCGCCGACCGGATCCTGATCAACCACAAAACTCGCCGAGTGGAAGACGATCGTGATGTCCAAGTCCGGGCAGATTAGCCTCGCCCCTGTGGGAGCTATCTCGGACGGCATCCATTGCCGCGACGTGTCTTTCTTCAGGACTTCCTCCAGGATGAGCATTGCATCGCCGCACTTGTCGAGGTACCGGTAGCCATGTCGGTATCGGGCCTCAAAGATCTGCTGCCGTAAAATGGGATCGTGCTTACCCACCGCCAGTTCCCTCGTTGCGCCTCAATCTCCAATCGGCATGATCGTCCGTCTGCTCACGTCCATTGTAAGGATATGCGCGTGCGAAGGAAGGTCCGAAATCGCGATCCAAACAAAGACCAAACCGCGGCGTCTAGCGACGGGGCTCTTGACGCTCAAAAAGACGGCGACACAGCAGCGACGGTGGCCCCGTTAGTTGTTCGCTGTCAGCCCAGCGATGTGTCCGAAGTGTTTCAAATGCTCAATTCCGTACATTCGTGTTCACTGCCACCGCCAAGAAAACGGCCGCCGGCCCGGGCCGATGTACACGGCCTCCGCCGGCGCTTCAGCATGGCGGCTCCACCCTTACAGCCAACAGAAAAGGGCCATCCGTGATTCGGAAGGCCCCGTGAACGGGCCGTGAATGGTTCAGGCGGTCGAGGAGCGCGAAGGAACGCAGTAGGGCTGGATCGAAATGCTGGACCAGCTCTCTAACCGGCGGAACAGACGGCAGCGGTTTGAATCTCTTCACCGTCGAGGTGCTGCTGCGCGACAAGGCCACCCGCCCCATGACAGACGTTCTTACGCCGATCCTCGATTCCGCTACAATTGACCAGATCGCCACAGCACGGTGTGGTAGGAGTAGAACACACGAAATGTTCGACGGACCCGCAAGAGAGTTTTCTAATCTCATAGCTTCGGTCAATCGCATCGCATCAGGTTTGTCGCGCGTGCGGGAGTCTGCACAACAGGCGTCCCGGTTCGCCGAACAGATCGAGGCGGCTATCACGAGGATGTCCTCGCCATTCGACCAATTGGTTCTGAACGATCGGCTCACGACATGCTTACAGTACGTCAATGAGCGCCATTCCCAACTTCAAGCAGGGATACAGCGTCACCACGAGGCTCGCCTCCTCGTTTCCGCAGCCCTGCCCAAGCGAGGATGGTACCTGAGCGGGCGAGAACCTTGCACGCTGTCACTTAGCTTGGCCAACGCAGTACGAACGGAGGATTGGGAACAAGTCGATCAGGAAGTGCTGAAACATCTGCCAAAGTTCAAGATGGAAGCGCTAAGAGAATGGCTGGTACAGCTTCGGGTTCCCGACTATTGCGTCAATCGCCTCTGCCTTTTTGTAGCGCATCATCAAGTAGGATGCTACGAAGAGGCAACCTACATCGGCGTTCCGCTCATTGATGAAATCGCCTTGCACCTGTACAACGGCAAGTCCTTCACCACTAAGAGAGCCAACAAGAGAAGAGGGGACCAATCGAGACCGGAACTAGCGATCAAGACGAGCGGTGGCCCAGACTTGAGGGACTATTGCAGTGCCTTCGTCCAAACTTTCGGGTCGCTCCAAGAAGATTCCGATCAGAACAAGCTGACCGACGAGGATTACTGGAACCGCCATGCCATTGTTCACGGGATGATGCGCAGGGCAATGGGCATGAAGGATTCGGCGAAGTGCCTGATGGCAATCAGCTTCCTTTTCTCTGCTCGAAAGGAGACAGAGAGTTGTGCCACTGCGGGCGCGATAAATGACCCGAATGCGTGAGGTCTGCGGTGGGGCGTCAAATCGTCGACGCCCGGCACCCTCGGACGCGCGAAGTCTGGAGCGTCAACGCCCTGGACGAATACACCGCCGCGTTTGAGCTGGCATCGATGCTCGGGTGGGGTTTCGAGTAGGCAGCCGGCGCCCAGGCCACCAAGAAACGCACAGAATCAACGCCTGTTGGACGATCTCGGGTCGGGGTGCGATAAGGCGCTGCCCCTAATCACGGTAGCCCGCCCCCAAACGCAATAGCGAGGATGACAAACGGCATGACTCAATCCATGCCCCTTTTCCAGTTGGTAATCGATGACAGGAAGCGGTTGGTAATCCATGACAGGAAGAACGCCGCGATGACCCAAAAGCCGACGATGAAAGCCAAATCGGTTGGTCCCTTGGGCAGGGCACCAAATTCTTGAAACTCATAGGAACGGATGCCCACAGCCGAAAGCAGAAACGCAGGAATATTGAGCCAAAGGAGCCAGACTGGAAGCGTGAGGAGGTTGACCCCGGGCACGAGCATAAGCACACCCGGTGTGAGTAGAATCGCCAGCCAAGAGCCGAGGCTCTTGGTTCGTCGTTTGTTGAACTGAAGCACGTTTATGCCGGCATTTCCCAGTTATCAGATTTCACGCCGCAATCGTATCCAAACGAGCCGCTCGATTCAAGCGAAAACGACCTCTCTCGCCGTGAATCGCGCCCATTTGCCCGCTTCATGGAGCCAGCCCTGCCCCTGTCGCTTCCGGGACAACGATTCCGGCCCGTTTCCGCGCAGCATCAGCCTCCGCTCCACGAATCGCCAGCCTTCGTCCGGTCGCCGGGTCAGCCGCGCTACACGAACGGCGGGTTCCGTGTCGCCGAAGTCCCTGGGGCCGAGTGCGCCTTTGACGGCGACGGCGATGGTGACGTGGACTTGCACAACTTCGCGCTGTTCCAAGCGGGATTCACCGGTTCCGAGTAGACTCGACTGCCGATGAGCCCCACCGTCTCCGAGTGGGGCCTCATCGTCCTAGCCACGCTCCTCACCACCACCGGCACTATCCTGCTTCGCAGCCGGCGAGCGGTGGCGGTTTAACCCGAGCCCGACGGGAAGGCCCGCGGTAGGTGGTCTGCGGCAAACGGTAGCAGGATTCCAGCGCGTCGGCACACGGCGAACCGACAGGCCGACGCGCGCCACACGATACTAAGAACGCACAGAAACCCGCCTAGGTTGAACAATCTCGACTCGGGTGGTGTGATTGGACATCCGGCGTGTTCAAACGCTTAGAACGCCTGAGATTAAGCTTTTGAAGTGCTGATATCGATTTGATATCGTGGCTTCACCCTGGTATCATGCTGGCCTAATTCTTCCAACGAAAGGAGGCATGGAGCATGTCCCATCGAACGCTCGGACTATGTGCTGCTCTCGTGTTTGCACCCGGTGTCGGCGTGCACGCGGAGGTGGTCATTGAGACTGTCACCGTGGGCAACCCGGGCAACGCCGGGGAGTGGTCGGGCGAGAGTTACGGCGGCTCCGGCCCGGACCGCTTCTGCGGGGCGGTGGACTACGTCTACAACATCGGCGCGTTCGAGGTGACAAACAGCCAGTACGCCGAGTTCCTTAACGCCGTAGCGACTTTGGGCGACCCAAACAGCCTGTACAAAACGGATATGGGCGGCGGTTGGAACGACATCGGGGGCATCTCACGTAGCGGGTCGGGGACGGAAGCTGACCCCTGGGTGTATGCAGCGCGGCCGAACCGTGGCAGCCGTCCAGTCAACTACGTGAGCTGGTACGACGCGTTGCGTTTTGCAAACTGGATGCACAACGGTCAGGCCACTGGTCCTCAGAATGCCTCAAGCACAGAGGATGGAGCGTACGACATGTCGCTCGGTACTAGCGTGGCACGCAATCCCGGTGCACGGGTGTTCTTGCCCAGCGAGGATGAGTGGTACAAGGCGGCGTACTACAAGGGCGACGGGACTGATGCGGGGTACTGGGACTATCCGACGCGGTCGGATACGGCTCCCGTTTCTGAATCGCCATTCGGTACGGATATGACCAACGGTTCCGCAAACTACTACAACCAGAGCGGCGGCTACTACGTCGACCCCACGTACTATACGACTGCGGTGGGAGCCTACTCGGCCAAACCCTCCGATAGCGCGTACGGCACGTTCGACCAGGGAGGAAACCTCCGGGAGTGGAATGAGGAGGACATTCATGGAGATGGCTCAAGTCGTGGTGTACGTGGGGGGTCGTTCGGGGGGCCCGCGGGGGGACCGTTCGGCGATGACGTCTACGGCATGCACGCAGCGTTTCGCTGGAACTACAACCCGGCGTCCGCGTTCAAGAAGTTCGGCTTTCGCGTCGGCACAGCGGCCGGCCCCATCCCCACCGTCTCCGCCTGGGGCCTCATCGTCCTAGCCACGCTCCTCACCACCGCCGGCACCATCCTGTTTCGCAGCCGGCGAGCGGTGGCAAGCGCTTGACTTGCGATGGACGGGGGCAGAGGCGGTTCAACAGCCGTTTAGCCTTCGGACTAAACCCGCCCGGCACGGACCATAGTGGTGCCCGTGGGCTTGCCCCGACGGTGACAGCAGCCCACCGAGGGGGGACTAGGATCACGGCGCCCCGGTGAGCGTGGCGCGGCACTCGGAGTAGCCTTGGGCGTAACCCAACCCTAAGGCGAGCTTGACCGCCTCGTTCTTTTCTGTTTCGGTCTTCTGGCCTAAGTCGTAGACGGCGACTTGTACTTCATTGATGGCCGCTGCGTGGCCTTCTTTGTAGCCCCTGGCCGCTTCGCTCGGAATCTTCATGGACCTACCGACCAGCCAGCCCCCAGCGAAGGCGATCGACACCACAAACATGGCGATCGTTAGAAGTAGTCGCGGCTGAGATTGGGTCACTACCGTTCTAACTATCTCAATAGTCGGTTTGCCTTCGTGTTTGGCGACCTTCCTCTCGACCCCTGGCTTTGGCACCGGCACGGCCGCAATCACCTCATCAGGAAACGTCGTGTCGGTAACACCTGATTCGTCCGGCCTTGGCGCCGGAGGCGGAACAACGAAGACATGGCCGCACTTGCATCGTGCCTGGCGCCCGATGCCGCTCTCGCGGACTTCATACGCCTTGTCGCACTTGGGGCAGTTTCCGGTCATGGGATCGACTTCCTTTCAATCACCTCCTGGCACCCCGCACAGCGGATTTTGAGCGTGTCGATCTTCGGCATGGCGCATCTCCCCACAGTGTCAGATTAGGATATTGGTGCGCTGTTTTGCTTGCTAGCGTAACGTACCACGTCCGTGATCAACGTCAACCGGTGTCCGCAGGCCAGTTCCGCGAGATCGACGACGCGCTGAATCCCACCCGACGGGGCCCGCGGTAGGTGGTCGGTGGCAAACGGTGGCACCGGCTCATGTTCCCCGTGGGTCGCCGGACCCCTTTCACGAATTACTGAATTCCGCTTGCTCTCCGCTCGTGTCACGATAGCGCCAGCCCCCTCAATAGATTTGCGCCCAGCCTCCCTTGCCCCTTGCCACGAAGCTGTTTATGGCGGATAACAAGAGTCCGATCCGGACAGGATGGTATTGACCATGACAATAGATGATTTCTGCCGACAGAGCACAGCCGCGCGGATTTTCGGCCTATCGCGTCAGGCAATCAACTCAGCCCTACGACGCGGTCGACTCACGTGTATCTCAGTCGGTGGTGTCGAGTTTATCTACCTACCCAGCTTGCTCAAGTGGCGCCGTTCGATTCCGGAAAACCGCATCCGCGGCCCGCGAGAACCGGTGATTCCGTTGAAGCAGCTAGAGTGAAGAAAAAAGCCACAGATACGATCACTCGGTGAATTACGGTGTAACACCAAAACGGGTGAGGGGTTGCTCCCGAATCGCCGCGCGTACCATCGCGGCGATGCCAGCCTTGACGGCTTCCGGTAGTGTCGGCCATACCCCTCTGGATTCCGTTACTGTGCGGCATCATTGCTACGTGTGTTCTGTGGCACCGTAGCCAGCGTGCAGCCACGGGTGCCTACAGACGCCTTCTCCGGCGTTGTGGCGGGCTCTGTTTTGCTAGCAAAACCCCGCCCATCCGTGCCGCTAGAGGGCATTCCGGCGCAGTAGGCTGCTAGTCACGAATCGACGGAAACGCTACGCATATAGGGGTTTGGGTGATGTAGCGACTGTGCTCGACACGCAGGAGGTCACAGGTTCAAGCCCTGTATCGCCCATTGCCGTAACCCGTTGCGGGACAAAAGGTTACGGAGTCCGCCATTCCGTTCGAGACCCTCGAAAACGCCAAAAAGTGTCAAAAAAGTGTCAACTATCCGGAATTCACACGCGCATGAGCGCCTGCGGCGCACGTAGGCGGTCCACCAAGCCGAACCTTCGCGATGAAGTCAAGCGAGCATCGCGGATCATCGAGCGCCGATCCTCACGTGTCGAGCAAACGTGTGGGGTCCTCCGTCATGCCGACTCGGTTTTCGAGTAAGACATCCCAACGATCAAGACACTGCTCCTGCAGCGATTGGTCGCACGCTTCGTATGAATGCTCATACACCCGCAACAGCAACGTTGTCACTTCGTTGCCGGCGAATGCACTTCGTCGGCTCATGTCACGCGTATCGTCAGCGAGAGGCCCGGCCAGACGATCGGCTGCAGCGAGAACCACGGTTGAATAGTCCGCCAAAGACGCCGTACTCTTCGACAACGGATGCAACAGGTGGTCTGGGTTGTCGTTGAACGCCAGGGATTCAACAAATGCGTGGGCAAGCTCGGTACACTCCGGCATGCCGAAGACATCTCCGTTGCGAAACACGCATGCCGCGCGGTGTCGCACGTCAGGATTCGGATCAGCGAACATCTCCTTGAGTATGCATGAGCAATTATCAATCGCACGGCCGCCTGCAAAGTACTGAACGGCCGCTTGAGCAACTCCCAGCCGTTGCGACCTTGAACCTGCCCGACACTCATTAACAAGTGCTTGGAAAGCACCTCCGTCAAACCAGCACGCTGTCGCCCACGCTGTGCCTGACTCGGAAACGTCATCTACCGCCGATCGAGCCATGCGCTCAATCACGGGCGCGAGTTGCTCCAAGAATGATGATCTCGCATAGGAAATGAAGCGGTTCAACCATCGGCTATCGAGAACACGATCGTCAGGATGCTTGCACGCATCGATGACAAGCGCGACGGCCTGACCCTTGTCGCGATTCCAGATTGGGAGGCATGCGCTGAACGCCTCATATCTGACCGACGGGTGAGAATCCTGCAATAACGCCTGCGCAGCCGGGAGGAGCCTGTCGAAAGCATCAGCCCGCCTCCATAGCAACTCGGTCAAGGCACTCGCAACCACGCCTCGAACACAGTTAATAGATGTATTGGCGACATCCGGAACGCTTGTCTTTTCGTCCCCCTCCTGACCGTAAACAGTGAATTCCTCCGGGGCGGGGTGTGGATGTCGTACGTGCGAGACGATTCTGGCAATCGTGGCGTCAGACCACCGCCCGTCATCGCGCTCACGCACGGCGCGACACATTGACTGCACGTAGCCCACGTCGGCGCAATCCCCGACGTGGTCAAGAATCGCCTCTAGCTCGGCGACTGACGCGGGTTCCCACCCATCCACGCCCGGCGGTGCATCGGTCTTGGACACCGCGCTAACGAGAGAACTGAAATACGCCGGGGTGGCATCCTTCGGTATTCGCAACGCCAGCGCCGCGAATCGCTGTGGATTCTTGTGTGCTGCTTCGCCGAGATCCTCAGCGAAATGACGAAGGGAAGCTTCACCGACAACACCGGGGCTGTGCTCACGCCAGCGACGACCGTCCCGATCGGGCCACTTTGCGCTGATAATACTTAGCCAATTACGATCGCTCACGCGTAGAAGGTCGTTTGGAGGAATCGGCGATCTAACCCACCCGCCACGGGATCGGGCTCCTGTGGGAAGCTCTTGCCTGGGATCACCGAACTTCCTTCGCCACGTAGCGGCGACCATGCGCGCCCTGTCGGACATCCGTTCGCTTGGCATCGCTGCAAGAAGCACATTTTGCGCCCGCCCCCAATCGTTCGGAAGACCGTAACCGCTCTTCAAACGTTCAAATTGCCACTCGAAGCTCTCGGCTTCCCCGTGGTCGTGGTACTTGAGAATCGCATCTTCGAGCTGTCCGAAAACCAACTCCGAGCAATGACTTGCGTATTGTTCAATCAAACGTCGTGCTGGCTCCCAGTATATCTCGTCGTGACCGTCGCCCAGTCGAAACCGCGATGAATCCTCGCACAGCCACCGGATCGCCAGGTCCGCAAGCATGAAGTCGCCTTCCGCCAAACCCGTGGCGATCGTATGCTCCATAAGCTGCATCTCTCGCTTCGGCATCGTTTCAAGAACGCATACCATCTTGTCAGGTGTTGATTTAGCCATCCCGGATATCGCCGAGATGACAATCTGCTCACAGAATTCGTGGGCGTCCACCAATACGTGCCGGGCATGCCAGCTTTGATTCTGGAAATCCTTGATTGTCCGCACGCGTCCGTTCGCGATGCGCTGAAGGTGCGTAATGGTGAACAGCACGTCAGCGAATTCATCCCAAGCCAGGGACGCCGCCGCTCGTACGGCATCCAGCAACTCAGAATCCAGTAAATGGTCACGGAAGCGCCAGTCAGGTGGTTCTTCCTTGTCTACGCCAAGCATTCGCTTGCATGCATCGCGAAGCCATGCGGAGATGGCCGCGGCGAGAAGTCTCACAAGGCGTTCGGGCGCTTGCGGAGCAAGCCGGTTGGTAAAGGTGTCGCTCAACAGGATTTCACCGGATCGTACCTTCTGAAGCCTCAGTTCGTACATTCCCGGCGAATCATCGCACGGGTCGAAGGACAACACCTCAAGCAGACGGTCATCCCAGGGCGCACCAGCGTGCCAATACGGTTCAAGTAACTCATCGATACGATCGCCGCGCTCCTTGGCAACGGATCGGAATAGGCGAAGAAGCTGCCGAACGCGCTCATCATCCGTCGAGTCGGCCAGCCATTTGTTGAGTGCATCGACGCGATCAAGCGCGTCAAACCACGGGGCCTGTCCCCAGAAGACGCTTTCCAGAAGGTGGTCCCACCATGACGGGCCGTCACAAAGCTCGACGACCAGTTTCACCTCGTGGTCAAGGACTGGATCCTCTTGACGAAGTAGGCCAAGCAGCAGGTGCTTAAGATGAAAACGGATGTCCTCGTCGAGGAGAATCGCTCGAAGCAACGCGCCATGCCGCGCGTGATCTGATTCTCGGAGAAGCGACAGTAGCTGGCGAAGCTGATCCCTTCTGAATAGTGATTGGTTGTTTTTGACCCACTCTACGGGTTCTCGGCCTCCCTTCAATGAAGCCGCTAGCACGTGCTCAGCGACAAGGTGATCGAAGTAGCTCTGATGGGTAAACGTGAGCGTTCCATCGTGACGGGCGAGCAGACCAATCGAACACAATGCATTGATCGCTTTCACGTATCCTGCCACGATCGCGACGGGAGCATCCAATCGTCCTTCTTCATCCATGTAGCGGACCAGTTCCGTCAACACCTGTTGGACGTCAATAGCCGGAATGCTGTAGTCGCGTGTGGCCTCCTCGCGGCACAGATTGATGAAGCAGCGCATCAGCTCGGTGGCGTTTTCGAAACTCGCATGAACCTGACCGGACTCGGCGAGCCGACACCAGATCGCCAAGTTGTTCGGATGACAAAGGAGCGCTTGATAGCGTGGCAGGAGTTTGGCGAATTCTGTATCGAATCGCTTGAGAACATTGGTAACCATGTCTTCTGGCAGTTCGCCAACTCGAACATCGATTACGCATTCGTCGCGTTGACGCAACGTTCCTCGCCAGGCCTTAATGTTTGGATCGTTTTCGAGATCGAATGATCGACATGCAGCAATGATCGTTAGGTCGCGGTCTGCGAGCGCATCGTCGACTGATTCGACAAACGCTTCCCAGGACGCTTGCGAGTGAACCGACGTAAGCCTCAGAGCGTCGAGCTGGTCCAATACGAGAACTGCTCTTCGCGCGCCGGCGATTGCTCGAATACTCAGCACGAGGGAACCCGGAAGCCCGCACTTCGTCCGACCGAATGAATCAGGCGTACCCTCGGGGCGCGACACATGAAGCTGGATTGGAACGGCGGGAACTCCATGGCGTTTCAGTTCCACATAGACCTGGTGCAGAACAACGCTCTTGCCTGAGCCAGCGCTACCGTGCACGAGGACGATTCGGGGTGGGTTGGCGCCACGCACTTGCGAGACAACCTCCGCGGCTTCCGGACGCGGAATGGATGTTCGAGCGATCAGTCTGGGTTCGATGGCTCGTTCAAAACGGACTTGCAGTCGTTCGATCGCCGCCAGCAATGAGGGCTCGCCGGCGAGTTGTCGGAACCGGAATCCCCTCTCGCGTAGGTAGTCACGAAGCTGGTCCGCGTGGAATTCGGTTCCGAGGTTGTTGTCGAGCAGGTCGCCGATCGTAGCGACGATCGTCGGCGGATCCCCGTCAATTTGAAGGCCGGCTATGTGCTCAACCTCATGCCGGACCCGTTTCGTTCGCTCGACGACTTCGAAAGTTATGCGCTGCAGAAGTCTGAATGTCCGTTCGACGTCTACTTGACTCGATGGATCGAGTCCCCAAGCGGTCATCAATGCGGTGAAGTCCTTCTTGCGGTTTTTCTCTGTTTCGACGTGTTCCTTAAGAAATACTTCGGCGCTTACGTTGTCGCGACGGCTTCGTTCCGCCAAGTCACGTAGGTTTCGCACACCGCAGGATGAAACGAAGACGTACTCGTAGGACGAATCGCGCTCGAGTTGCGCTTTCGCGGCCTGGAGCACGCCCTCAGTGCGAAGATCTCATAACAACCAATACTCTTTGCTGCGATTTTGGCGCTTGAGCTGGTGTCCACTCCGGACACCGTCGTTCGCCACGACCCAAAGGTCCACGCCATTCTCATCGTCCCCGATGGGCTCCCAAAGAATGGAACGGTACTGCCCCTCCATTACCAAGAGCGCGTGACGCACGGCCCAGAGGCGTTCGTAAGTGTCGCCAAGCTTGGAGGCCCGTCCACCCAGCTCCATCTTCAGGATACCTCCAGTTGACTCCGATCAATCGAAAGTCAGGCCAACCCCCATCCGCCCGGTATCGTTCCCTTGGGCGTAGTGTCGGTGGCCGAACGCATCCGCATCTTCGTTGTCGATCTCACGATCCAAGACAACGGGAAGCGGTTTCTCGCGAAGTGCATCTGACATGATTCCGCGCTCGCTGCTTAGGGACATGGCCGGCTCCAGCAGCCCGCGCCGGGCGCGGAGTAGCTCCATTGCTCGATGAGCACTTGCTGTGCCAAGCCGGCCACGTGTCCGGATGTGCGTTAAGAAGTTTATTGACAAATACTTACGGTGGAGCGGACAGCTGTCTACCGTTGGTCGATACTGCCAGAATGACCGGTTTATGTTAGGTGCCTGCCAGAGTTGCACTTCGAGAACAGGTCCAGGCCAGACGGTTGTATGGCCGCGTTTTCCCGCTCTCGAGCCGCACGCCACCTGAAACACCCCCACACGGCTCTGCTCATCTTCCGGAATCCGGGCTACCTTGCATGCTCGAGTGCCGTCGGGTTTGGCAGCCGGCCGTGGTTAAGCTGGCTCAACCAGCGTCGCTGGCGATGGGGTGTGCGCTCCCACCCAGTACCGGGTTTTCTGGACGCCCCTGGGGCTCGATGGAACGTAGACGCCGACCTGCGGGCCGCCACCTTGGGCGGTAGATCGCGGGCTGCGGATCGGATGTTGCGAAGCGGTGGCTCGGTTCGCGACGAGTTCCGTGCGATTCAAGTTCGCACGCTCATCGCCGGACAGCCAGGCGATGGTTTCACCGACCACCCCGGCGAAGCGGATCGTACATGTCGTCCAGATCGTCCCATCCGTACCAGCCTTCCTCCAGTCTAGGCATGGTCGGCCTTCGCATCGTGTACTTCCGGGCCGCCTCGGTGTTCACGCATGTTACAGCCTGCCAACTTGCAGACGACCTGACGCCGCGTCTTCTCTCCCAGGCTTCGACCACTTCGTTACCTCTATGGTTGCTGGGATAGCTACCCGGCCGAGACGACCTTTAAACCCTAGCGCCAGCCGTGGGCAGCCCGCAGCTCAAGAATGGACAATCGCTCGGTGGGCGCATAATGTGGCCGCTTATGCGGAGCGACCCGGTTCGTGCGGGCATCTTTGATGCGGATCTCCTCCATGATCAGCGCCACCTGTTGCTTGAGTCGCTCGTTTTCCGCCTTGAGACGCACTCGGGCGACCGGGCTGTTGGCCGCCCAACCGCGCGTGTAGGCCATGGAGTATTGGGCCAACGAGATAACGTGCAGCATCGCCGACTTGACGCGCCGGGGCCAACCTCGGGGGAGCGGGATTCTGGGCGGATTCGTGTGCTTGGTCATGTTGCCTCCAGGGATTACTGAAGGCTAGCATAACGGCTTGAAGGGTAACGTCTTACGTGCAATCCCGCGAAGCGCAAAAATCGGTGGACCAGCACACCGGTTATACGGAAAGGCGTTACGAGCGATCTCGTGCGGCGCAAAAATCGGTGGCTCAGCACACCGGACTGCCGTGGGGCACCGCGTTTTTCAGCATGGCTCGCAGCGCGATCCGATATTTGGACACTACGGGGCCGCCCGAAAGGGAGGTCCCTACCGCAAATGGTGTTTCTGCTATGGACAGCACCTGGCATCGGCACGCATCCGCGTCAGATTATGGGCACTTCGTCGTCATAATCAGGCTCCAAGGTAGGCGTTCGCCGGGCCGTCGTCATTCCTTGGCCTGAACCTTGATTGATGATGCGGGCGCACGTGTTCC
>JAZGDL010000181.1:0-2200 GCA_036477795.1 Phycisphaerae bacterium
AGCTGGAAGCCAATCTCCTCGAAGCCGGTTCCGGCAAGGAGCGGATCGTCGAGGCGGTGGTCTATCTGACCGACATGAACAAGAAGGCGGAAATGGATGCGGTCTGGTGCGACTGGATCCCCGCCGACGGCTGGCCCAACCGGGCCTGTGTCGGCACGGCGCTTGCGCCCGGCGACTTGGTGGAAATCAAGGTCACGGCTTTGAAGCAGGGGTAATCGCCTTTTATAGCTTTTCGCCAAAATCCCTTTGAATGACGCTTTCTTGTGCGGTCCACGTCCGCTGGTTTCAGTGATAGCCATCGCCGAAGTAGAACCCAAAGAATTGATCGTAGAACATCGAACATCGAAGCAGATCGTCGCACGATCCACGACACGATCAAGCGTCACGCTCCGGAAGAATTTTTCGGTAGGGACACCCGTGCCTTCTCATGATATTCTTGATTTACAGATCCAGCGCAGAAACTCACAAGAAGGGGCGTTGTGGGTATGTTGATCCGCCCCAATTCGAGACAGACACTCATTGCTCTATCTCTGGCACTACTGGCGTTTACGGGCTGGCTTGTGCCAAGTGCTGAAGCTTTGGCGCAGGACGTCGTGGAACCCACGGAGCGGGTCGCCAACTTCGTCCGCGTGCGCGCCCAACCAAGCTCACAGAGCACCACAGTCCACGAACTCCGGCCGGGTCAGAACCTACCTTACCTGGGTAGCGTGCCCCGCTGGCACGAGGTCGAGTTGCCTGGCGGGACCTCTGGGTTTGTCAGCAAGTCCTGGACCCGGGTGGTGCCCCATGCGCCGGCTCAGCCGCATAACATGGGAATCTACTTCCTGAGCGTCGGGTCCGGTGCCTGCACCCTCGTGGAGTGCCCTGGTCCAGACGCGCCACCAATGTTTGTTGACTGCGGCTCGTCAGGTGGCCGGAACGATCTCGCCATGGATCTGAACCAGGCCGCAGTGAGAATTGATGAGATCCTGTCCGCTCACACGGCGCCGCCTAACGTTGTTATCACCCACGGCCACGCTGACCATTTCAACTGGCTGCCCAGGGTTCTCGAAGGAAGAACCGTTGGTCACATCTGGCGTGGTGGCCCGGCCAGCTCCTACGACAAGTCGGTGCCGACGTTCTCCGGCACGCAAGACCGATTCAAGACCTGGGTCGAGCAGAAGGATCAAGAGGGGACCATGCTGCACGATGGTTTCGCCGCCGGTTGGCACAAAGATGGCGAAGCTCTTGGTGACGAGCTCAGCTGCGGACTCGCAAGCACCTACGTCCTCAACGTCAACACGGGCACGAATGACAGCTCCAAGAGCCTTATGCTCATGATCGAGTACGGCGACTTCACCGCGATCTTCCCGGGAGACGCGCAAGCGACATCCCAGGACTCAGCGATATCCAATGCGAATGGTCAGTTAAAGGTCAGCGTCCTCTCGGCGTCCCACCACGGTGCGGAGTCTGCGGGCAGCAATAATGCGGCCTGGGCCAATGAGACAACGCCTGCGGTGGTCGTTTACAGTGTGGGCAAGCAGCATGGTCATCCGCGCTGCAGCGCCGTCGAGAGCTACCACGGGCACCTGAAGCAAGTCCCCGCACATCCGGTCCACTGCAACGACACCAAGCATTTCGAGCAGCGGCAGCCGTCGAGCTCGACCTTGGCCGAGTACCTTACCGATACGAATGGCACAATCGTCGTCACGACGAACGGGAGTTCACCGCTGCAGCTCACCTGTGACAGCGGTGCCGGGTGCGACGAAAGCATCGCCTACTAAGATATCCTTCCTGTGGCTCGTCAAAATCTCGTACACCGCAGAAACCCTGGCTAACGGGCCATCGGCCGGATAACCTCTCGACCATGCGAAAGATGCTCATCCTGCTCCTCGTAGCCCTTCTGCATCGGCTTGATCGGGCGTTGGCTGACTCATATTTCGAAAGTTTGGCAGTACGCCAGCAGCTGGCTGTGCTGAACCGGAAGACGCCCCGACCACGACTGCATCCATCCGATCGCTGGTTCTGGGTCCTGATCTTCCGGACGGTCTCGTAGGAGACGTCCAGGCCCCGCTCGGCGAGCATCTCCTCACTGCTTGCCGTGATCGGCCTTCGCGCCAGGGTGCGGGGGTGGTAGCCTCCTTCCCATGCTGGGCTTGTTCGGCATTTTCGGCCGCTCCCACGAGCTGCAGCGTCTCGACCAGGCGCTGCGCGGCGGCGG
>JAZGDL010000182.1:0-17571 GCA_036477795.1 Phycisphaerae bacterium
CAACCGAAGCTGAAATGTTACCTGGGGACTTATAGCTGTTGTAGCTGACGGCGTAGAACCGCGGTTTCATGTTACGGGTAAAAAAAGACCGTTGGGGTCAGAGCGCATTTAGTCATTAGTGAGTCTCTTTTCCAGTCGTTGCACCGTCCGGCGGAGGGCGGGGTCGGCGGATTCGGCGGATTCGATCCTGCGGATGGCCGTCACGACCCCACCGTGCGAGGCGTAGCCCAAAGCCTTGGCCACCTCGGTCGCGCGATAGCCGTACCTTCGCCGTGCCAGAAACGCCGCCACGGCGCGCGAGGCATCGTCGCTCCGCCGCCCGGTTGACCAACACGAGGGAGCCGTTCCGAACGATTCGGCCACCGCCTGGACGATCCGCTCAAGCATCACGTGGTACAGGGCACCCGGAAACTCGATTCGAACTCCATCATACCAGGCTCCGGCTCCGGAGTCAACCACTAATGACTAAATGCTCTGACCCCAGAGATGCTCTGCGCTCTGACCCCAGAGATGCTCGTTCCCCCGAGACATCACGTGGTACAGGGCACCCGGAAACTCGATTCGCAGTGGCCTGGCCATAGCTCCACCATACCAGGCTCCGGCTCCGCAGTCAACCACTAATGACTAAATGCGCTCTGACCCCAGATACACTGACCCCAGATACACTGACCCCAGATACAATGACCCCAGATACAACCCCAGATATAACCCTCCCGACGGCGACGGATTGGCCGCCCTGGCTTTTCCGGACAGTATCGCCGGTGACGATATTCTCCTTGCCACGATCACTCTGTCTGCCGATGCCCTGGGCGAGACCGACCTCCTGCTGAGCACAACGGCCGGGGACCTGACCGAAGGATTTCCGCTCGATCCAACGGGTTTCGCCGGCATCACGTTTGAGCCCGGCCATGTCACCGTGATACCCGCTCCCGGTACCGTCTTACTGGGCATGATCGGCCTGGGCGTTGCCGGGTGGGCAAAGCGGAGGCATCGCTGACCGCGGCAACCCCGTTCTTCGCGGTGTTAATGCCCGCCCGCCAATGGCGGGTTCGCGTCGCTGTTGTTCGAGGATCACCCGTACTTGGCTGGCACCTCCCTGTAGGACAGGCTTTCTAGCCGGTCAATGACAGGCTGGAAAGCCTGTCCCACAGGTTCTGTCACAACCGCACCGAAGGATTCCCGCTTGTGCCCCAAATGTGCAGCCGCGACCTTCGCGACCAATAAGGTGCCCCGATGCCCCGATGCGGCCACACGGTCTCCACCTCCATGCGGTGGGGCAAACGCTGAGTCTTCCCCTACGTAATCGGAGTTGCAGTGTACTCACCGAGTCCTGGTTCGCGGTGATCCGTTTGTCCCGCGGCCGGGACATTGCTACCTACTCTGCAGCCGGTGAGCGTTTCCTGCGGGAAAGGAAACGCCAAGCCGGACGCATATCGGGCGGTGAACCGAGTTACCGGCAACACCGATAACGGACCTACGCAGAGTCTACCGTTTCATCAGTAACAACCCTTAAGTATCTAGCCGAAGAACAGTGTGGGATAGCGCGGTTGCATTCCTACCGTCTAGAGAAGGAGCTAAACAATGTCCGTCATGGTTGAAGAGCATGCCACGCGGAGGAGAGCGAGGCCTGTCGGAAGAGACGTCATCCACAGGTGGGAGGGGAATCCCATTGTCTCACTGGAGGACATACCTTTCGGCTGCAATACGGTCTTCAACGCAGCGGCGGTCAAGTTTCAGGGTGAGTACCTGCTTCTAATCCGCATCGAGGATAGACGAGGACGCTCCATCTTCGCCCTGGCACGAAGTGAGGACGGCTACCGATTCGTGGTGGACCCTGAGCCTGTTATGACACCCTGCGACGAAGAACCGTTTGCGACCTACGAAGCATGCGGCGTTGAAGACCCGCGAATCACGTGCCTGGACGGCACCTATTACGTCATGTACACGGCATACAGCCACTATGGTCCGCGACTGGCCCTGGCCAAGACGGATGACTTCAAGCAGTTCCAGCGAATCGCTCTGATATCGGAACCGGTGAACAAGGACGGTGCGTTGTTTCCCAAGAAGATCAAGGACCGTTATGCGCGGTTCGATCGGCCGAGTGTCGGCGGGAGCGGCAACATCTGGATTTCCTACTCCGAGGATTTGATCAACTGGGGCGGATCCGAGGTGGTGATGACCACCCGCCCGGACCATTGGGACTGTTCCCGGATCGGGGCCTCCGCTCCACCCATCGAAACGGAGAAAGGGTGGCTGGAGATCTATCACGGCGTGAAGGAAGCCGCCGCAGGGCCCATATACCGCCTGGGCGTGGTGATGCTCGATCTTGAGAACCCCGCGCGAGTCTTGGGGCGTGCGGCCATCCCCATTCTCACCCCGCGGGAGTACTATGAACGGGTGGGAGATATCGGGAACGTGGTCTTTTCCTGCGGAGCGGTTGTCGATGAGCAGACCTGCGAGGTCAAGGTGTACTACGGGGCCGCCGACACCTGCATCTGTGTCGGAACGGCGAAGCTCGACGCCCTGATCGAACGGTGTTTCGACGAGGAGGACTCCGCATGAGCGGATTGGGGAATCAATTGGAGTGCCGATCAGAGGTGAGGAGGCCGACGCCCGCTGACCGCCTGCTGTGGACGCGCGACACGGCCGCCCGCGTGTATACCGGCTGGACGAATGACCTCGCGGCCTCCAGCATTGCTTTCGTGACGCCCCGGCGAGATCAGCCTACCCTCGGTGAAGCCATTGAATTGAGATTAGGCTACCAAGGTCGCACGCCACAGCATCGGCGGGTTCGGGTGGTGCGGATAGCACCGTACGATCGATTCTTTTCCATCGTGGGGTGCAGGCGGGAGCCGGCGGTGGAGATTGGGGATTGCGGATTGACGATTGACGATTGACGATTGTCCTTCGTCCCTTCGTGCCTTCGTGCCTTCGTGCCTTCGTGCCTTCGTGCCTTCGTGCCTTCGTGCCTTCGTGCCTTCGTGCCTCTCGTATTGACGATTGACGATTGGAGCCGGGGCCGTCGCTTGACCGGGTTGGCATTACTTCTTCCCAGCGGCCCGCTGCTGCTTGAAGAACAATTGCAGCAACTCCCCGCATTCCTGGGCCATCACCCCGCCCTCAACCTCGACCCGATGGTTCAGACGCCCACTCGCCGTAATGTCATAGACCGATCCGCACCCGCCGCCCTTGGGGTCCACCGCGCCGTAAACCAATCGCGGGACGCGGGCGTGAATGATCGCTCCCGCACACATCACACAGGGTTCCAGCGTCGCATAAAGCGTGCAATCCAGCAGCCGCCACTGTTTTAGAAAGGCCGCCGCCGCGCTCAGCGCCAACATCTCCGCATGGGCTGTCGGATCCGCCAACAGTTCCCGCTGATTGTGGCCCCGCCCGATGATCCGCCCGCCGTGCACCACAACCGCCCCCACCGGCACGTCACCCTCGTCCAGCGCAGCCGCCGCCTCCTTCAACGCCTCACCCATAAACCGCACGTGGTCTTCGACAGTCATCCCCGGCTCAGAACAGTCAATCGCGTTAACAGCTCCGGCATCATCCCCACCACCCTGTCAACTTCTTCTTGGGTATTGAACAGCGACAGACTGAATCGAATCGCTCCGTGAGCGATGCGCTCGTCGATCTTCATGGCCTTGAGCACATGCGACGGCTCCAGCGAGCCGCTGCTGCAGGCCGCGCCGCTGGACGCGCAGACACCGTTCTCACTCAACAGGATCAGAATGGCCTCCGCCTCGAGACCTTCGAACCCGATGTTGGTCGTGTTACATATGCGCTGCGCCTCACCGCCGTTGACGTGAGCGAACGGCACCGAGGCGCAAATCCCCGCCTCCAGCCGATCGCGCAGGCTTCGCACGCGGTCGTTCTCACCAGCCTCCTGCCTCGCCGCCAGCTCCGCCGCCGCACCCATGCCCACGATCCCCGGTACGTTCTCTGTTCCGCCTCGGGTGTCGCGTTCCTGGCTCCCACCCAGAATCAAGGGCTGCACCCGTGTCCGCCGGCGAATATACAAAGCCCCAACCCCCTTAGGCCCGTGAAACTTATGAGCGGATATGCTCAAGAGATGCACCGGCATCTTACTTATATCAATTGGCACTTTGCCGGCTGCCTGCACCGCATCGACATGCAGAGCCACCCCATGGCACTGGCACATGTCGGCGATCCGTTCCACGTGAAACAACACCCCCGTCGCGTTGTTGGCCTGCCTCACCGTGACCAGCGCCGTGTCCTCTCGCAAACGCGCCTCCAACTCATCCACGTCGAGCCGTCCCTGCTGATCGACGCCCAGTTCGTCGACTTCGTATCCTTCGTCGCCCAACAGGTCGCACACCTTGCGCGCGGCGCTGTGTTCCACCGCCGAGGTGATGACGTGTCGCTTTTGCGGCTGCGTTTTCAGGACACCGCGAACAGCCAGGTTAATGCACTCGGTGCCCCCGCTGGTGAACACTATTTCCCTGGGCCGGGCCCCGATCAGCCCCGCCACTTTCTCCCGGGCAAGCTCCACCTCATGCCGCATCCGCTGCCCGAACATATGCACGCTCGAAGGATTGCCGTACTCCTGGCGCAAAAAAGGCAGCATGGCCTCGACCACCTCGGGCCGCGGCCGCGTCGTGGCATTGTTGTCGAAGTAGATCAGCTCACCCATGACGCATGATTGTAGCAGCCGGCCGGCGTGTCATTCCACCGCCGTTCCGATGGCGCTGGCCGAGGCATACTCGGCGGTATGTGTAATCGAAAGCAGCACCCGTCCGATCCCCCGGTCGGCGGCGATGCGGGCACACTCTCCCACCAGCCGCACCTGCGGCTGGCCCAGGGCGTCGTTGGTGATCTGGATATCGTTCCAGGCGATCGCGCCCCGCCAGCCGGTGCCGAGCATCTTGAGCACCGCCTCCTTGGCCGCGAAACGGCCGGTGATATGCGGCACCGGATCGACGAATCGCGAGGCCCGCTCACGTTCCGCCGGCGTCAGAATGCGCTGCATGAATCGTTCCCGGTGCCGCTCGAGAATCGACGCAATCCGCGAGCACTCGACCAAGTCGATGCCATGGGCCACCACGTTCATGCCCGCAAGGGTAATGCCGGCGTCTCCACACTACAAACGCGATGCTGCCGGGGAAAAACCGGAGGAGGAGGGATTCGAACCCCCGAGACGGTTGCCCGCCTAACGGTTTTCAAGACCGTCGCTTTCAGCCACTCAGCCACTCCTCCGTAGCATTTTTTTCTCAAACCCCTCACTTCCGGTAGCCTGCTTGTGGCTCTGATTCTAGTCTTTTGTTAGTAGTCTTCATTATGGCAAGACCACGCAAATCTGTACGAGTTATTGAGCAGCCAGACGGCTTCATCGTCCAGGCCTCCAAGAAGAAAGAGGGGCGAGGAATCCACGGGCTATCGTACAATAAGGCTAACCGTTCCTAGTATACCATCGACGAGCAGACGGGCAACCGGCGGCGATGGGTTAAGAGCGAAGCCAAGACAGGAGCACGTAACAAGTCGGCAAAGGGCCAGCATGAATAGTCGGATACGATTCTTGAGCAATTGCGGGATATGATGCTTGACGCTGAGATCAAGAACGGATGGACGTTTAAGCATCTCCGAAACGTCGGTGGAACCTTGGGGCTTAGGGGCAAATTGACGCGGTTTGAAGCTGACGCATTTGTGGGGCATGAGATAAACGGCATGAGTCGGTTTTATTTAGGTGACGTGGATGAGACGTAACCTTATACCGCTTGTCAATCTGATCGGTCGCGAATACTGTGACGGCGAGCAAGTGAATCCGCCGAAGACAGCCAAGAAATGATAGACCACCTATCGAGAATCCTACTCGAAACGATCGGCGGCGTGGGATACGTGGTGAACGTCGATGCCAATCCGGTCGAACCCTGATATTGGAGTAACGAAAGTCATGGCCAAGCAATCATCGAAGGAACGCTGGCGGAAAGAGCGAGGAGACTTTGCCGTCCCTTGCATCGTCTCGTTGCGGTGGCTTGAGTTGTCAGGCAGCGCCGATTACCGCGTTGGTGGTGATGAGGTTATTAATGTGGACGTGATGACCATAGCTGAAGATGACAAGCCCCGGAAATTGTGTGGGCTCATGGTTACTCGTGCGGATCTTGTAGGCGTACTCCAGCTTATCGAGCCTCCGTCAGCGTGAGTCGCCGGAGGATTCATCGTCCGCTACGACCCTGTGAGTTTCTACGATGCTTGCGTGGAACTTGCGGTAGAGGTAGGTATCGATTTAGAGGATCGGTAGGAATGAAAAAGAGGCGGGTTGCATGATGATGAAGAAGCCCACGACGAAGGAAGAAGCCCTATTGACAGGCAAACCTGTCTACACACGTCCCAAGGATATTCCAGAAGGCTGGCAAACCAAGACGATATGGGCATCGCAGGAATTCACATTGCGGGATAACGCGGAGCCAGTGGCTTATAAAATACATGGGAAGTATGTATCCCCTCTTTTTGACGCGTGTTCCGTTGAACCGAAAGTATTTGCGATTCCCCGTGTCAGGAGACGGAAGCCGCCGACACTTCGCCGGCATTCGACCGGTTGCTACGTTGTGACATACCGAAAGAAGAACAAGTACTTGGGCACGAATCCCTCCACCGCTGAGAAGCGGTATCAAGACTGGCTCAAGAACGTGTGGTCCCGAGACCAAATGGGATTACCCCCAACGCAGACTCGACGAGAGGACTTGTGGAACATCCCGGACGAACTGGCATGGCTGGCAAACGATCTGCGGGAGTACGTCGCCTGGAACTACCCACCATGTATCTACTTCTTTCTCCGTCAAAATAATATAACCTACGTTGGAAGCTCCACTTGCCTGCCCAATCGCATTCTTCAGCACCGAAACGAAGGCCGGAAATTCGACCGTGTATTGTGGATGCCTGTGGAAGAAGAACGGATGCTGGAGTTAGAAGACCTAATGATCGGACGCCTTCAGCCGAAAGAAAACGTCAGGAGCAGGAGAGCAGTAGAGCGGTCACGTGTTAGCGAACAAGAACAGGCGGGTAATTGATACCCGCCCTTTGGGCAACCGTCAAAAGGGGACTTAGGTATCGACCTTGAAGACGTCTAGCAGCATACTACCTTGTGCCGCTTGAACGCATGATCGGAGCCGAATATTCTGACGACGAGAAAGTAGTGCGTGGAGCTGGCGCTGTAAGTAAGCATTGATTTAGAGCATGGATAAGTAGATTGGGGATTTCACTCATGGAAGAACATCAAGATAAGGTTGGGAAGCTAATCCGTGACGCTCGATCGGAGTTTGCAGGTAGGCCAATTGCGTCACTTAGCGTGATTGTTATAGCTCTGGCAAGCCTATTAACCATGACCGTTACCATTACTCCAGTAATCATCTCATCCTGGAGATTCCTGATAATGCTGCTATTGATGGTATTGTTTGGATATATGTATTGGAGGGTTAGGAACTCACAGGGTCCTGTGGAAACCCTGCCATTAACGGCCGGCTGTGTGGCAATGTCATTTCTTTGTGCCCTAACAATAGCAATCCGGGGAGATGGCGTTTGGGAATGGGCGTTAGTGACAATCTTTGTGGCTGCACTTATCTGGCTCATGAAGCTCATGTTTTATGACTGGACTGTGTTTTGCCATTGGCTTTACTACTCCGTGGAGAACAAAGACACACGGGCGCATGTTCGCTACCTGTTTCGTCGTACAGAAGCAAAAACACAAGGCGGGAACTAAAGGGGGGGAACTAAAGAGGGAACTAAAGGGGACGCAGCTCGTTCTGTGGTGCCCGAACACACCCTCCGGCCCGTCGGACGTCCACGCGCCTCGAAACAATGAGCTGCGTCCCCTTTGTCCCCCCGTCCCCTTTGTCCCCCGCTTTGTCCCCCCTGTAATCGTCGCAGTCGGGCTTGTGAGTGTAACCAGGACCACGAGCAGGCCCACCACAGGTAGGACAAGTTTTTTTCTTCGCCATTGAACCACGTTTCACCTAAGGCAAAGGAACTATTTCCACGACAGGGAAGGTAGTTCCCGAAGCCGCAGGCTCAGATACTAGACCTGGACTTCTTAGGGGGATCGTGGTGCGGCGGAAGCCAGCGGATTATGATCCACATCAGGAATGCCAGCAACGGAAGGCAAGCGTACCAGCGGTTCAGGACTACTGCCAGGAGCAATAGTACCGATGCTAGGATGATGAGGAATTTCTGGAAGCGGCTTTGCGTGGTTTTGGTCATGGCACATTGTCCACGTAGCAATGGGAGCCAACAAGCGAACACTGCGCCAGCGAGTCCAGTGTAGGCTCACGGGTGAACCGAGTCAAGCAAGAAACTGCGGGCGTAATTCAGTGGTTAGGGCGCCTATCAACTGGGAGCAAGCTGCCAGTGGCACACGGGGAAGCCCTAGTTCCCGAATTCACGGGCCATCACGTCGAGGTAGCGCTCCGCGGCATATACCCCGAAGGCCTGAACGTGCTTGCCGCGAAGGCAATAAGTGTCGGCGATGAGTCTTGCCAATGTTACCCCCACGCAAGTAGATAGTCATCTCGACCATGACGTCATCTTTCGAGCGGCCGTGCGGGATGATCGTAAACCGCTCCCTTACGGTCGCGGCTCTGTTCAACCCCGGGTTCTGCAACTCGTTGGTCCGTTGGGGAATTGACGATTGACGATTGACGATTGACGATTGGGGATTGGGGATTGGGGATTGACGATTGGGGATTGACGATTCCTCTTGTCCCTACGTCCCTACGTCCGTTGTGGGGGGCCACAGGCGCCGGCTTGGATGGCTTGGATGTTCTGGTCGCGAAACCTGCCTGCCAGACACACATCAGCGGACGTAACCAGCGATTCAGCTTCGATCCAGCCCCGCCGGACCAACCCGTGGGCCAACACCGCCAGTGCCGCCGAAGCTTTGCCAACCGCCTTTTCATATCCCTTGAAGTCGATGCGCTCAACGGCGGCACGTGTGTCCGGGAGAGTCACCGCCTGATCCGCCAGAACGTGGCACTGTGGGCTCAAGTGACCGAGTCCGCCCAGGCGGTCGACCCCGTCCTGGCTAAGTATGACGACAAGAAGCGGATCGTCGAGCCCGTAGTAGCGAATAGGCCCTCTGTCGATAATCAGGTCGGATATCGAGAAGCCGCGCCGTACCGTGATCGGGAAATCGTCGCGCTGTGAGGCGAACAACCCGCCGGAAACAGCGATCTCGCCGATGACCCCGGCGGCTGATCGAATCCGCTGGCCCGCTGATCCAGCCATGCAGATTTCAGTTCGGCCGCACCAGGACAGAGGAGATTGCGGATTGTGGATTGGAGATTGTTTGGGGAAGGCACGAAGGCACGAAGGCACGGAGGCACGAAGGGGGGAGGGTTGACGATTGACGATTGGAGTTGGGAGCGTCGCTTGATCGCGCATCACGCCGAAAGGCATGTTGAGGCGCTGTGACATTTTTGCGGTGTCGCGCGCGACACCGCTAAACAACTTGTTCTGGGGCAGGTAGTAGGCGGTGCACAGCTCCCATATGTCCACCAGGGCGAAGCCCGGCGAGCGCAACGCCGCCTCGATGTGCTGCGAGCAATCCGGATCGTAAGCGCTGAAGCGTGCGATGTGGGAAGCCCCGTTGGCGGCTACCGTGCCGCAGATGTCCAAGGGTGCGTCCACCGCGCCGGAAGGTGTCGTGGCGGTGAGGGCGCATGGAGGCGTGGTCACCGAGTGTTGACCCCCGGTCATGCCGAAGTTGAAGTTGTTGCACACCAGCACCTTGATGCCCACGCCCCGGCGGGCCGCATGTACCAGATGCCCCGTCCCGATTCCGCACCCGCCGTCGCCGATCAGCACGATGACCATCAGTTCCGGCTGCACCCGCTTGATTCCTTCCGCATAGGTGATCGAACGGCCGTGCAGCCCGTGGAACGTGTGCGAGGCGAAATAGCGGTCGGAAATGCCGATGCAGCCAATGTCCGATACGAAACATACCTGCTCCGGTCCCAGGCCCATCCGGTCAATGGCTTTGGCGATATGTTCGAGTACCAATCCATGCGAACACCCCTGGCAGAAGCCCATGTCGCCTGGTCTGGTGGTGAGTACCGACACTATGGAATCCCTCCCCGAATCCTAACCGCAGGGTGACTGCAACACCTGGTGGGCAATGGCCTGGGGGCGAATCAAACCACCATCGTATCGCAAAGCCGATTCGATGCTGACGGGCCCTGCGATCTTGCGCAGCTCATCGGCGTACAGGCCGATGTTCAACTCCGGCACAATCACCCGCTCAATCCGGTCGGTCAGCGCTCGTTCAATCGCCTTTTGCGGAATGGGCCAGAGACTGTACAAAGTAAGGTGGGCGACGCGCTGGCCGGCTTTACGCAAGTATGCCACCGCCTCGCGGGCTGCTCCGTCCACCAGACCGTAAGAGACAATAAGTACTTTCGCCCGGGGATCAGGATCGGCCTCGACATACTCTAGCTGCTCCCGGGCGGCGGAGATTTTGGCAGCGAGGTGGGCGAGGGTGCGTTCGATCTTCGGGCGATCTATGGTCAGCACGCCGTGCTCGTCGTGGATCGACCCCGTAAAGCGCACACGATTGGGCCCGCCGATGGGGGCGAACGCCGGCACATCGCTGATGGTCTCGACGGCATAGGGCTCGTACCGTCCTTGCCCCGCGAACAATCGGCGGAAGGCGACCGGCCCCAAGGTGACGGAGTCCAAGTCCACGGTTTGCCGGGTTAACGAAATGTCCTTGGAGCTCAGGAGAATCACCGGCGTGCGCAACCGCTCGGCGATGTTGAAGGCCTCGTGGCAGAGCCAGTAGGCTGTGGCTGCGTCGGTGGCCGCCAGGACCGGCAGCGGATAGCCGCCCGAGGTAACGTGCCTGGCAAACAGAACGTCGCCGTCGCCCGTGGCGGTGGCCCCGCCGGTGGCAGGGCCCATCCGCTGGCAATCCACGACGACCAGCGGCACCTCCCCCATCTGGGCCAGCCCGATGTTCTCGCTGTACAAGCTCAAGCCCGGGCCGGAAGAGGCGGTCATCACCTTGGCACCGGCCATCGCCGCGCCGATGCACTGCCCGATGGCGGCGATTTCATCCTCCGTTTGAACCACCACTCCGTTGCCGTGCTCGAAGGCGCGCACAAACTCCGTCAAGATGGAACTCGCCGGCGTGATGGGGTACCCCGCAAAAAAATCGCAACCAGCCTTGAGCGCTCCGCGAACGATCGCCTCATTGCCGGTGATAAACTCTGCCATAAGCGGTTCCGCGGTTGCCCCATTCCCGGAGCGCCGGGAGTGGGGGACTGAGTCACCGCGGTCAGTTCCGTTCTTACATTCCGTCCTTCGTCGAGACAGACCCTCGCCGCACAATGGCGTCCGCAGTGGCACACCGAAACCGCGAGCTAGTGGCGCGTCAACGCTCGAATTGTGGGTTGGAGTATGGCGTGAGGCAGCGGAGATTACGCTTCCGGCGTCTGCCAAACGACAAAGTCACTGCCGGCGTCAACCCGTCAATCGAACTGTGACGAAGCACTAGTGGATCTTTGCCTTGTCAAACTTAGCCACGAATCGAAAGGCATACCAGATCATTCCCAGGCCCCCGAGGACGGAAGCGATCCCCAGGCACAGGGTGAAAGTATCGCGGGTGTGCCTGAAATTCCATACCGCCCATGCTCCGAAAAGATCTGCGCCGATGATCGCAGTAAGAATAAACAGAAGATGAATTGTTCGCAGCGACATGAGGCGTCTCCTTCTACCCGACGAGCCGCGATCCGCCTCTGCAGGGATCGTGCCGGCAACGGTGGTGCCGGCAAGCACTCGCCGCAGAAGTCAACAGAATATCAGAGGCCATGCCCGGTGCCAACCACGGCAGGTGATTCGTAAACGTCTCAATTGCCCGCGACGGCTGCGGGCCGGTTTCCAGCAACGCTTTAACAACCGGCCTTGGGATCGAATGAGCCGGGGCATATCGGGCGCTCGAGGTCTGGGCGAGCCAGTCAACCGATCCCCGGGCGAAGTGCAAATCCCGTCGATGCAGGGGCCGCTTGAAGTGGCTCATGCCGGGTTGTAGAATTGACATAAGGGTATATTGCCCTTTGGGGAGCCGTGTGGGCTGGCGGGCTCGATAGAAGGGGTGCTGTGGGCATTACGATGCTCACAGTTGGTCTTGAGGATCCCATCCGCCAACCCACTTCGGAGGAGGAAGATGAAAACCATCCGGATGTACGCGATGATTGTCTGCTTATTGGGACCGGCGGGACGGTCGTGGGCAAGTCCCTTCCCAATCACCGGCGGAACCAACCTCTACCCGTCCTCGGTGGTTAGCGTCGAAATTGAGTTCCTCCGTGGTGGTGGCCCCATCGTGCTGGATCTGACCGGGCCTACCACCATCGGGTGGGACGCCGGTGTGGAGGTGCCTGGCGGCAGGGATCACGTCGATACCGAGATTGTCTCCATGTCTCTGACGGGGAGCTCTGTATTGGGCCCGGTGTCGTTTGGTGTCAACACTTCCGACCCGAGCAGACGTTCCACCGGACAAGTCCAGGAGCTCAGCGACGGTGGAATGGGCGAAGTGGGGTCGTTTCCGTCGGCGAGCTTCTTCGACTTGTTCTTTGAGATTGATACTCCCGAGTTTTCCACACCGGTGTTCAACTTGGATCCGGTCTATATGCACTCCATCATCGGCGAGATTCCACCCAACTCGGCCACGCAGTACTTGGGGCTTGGTTGGCGAGAGTTCGATTCGCTGGGCGACTTTGCGTTCGACCCGGACAACAACTCCCTGCACCATGAATTCGGCGACGCCCCCCTGTGGTTGTTCGTCGATGATCCGAACTTTGGCTACGTGCTGGTAGGCTGGATGGACCAGCGTCCGACTCTCCAACTGCCTGAGCCGGGTACGCTGGTGCTCAGTGTGGCGGCACTTGGCGTAGCGGGTCTGGTCAAGCGGCGTGGTGACAAAGTGAAGAGTTCAGAGTGAAGATTTCCCTACTCTTCACTCTTGCTCATCGGGCACGTCGTGCGATTCGCCGCTGAAGATCGGCACAGAAGCGGGCGATGCGTTGAACCTGCGGTTTGGTGAATTGCGGTGCCCAAGGCAGAAAGTGTAGTCCGATCCGTGTGGCGTCGCCGTTCAAGATTTGCTGCATGTGACGCAGCTCGGTCAACATGACGATTTCCCCGGCGTTCTCCGGCAGAACGAAATCGATGAAATATCGTTCTTGGGTGTGGAATTCTCGCCGCTGCCGGGCATCGACGCGCACGCACACCCCGCCGCGTGAGATGTCCACCAACGAGCCCTCAGCCCGTTTGGCATCCAATAGACACTTGGTGGTGTCCGCGTCGGTGACCTCGTGCAGACGCACTTCGATAGGGTTGATGGAGGCGACGGTGAGGCGAAAGTCCTCGCGGCGCTGCACCTCTTCAACCTTGGTGGGCCGCGAGATGGAGAAACCGGTAACACGCGTTTGATCGTTGAGCCTCACGTAACAGCGGGCCCTGGTCACATGGGCGTGAAACCCGAGGCGCCGTCCGTTCAGCCGCATGTCGGCTGTAACGGCTTGTCCACGGACCGGGGAGAATGGCCCGCCGCTGCTTTGCGGACGGTCCAGGAAGATGTTCTCGTCGTCCATGTCGAGGATGCGCGTACGAGCTACCATGATCTGGTCGCCGGCGGCACGGTAGTGCAGCTCCAACGGAAGATTACGGGCGCACGCCGCGTCGAGTATTTCGGCGGATTGCTCTAATCTGGCAGGAGATCCCATACCCGTCAACAGTCCCGATCCGAGCCGCGACCGTGAGGGAGCGGTGCACGATTGACGATTCCCTCTGTCCCTCTGTCCCTTCCTTACCCTTCGTGCCTCTCTCGCATATTCGTCGGGTCGTGCGAGCGGCGACTTGACAAAGTAAAGAGTGGAGAGTGAAGAAATCGTCACTCTTCGCTCTTCACTCTTCACTGCGAAGGCAGGCGAACGCCCCGCACCAACAACGCCGTTGGGCCAACGGCGTTGCTGGTGCGGGGCAACCGCCTGCCCTACTCTTCTTTATCGGGCCAGGACGGCGGTGGCCCAGGTTGATGGGTCGATGTGCCAATTGAAATCGTCGCCGACGGTGAGGAATTGCTGGCCGTGGTCGCGATCCTCCAGGATGTAGTAGAACCCGATGCGCTGGTGCTCGACGGGGTCAAAGCCTACCAGGCAGGCGGCGGGGATGTGGGCTTGGAGGGTGTATCGGTCTTTGAAGACCTTGGATGCGACTTGGAGCGATTGGGGATTGACGGTTGACGATTGGGGATTGGGGATTGCGGATTGCGGATTGCGGATTGGGGATTGGGGATTGACGATTCCCCTTCGTGCCTTCGTCTCTGAGGAAAAGAGAGGAGCGTCTTCGCGGGCGCGGTGAATCTTGGCGGACCCGGCTAGCGCTTGATCGCCCTTGGGCCCGCCGCCGACGGGGAGGAAGAAAAACTGTTGGCAGAAGCGGGTGGCGCGTTTGTTCTGCCGGGCATCGCGCATGTCGGTACAGAGCCGGAGGTTGTCACCCTTCCAGAACACGTTGGGATCGCAGCGCAACGGTCGCTTCTTGTTGCAGACTTCACAGGCAATGAACAGGCCGTCTTCGTTCCAACAGGCCCATACCGGTGCGAAGGGCTCTTGGTTGTCGATGCGGGACAGCGGGGGCAGTAGTTCGGCATCGGTCCAGCCCGATGAGGTGCAGAAACCCACGGATTCTAATCCGTGGGCTTGGCGGTACGGCAGGGGAAACGCGAAATCAAACAGCAATCGGTTGGGGATCAATTCGATTGACGATTGACGATTGACGATTGGGGATTGGGGATTGGGGATTGGGGATTGCGGATTGCGGATTGGGGATTGGGGATTGACGATTGAGAATTGACGATTGACGATTGACGATTGACGATTTGGGATTGGCGGTTGGGGATTGTCCTTCGTCCCTTCTTTTCCCTTCGTCCCTTCCTGTCCCTTCATCCCTTGGTCCCTTCCTCTCGCTTCGGGCTCCCTCCTTGGTCGCCCTCAGCTTCGTGCCTTTCTCCTGATACCGGTGTTCTTGTGCTGGCCAGCAGTTGGGCGAGCTGCTCGACGTCGTTGTCCTTGATGGTCTGTAGCCAGAAGGTGATCTGATCGTGGTCGACCTTGCGCTGGATCGATGGTGATCGGCCCAGTTTCTCAATCTGAACGGGCGTGAAACGGTTGGCGGGCGTGCGGATTACGACGCGCAGCCCCTGGCCGATGTTGGTCACGATGACGCCCAAGGATTTCGTCGCCCGACGTCGGGGTGCGAGAAGGGATTCTCGCACCAGCGGCGATTCTCGCACCAGCGGCGATTCTCGCACCGGCGGCGATTCTCGCACCAGCGGCCCACGGATTGCAATCCGTGGGCTTTGGTTGGGGTGTGGGACGTGTAACGAGCGTTTCATTCCGCTGGTTGGATGGTGGCGGCGAGTTAGGCTGATGGCGACTTTTCCGGTCCAGTTGCATTGAATGTCGGGTTCGAGCTTCTGGATTCGACCAATGATTTCGAGGATCAGCTGCGGTTTCCAGCGAATGACGTGGTGGGCGTTGATGAATTCCTGAGACAGATGCCATTTTCGTCCGTCGGCTTTCCAGGGTTGACCTTGGACGGGGTCGGTCTGTTGCTGTTCGACCATCCGGAAGTACGCCCGGGCGCTGTCGTTTAGAAAGGACTTGAAGGCCCGTTTGTTCAGGTCCTTGAAGTCGCGCAGAAGGATGCGAATGTCGTCGAGTCCCCTGTCGGCGGCGCGGAGGCGGACACGGGGGCCCTGTCCGTAAATGGGCAGGTCGTGACGCTGGTCGAGGGTCTTGACATCGAGCGCCCGGACAACGGTTTTGTTGTCGAAGAAACGGGCGGGGACGCGGAGACTGATGTCGAGCAGGTCGCGCCCGCCGGTGCGAAAGTGTACGAACCACATGGCAGGTTGCGTGCGGGGCGCTCTGATCTCGACGCGGGCCCGATCGTTCCAGTCGGCGGGGGCGAAGCCGTCGATCCGTTCGATGGTGTCGACGAGCCATTCGAGCACCTTGGGGTCCCAGCCGATGGGTTGTCCGCGACGATCGACGTGATTGACGGTGTGCCATCGCCTGCCGTCCACCTCCCAGGGCATGCGGGTCATCGCGGTGGATTCGGAATCGAGGGCCAGTGGGGCCTGCAACTCCCGCTCGATTTTCGCTTGAGCACCAGCACCGAATACCTCGCGCTGGTGAAGCGGTCCGGCTGCCAGCACGGGGGCCAGGGCGACGCCGGTGTGTGAGCGTTTGTGCCGGGCGACCTGTTCCGGGGTGCCGGCGATAACTACGGTGCCGCCTTGGGCAGCGGCTTCGGGCCCCAGGTCGATGACGTAATCAGCGGTCTTGATGAGGTCGAGATTGTGCTCGATGCAGATCACCGTGTTGCCCAGATCGACGAGACGATGAAGGACTTTCAGGAGCTTTTTCAGATCGTCAAAGTGCAGGCCGGTGGTGGGCTCATCGAGGATGTAGAGGGTTCTACCGGTTGAGAGTCGGCCTAACTCGGCGGCGAGCTTGACCCTTTGGGCTTCCCCGCCGGAGAGGGTCGGGGCAGACTGACCGAGCTCGACATAACCGAGCCCGACGTCGTCAAGGGTATCGAGCATGCGGCGCAATTTCGGGATGGCGGCGAAATGCTCACAGGCCTGGCGCACCCGCATGTGCAGGACGTCGGAGATGTTCTTGTTCTTGTAACGTACTTCCAGGGTTTCACGCGTATAGCGGGTGCCGCCGCAGCTTTCGCATTCGATCCAGACGTCGGGGAGGAAGTGCATTTCGATGCACTGTTGGCCCATGCCCAAGCAGGCTTCGCAGCGTCCGCCGGGGCGATTGAAACTGAAGCGGTTGGTGGTGTAGCCGCGGACCTTGCTTTCGGGAATCCTGGCGAACAGTTCACGGATAAGATCGAATGCGCCGGTGTAGGTGGCGGGGTTGCTGGCCGGGCTGTTGCCGATGGGCGATTGGTCTACGTTGATGACCTTGTCGATCTGCTCGACACCGATGATGCGCTGGTGCCCGCCGGCGACCAGGCGGGCGCGGTGGATGCGGGCTGCGAGGGCGTTGTAGAGGGTGTCGGTGATGAGTGAGCTTTTCCCGCTTCCCGACACGCCGGTGACGGCGATGAAGCGTCCCAGCGGAAAGGCGACGTCGATCTCACGAAGGTTGTTGTGCCTGGCACCTTCGACTACGAGCCATTGGTCGGGGTCGGGAGGATCAGATTGCGGATTGCGGATTGCGGATTGCGGATTAGGGATTGGGGATTGACGATTGACGATTGACGATTGACGATTGGGGATTGGCGATTGGGGATTGTCCTTCGTCCCTTCGTCCCTCCTTCCCTTCGGGCTCCCTCCTCGGTCGCCCTCAGCCTTCTCGGTCGCCCTCAGCTTCGTCCTTTCCTCTCCTCTTCGTGCCTGGTCTTGCATTACTGAGCGGCGATTTGAGGGGACGGGGATGTTCTCTTTGCCGGACAAATACTTGCCGGTGAGTGACGCGCGCCTGGCACGCAGCGCCTTGGGCGACGCGTGGGCGACGATCCTGCCGCCGTCAGCGC
>JAZGDL010000183.1:0-10842 GCA_036477795.1 Phycisphaerae bacterium
ATACATTTTCAGCCGGCGTGCGTTGGATTATATCCCGGTGTTGGGCTATCAGGACATTAAGGAGACTCTGATACCCCGTCTCTACCAGTGCGGCGAATCGGTTCTCACCTACCAGACGGAGTTTCCCGCAGCACGGGTGACCAGTGTTGACTCCTACCTGGCGGTGAACGAGTGGGCCCTCTCCGTGCTGGTCGAACGAGGCCGGGAGCACGTCGATTATGGGACAGGGTTTTGTGGGACAGGCTTTCCAGCCTGTCATCTGACCGGCTGGAAAGCCGGTCCCACAGGTCAACTGGTCCATCCATCGGCCTGCGTTGATGGATCGGCCCGGCTGATCGGGCCCGTCCTGATAGGGCCCGGCGGCGTAGTCGAGGCTGGAGCAACCGTTATCGGGCCGACAACCATCGGGGCAAATGGTACAGTGAAAGAAGGGGCGGTGGTCTGTCGAAGTGCGCTATGGGAAGGTGCGGTGGTAGGCCGCCGGACGGTCCTGGACCGCTGCGTGGTCACGTCCGGTGCGAATGTACGTTCCGATTCGGCTCACCGCTATGTGGTGTTGTCCGCGTCGGACCCGTGTTTCCCACGTTTTGGGAATTGGTTTGATCAATAGAGATGAATCCGTCATGAAGGAACCGAATGATCAAGCCCGCGGATTCGAATCCGTGGGTTTCAACTCGGGCGATGTATCAGGCGGGGCGCTGATGCATCATGCGGCGGGCGAAGCATTGCCGGCGACAGTCGCCGATGCGGGATACCCCAGCGGTCCGGCCGGGCCCGAAAACGCGCAATCCGTGCCCTTTCAATCGTACCTGTCCATTCTGTCCAGGCACAAATGGCTCGCCCTATCGGTGTTCGTACTGATCGCGGGCTCGGCGATTCCGCTGGTGTGGGTGCTGGTAGTTCCGCAGTACCGTGCCCGGGCAGTGGTGCGTGTCTCACCGGTTGTGCAGAGGCTGGTCTACCAGTACGAGGAAAACGGTGTGCTGCCGCTGTATCTATCCTATCTGAACACTCAGGTGGCAGTGATCCGCAGCCCGAAAGTGCTGCAACGTGTGCTGGATATGCCAGAGGTGCAGGCCACCGCGTGGTATAAGGCAAAGCCGGGTTTCTCGTTGCGCGGTACGCCGCCGCGTCTTCAGAGGCTCAGGAAGAGCCTGACGGTGGGCCCGCGGCGTAGCACGGAGTTGATCGACGTGGCTATGGCAGCCGAGGACCCGGACGACGCGACGTTGATCGTTGACGCGGTCGTTGAACAGTATCTCGGTGTGGTCAACAGCACCGACGAAGAGAACGAAAACGAGCGCATGCAGCAACTCCTGGAGCGGACCAGCAGGCTCCGCGCGGAGGTGGATCAGTTGGTGCGTCAGAAGAACCTGGTATCCACCCATCTGGGCACGGACCTGCCGGGTGAGCTCCGTTCGCACATCACCACGCACCTCAGCGAGCTTCAAGAAGAGTACGACACACTGCTGCGTGAACGGAGAATGAGCGAATGGCGGCTCACTCGGATACGGGGGCAGAGACCGGGAGGTGAAGACCCGGTGGAGCAGCCCGAGGACCTGGTAGTTACCGAGGGCCAGGTACGCTACATGGACGATTTGGAATGGCGGCGGCTTCGCCGGACGCTTGACGACACCCGCCACCTGTTGCGAAGCCTGCGCGAGCGGTTTGGTGAGATGCATCCGAGCGTCAAGCAGACCGTGGCAGACATCGAATACGCCGAAAGGAATCTAAACAGTCGTGAAACCGAGCTGGACGACCCCAACACCCAGCCGATCCGCGTGCTGGCCATGAATTCGATCGGAGGAGTGCAGACGAATACTCCGCTGGTGGTCAACGATCCGCTGTGGCTGGAAAACGCCATCGCCGAGAGCAAGCAACTGGAAGAGCAACTTGTCGAAGCTATCCATAAACAGGAAGAGAGGGTTGTCGACGTCAGCAAGCGTGCCCAGGACCTGGAAGCGCTGCAAGAGAAGATTCGCTACAGTCGCAATGATGCCGCGCTGGTACGCGGACGACTCAACGTGCTGCGGACGGAGAGCAAGGCCCCCGGGCGCGTGGGGGTTGCGTCGCGGTCCATCAGGCCGTTCCAGCCCCACCGTGATCGACGGGTCCTGTTGACGGTGATGGCCCTGTGCGGGGCGTTGGCGGCGGGTGCGGGTGCGGCGTTGATGCGCGGGCTGCTGGATCCATCGGTGCGTCAGGCCGGCGACGTCTCGGCACTGGCCGCGGTACCGTTCCTGGGGTACCTGCCCAAAGTGCGTTTCGAGTCGGAGCTGTGGACCGAGCCTCCCGACGACCTTCAGGAGGGCATGCGGATGATCCGTACTGCATTGCTCGAGCAGTTGAACGGAGAGAAGGGGGCGACGGTGTTGATCACCAGTTCAGGCGCTCAGGCGGGCAAGACCAGTGTCGCGATCCTGCTGGCCAGGAGTCTCTCCCACATCGGCAAGCGCGTTTTGCTGGTTGACGCGGACCTCAGGCGGCCGAGCTTGACGAAACGTCTGGGCATAGAGACGACCACGGGTTTGACCGACGTATTGACCGAATCAGCCACGTACGATCAAGCGGTGGTTCGCGACCTGTTTCCGGGGGTGGACGTTCTACCTCCGGGTAGGCACGCTTCTGCGCAGGACCCGGAGTTGATGGCCAACGGGGTGTTCAAGAAGTGCCTGCAGAGCTGGAAGAGTGAATACGACTATGTCCTTCTGGATAGTCCGCCGATCCTGCCGGTGGCCGACGCCCGCATCATGGCCGCCCAGGTCGACGGGGCAATCCTGACGCTGCGGGTGTCTCATTGCCGCAAAGCAGCAGCTATTGACGCGGTCTCGCTGCTGGCGTCTTCCGGCTGTAGACCTCTGGGCACCATCCTGGTAGGGGCGGAGGAGAGCCTGCCCTACCTGGGAGGCTACGGCGGACAGTATACCTACTCCGCTCAAGTTGTCGGTTGAAGGTTGAAGGTTGAAGGTTGAAGGTTGAAAGTTGAAGGTTGAAAGTTGAAAGTTGAAGGTCGATAGTCGGGTCTTGGAACCTTTAACCTTTAACCTTCCAACCTTCAACCTTCGCAAGGCGACGAAGTGGCCCTGGTTTGCATCATCCTGGACTCCCAGCCGCGGTTCATGAGAGGGCCGTCACGTTCGTTGCTGAGCATGCCGCTGGGTTGCGGCACGGTATTGAGCGAGCTGGCCGGCGCCGTAGCGGACGCGGGGTGTTCCGTCCTGCGCATCTTTCCTACCTTTGAGCATGACGGAGACTACGAAAGGGACATTCTCAAGATCGCTCCCGCCGGCAGCCGGCTGGCCGGTCCCGACGTTCTGACGACCCTGGTACACGAATACGAGGCCTCGGATCACGTCTTGATCGTTGACCCGCGTTACTGGCCGGTGGGAGGATTGGATATTCCCGGGATTCTGCAAGAGGCCCGGGGGGGGCGCTGGGCGGTCCACGGCGTTTCCGTGGCGTCCGCGCCCGATGGCACGCAGGAATGCGTGCATTGCAACGACGATGGACAGGTCACGCGAATCTCTCGGTACTATCAAGACGTCACGTGCTCGAAAATTGAAGCCATCGTGCAATCGTTGGTGCCGTTGACCTCGCCTCTGCAAGGGATCCATTTTGACTCGCTGGCCAAGCTGCGTGCGGAGTTGTCTGGGCGGGGGGTGTTGAGCCGCGACATGCCGGTGCCGTCCAGCATCATTGAACTGGCCGAGGGGGCCGGTCTGCTGGCGCTCAACGAGCAGTACGCCGTCAACGCCGCATCCGGTGGAGAGGCGCCAGGTTTCAATGTGATTCGCCGGGGCGTGGTGGTGGGAAGCGGATGTGAGATCCACTCCGGTGCCCGCATCGTGGGGCCGGTGGTCATTCAGGACCAGGGCACCGTTGAAGACGGCGCCACCATCGTTGGTCCGACGGTGGTCGGCGAACGATGCACCATCGGCGCCGGATCACTGGTGGCCCAGTCGGTACTAGTCTCCGGCAGCGCTATCAGGAGTGAAAGCATCGTCCGGCAACAAGTTGTGTGCGATTCCTGCTGGACGGAGCCGTCGGAAATACTCCGTCCGGACCGTTCCAGCCCGATCGACTTCGAATTGGCGCGAAATCAACTGATCATGGGCGCGGACGTGTCGGCCACGTCCAACGTTCGCACCGATCGCTCGCTCTACACCACTTTCAAGGCCATCGTGGATGTTCTGGTGGCGGGTGTTTCACTGGTGCTGTTAGCCCCTCTGTTTCTGTTGGTGGCCATCGCGATCAGAATCGATTCGGCGGGCCCTGTGTTCTTCGGCCACCTGCGAGAAGGCAGAAACGGCAAGTTTTTCCGCTGCTTGAAGTTCCGGACGATGTGCGCCGACGCCGACCGGAGGCAGCGCGAACTTTATGCCGAGAATGCTCTCGACGGACCGCAATTCAAGCTGGATAATGACCCCCGCGTAACGCGGGTGGGAGTTTGGCTGCGGGCCACCAACATAGATGAGTTGCCGCAGTTGATCAACGTGTTCGTGGGGCAGATGAGCGTCGTCGGCCCCCGTCCCTCTCCGTTCCGTGAAAACCAGATCTGTGTGCCGTGGAGACGGGCCAGATTGTCTGTCAGGCCCGGAATTACAGGTCTCTGGCAGATTTGCCGAGATCAACGGTCAGAGGGAGATTTCCATCAATGGATCACCTACGACATCATGTATGTTCGGCATCTGTCCTTGTGGACGGATTTGAAGATTCTGATAGCCACGGTCGTCACGCTGGGCGGCATGTGGAGCGTTCCTCACACGTGGATCGTGGGGGACGATCAGGCGACGCATGGCCGCGAGGCGGCTCAAGCCGGAGCGGGCATGGCCGGCGCACCGATGGGCGGTTGAAACCCGCGGATTCGATGCTGTGGTCTGGGGCTGGGCGGCGCGGAACCGGTCCTGGAATCAATTCATACGCTGGACCGAGAATCCCTTCTCACGCTGGACCGAGAATCCCTTCTCGGTCCCCCGCGGCGGATGGGTGCGAGAAAGGATTCTCGCACCAGCAGGGTCAGACCGCTCCCTCACGGTCGCGGCTCGGTTTGGCCCGCGGCTCGAGAGGTTCCGAAAGCGCTCGGCGTCTCGTTGTGACGGGCATGATGATCGGGGCACTGTCTGTGACGGCCCTGGTCGGATGCAGCGACCCACGCATCAGCCTTGACGAATTCGTGGCCCTGCAGAACCCCGTCGTGGAGGAAGGCGAGCCTGAAGCACCGCCGCGACCGGGGATGCACCCCATCGACCGGCACCTCGTGGATTATGCCGTTGGACGGGGCGACGTGCTCGAAGTCAACCTGACCGGGCTGCAAGAGCCCATGTCGTCCAACGTTTACCGTGTTCGTGTTGACGACAAGGGGGAGGTCGATCTGCCTCTGGTCGGTGCGGTGAAGATCGGTGGCATGGGCGTGTCGGAAGCGGAAAACGCGATAAAGACGGCGTACGTTCCCAGCATCGTTCGTCAGTTGACCGTGAACCTGGCGATCACGGAATATGAGACAACGTCTGTAGTGGTGACCGGCGCGGTGTCGGCGCCCGGCCTGGTGCCACTGCGACGGACGGAGCGTAATCTGCTGTACGCGGTTCTGGCGGCGGGCGGGGTTTCCAGCGCCGCATCGGGTCACGTAACGCTGCATCGCATCCGCCGGCCCGGCCGGCAGGCTACTTTTGACCTGAGCGATCCGGTGCAACTGGAGGCGGCATTGGAGCAGGACCCGCTGGAGGACGGCGACATCGTGATGGTGGGGGCGGCCCAGCCGAACACTATCTATGTGGGCGGGCTGGTCAACCGCCCGGCCCCTCAGGCCTACCCCGCTGGCGCGAAGGTTAACGTGCTGCAGGTGCTGGCGGCCGCGGGCGGTCTGCGTGAAGACGTGTATCCTCTGGAGGGCACCTTGATCCGGCGGATGCCGGACGGCAAGGATGTGCGGGTGAAACTGAACTTTGGGCGCATCAAACGGGGCAAGGATGAGAACATCACCTTGGCGGCGGGGGACATCCTGTGGGTACCGGAGACGGCCGGGACCAAGATTTTGGACTTTTTCAACCGCAACCTGTTCATCCGAGGCGGCGTCACCATTACTTATAACGCGTCGGGTCTCGAATTCCTGAACAGCAATGCCAGACAGCAGTCGCTGCGAGGCCTGACCCTTGAGGATCAGTTTGACCCGTTTGGATTCCTGAATCAGAATGCGGCTTTGACTGCGCTGGGCTCCCGGCCTCCATCCTGATAGCGTGCGCTTGTGTCTCCTGAGCTTGTCCGTGAGCAACCGGCCGGTGTGAGCGAACTGTGCAAGACCGTGGCGGAGATGCGTTCGCTCAGCGTGCGGGCCCTGGCCCGGATGTACCTGCCGGATGCCCGGATGTTCTGCCATTGTATGCGGCGCGGTCCCGACGGTGACCAGCCCGAGGGCGTGAGCCGCCGCTACACCGCAATCGTTCTGATCGGCCTGGCCAGCGAGCCGGCAGACACGGGGCGCGGGATTTGCAACGGAGACGACCCCCTAGCGGTGTGTGGACGGTTGCTCTCGGATGTTGACACGGCGGAGGACCTGGGTGACGCGGCACTGACACTCTGGGCGGCGCGTCTGCTTGAGCATCCCGGGGCGTCAAAGGCCTTGGATCGTCTGCGGGCCCTGGACCCGGCGCGCGGTCCGCATCCCACGGTTGAGGTCGCGTGGGCATTGACGGCGCTCTCGGTGAAGGCTGAGGCGCCGGGCGATCCGTCGTTGGCCGGGCATATCGCCAGGCGGCTGATCCGTTCATTCAACCATGACGTGGGCGTTTTTCCGCATTGGCCGGAGCAGGTGCCGCGCCCGTTTCTGCGCGGGCACGTGTTGTGCTTTGCGGATATGGTGTATCCGGTTCAGGCGCTGTCCTACTACCATCGAGCGACGGGCGACGGCGAAGCGCTGCAGACGGCGCAGCGCGGCGGTCAGCAGATGGTCGAAGCTCAGGGCCCTGAGGGGCAGTGGTGGTGGCACTTTGACGCCCGCACGGGTCGGGTTGTAGAAGGTTATCCGGTGTACGCGGTGCATCAGGATTCGATGGCGCCGATGGCGCTGCTGGCCCTTCAGGACGCCTGCGGAACGGACAACAGTGTTGCGATCGAGCGCGGAGTGCGTTGGCTGATGTCATCGGTTGAAATCGGCGGCAAATCCTTGATCGATCATGACGCCGATCTGATCTGGCGGAAGGTTGCCCGGCATGAGCCCGGCAAACTGGTGCGCGGCGTACAAGCGGCGGTTAGCCGGCTGCATCCCAAGCTGCGGGCCTCGGGGATGGATATGATCTTCCGCCCAGGTGCGATCGACTACGAATGCCGGCCCTATCACCTGGGGTGGATTCTGCATGCTTGGAGGTCAAAAGTCGAAAGTCGAAGGTCAAAGGTCAAGAGTCGAGGGTCCCCAGCTTCGGACCTTTGACTTTTGACCTTCGACTTTCGACAAGAATGATGGATCGACCAGTCTACGAGCTTTTCGGGACACCCATCAACGCGCTATCGATGGCGGACACCCTGCTGCTGATTGAGCGGACCATCGAGCAGCGCGGCCGACTGCTTATCGGCGTGGTGAACGCAGCCAAACTGGTGAACATGCGTCGGAGCCGTGCCCTGCGCGAGGCCATGCAGGCGTGCGATGTCACGCTGGCCGACGGCATGAGCGTGGTGTGGGCCTTTCGCCTGCTGGGGAAGCGCTTGCCGGAACGGGTGCCGGGCGTCGATCTGATGCACCGCATGCTGCAGCAGGGTCAATTACGTGGCAGGCGGGTGTACCTGTTCGGCGCCGCCGAAGAGGTGTCGCAGGTTGTAGCGTGCCGGATAGTTGAGGACTACCCGGGAATCGTGGTGGCCGGCCGCCGGAACGGATTCTATCAGCCGGAAGAAGAGGAAGAAATCGTGGCCGCGATTCGGTCGAGTAAGCCGGATATTCTGTTGGTGGCGATGAGCCCGCCGAAGAAGGAACAGTTTCTGGCCCGTTGGCGCGACCGGCTTGAAGTGCCCATCTGCCACGGTGTGGGCGGCGCCTTCGACGTGATGGCCGGCAAGGTGAAACGGGCGCCCGGTTTGTGGCAGAAGCTGGGGTTGGAATGGTTCTACCGGGTGGTTCAGGAGCCGCGGCGGATGTGGCGGCGCTACCTGGTGACCAACACCTTGTTCGGGTGGATGCTTCTGGAGGAAATCATGCGCCGCATCTTTGCACGACGGTCGCGGGGGACGTAGTGCATCATGGCGCTTGAAATATGTGGGCGCCGCCCACCCTCGACAACCCCCCGGATTCGAATCCGGGGGCTTCTTGCCAGCGCCGCCGGTAGACTTGGTGTCGCCCCGGAACGCAGTCTAACATCATGTCCTGTAATATATTAGGACACATCTGAAGCGACTCGATGTGGTGGCGATCTGGGAGCTCTGGCGCGGTTTGGCGGTTTTCTGTTGACATGGGGCGGAATTGTCCATATGTAGATAGCCATGTAGATTCTGGAGCCGTTACGCCGAAGTTTCACGAGTGAATGCGTGTTGCTGACCGTAATCTGTTTGATGGAACATATCGAGGAGTGGCCGGTGCCGGTCCGTCCGGCAGCAAAGTGTGCGGCGATGGGGATGGGTGCGCAGAATTCGAACCCTGGAAGCGGAGGGGAGAGATATCCCAGGGTCGTTCGAAAAGACTTTCGGTGTATGAAGTTCCACAGGCGCGCTGTAACCGTGGAACGCAATAGAGGGAATTCCCATGAGTTTCAGCCAGCTTATCTCAAGACAACCGTCCGGCCTCTCTTGGCTGGTAGTCATCGCCGGGTGCGCTGCTTTGACTATGGCCGCTTGCGCCAGCGAAGGGCGGCAGGTTGCGACGACGAGGAGCGCACCCGCGCAGGCCGCTGGTGAGCCAAGCGCTTCTGGTGATGCATACCCGAGCGCAGCGGAAAGTGCGCCTGGCCAATCTCATGTTGTTCTCGCCGATGCCACTTATACGCCTGACACGTCGGGCACCAATCGGGCTTCTGGCAGGGGCGGTGATGCGCTGGTCGACCGCGGTGCCGAGCTATTCAACAAATACTGCACCATCTGCCATGGCGAAAACGGTGACGGCGGCGGCCGGTTTGCCTACTTGATGAATCCGCGCCCCCGAAACTTCCAAAAGGGAGATTTCAAGCTCTCAACGACAGGGAACCAGGTTCCAAGCGATGATGATCTGCTGCGTACCATCAGTCGCGGTATGCCGGGATCGGCCATGCCGCCGTGGGGCCATCTTCCCCTGACCGACCTTCAGGCTCTGGTGAAGTACGTTCGCCGGTTCCACGTCGAAGCCACGAAAGCGGAATTGGCACAATGGGTCAGGGAGGACTCTATTGCTGAGGCCGAAGTGCCGGCGCTTCTCGTCGAGCGCACCGAGCCCGGCGCGCCTGTGGCCGTCCCACCCGAATCGCCATTCGACGAGATTCGATGGTTCAGGGGACGACGGCTGTATCTGGAGAACTGCGCGAGCTGTCACGGGGCGGAGGGACATCCGGTGGCGGAGGCGGTGAAGTTCGACAACGAGGGGTACCCCGTCCCGCCGCGATCTTTTGTCAACGGCATTTTCAAGGGAGGCAGCGAGGGTCACCAGCTTTACGTGCGAATCATCAAAGGGATGAAGGGCACGCCCATGCCGTCGTCGGAGGGACTCTACAGCGCTGACGAGACCTGGGACATCATCCACTATGTGCAGTCTCTGGCCCGCGCCGGCGCTCAGGAGCGGGCCCAACTCAAGCAGGGCACCTTCGTTGCCCCGAACATCCATGGACCGCTACCTTCGGGGCCGGTGGACGAATCGTGGGATAGAGCGCGACCGCTATATGTGGCGCTGACGCCTTTGTGGTGGGTCGAGGACCGTATTGAAGGGTTGGTGGTACAGGCACTGCACAATGACGACGAGTTGGCTATTCGCCTTTCGTGGATCGATCCGACCCTGGACGATCAGGCGGTGCGCCATTGTGAGTTCCGCGACGGCGTGGCCATCCAGTTCTCGCTGACCAGCGATCCCCCATTCTACATGGGCGATCCGGGCAAGCACGGAGGGGTGAACATCTGGTTCTGGAAGGCGGATCGTCAGAAGAGCATTGCCGACGGCTATCAGGACGTGGACCACGCCTTTCCGGACCGCGCGGTGGACATGTATCCCGAACAGCACGTTGGCATTGTGGATATGACGGTGGGGGAGTGGCCTCGCGCTGCCGTCACCGAGCATGACCCCACGTTCATTACCGCGTGGGGCGCGGGCAACCTTGTGGCGGACCCGAATCTCAAGACACCGGTGGAGTGCCTGGTGGCGAGGGGCCCGGGAACCCTGGGGAGCAAACCCGCCAACCTTCAACTGGTGCAGGGCGACGCGGTGTTTGAGCGCGGCGTGTGGTATGTCCAACTGCAGCGTAGTATGAACCTTCCGCCTGAAAAGGGACACGGTGATGAGCGTCTCTTCAACCCCGGTGATTACCTGCCGGTTTCGTTCGCCATATGGAACGGCAGCAGCGGCGACCGAGATGGCAAGAAGAACATCAGTATCTGGCAGAAGCTTGTTATTGAATGAAGGGACCTGCGGAACCCACGGATTGCACGCACGGATTGCAATCCGTGGGCTTCGGGTAAACAGTGAGAGAGTAGAACGATGGCACGAGAAGGCAACGGATCGACGCGGCGCGAGTTTTTAATAAGGACGACCGGCGTTGCGGTGGGCGCAGCCGGCACCTGGGGCTGGCCGCTCAAGACGCTGGCTTTTCGACCCGACATCGCCAACCCGCTGGCGTACTACCCGGCCCGCGACTGGGAGAAGATCTACCGCGATCAGTACCGGTACGACGGCACGTTCAG
>JAZGDL010000184.1:0-3889 GCA_036477795.1 Phycisphaerae bacterium
TGAGTCGCTCGACCTGCTTCGGGTTGTCGTTGACCGTTTCCTGCAGGGCGGCAATGCCTTTGTAGGTCGCTTCCTCCCCGCCCTTGTACGGCGCCAGGAAGCCCTCCTTACCGGCCAGCAGGTAGCCCCGCATGCCGGTTTCCATGTCCACGGCCGAGCCGACGATCGCCGCCGCCTCCCCCAGCACCTCATGGGTGTGGTCGACCCGCTCGTTGGTATCGACGATGGTGTTGATGCTGTAAACGCTGACGCCCCCGAGGATCAACAGGAGGACCAGGGGGGAGCAGATACCAAGCAGGATCTTGGGCTTGGTCTTCAAATTTGAAACTTTCATCGTGTTCTCCGAATAAAAGGCCGCTGGATACACATCTCAAGTGCGACGGCTGAGGGGTTCGAGGAAGGCCTCGGCGCCACTGCCCGCGTAACTCCCTCGGGCAACAAGACTCGAACGCAAATGACAGGGTCACCGGTCTCCTCGCCGGCCCGCTGACAATGCATGCCGGCCCACGGGCGCCCGGAATTCCCCGGATTCGCCGTCGAAACGGTCACTGAAAAGATATCGCCGTTGGCCGGCGCCAAGGCAACATCGCATCGGGATAGCGCCCTCCCTGCTCGAAAGGGTAGGCGCCCTTGACGCCTTCGGATAACGCCACGGGTATCTGTTTTTGCCCTTCGGGGAGTCATGACCGCTTCTGCATGCCGTTCAACAGGCGCTCGTAACTCCCCGGATTTGCTGTCGAAACGGTCACTGAAAAGATATCGCCGTTGGCGGGCGCCATGACAACGGAGCATCGGGATGGAGCATCGGGATAGTGCCCCAGGTCCGGAAGGGCAGGCGCCCTTGACTCCTTCGGATAACGTCACGGGTGCCTTCTACTTGGTCTGCGGGGCGGCGGCGGGGCTCATCAACTCGGTGGCCGACCCCGACTCGACGACGCCGGTGATCGGCGCCAGCGGCGCCATCTCGGGCATGCTGGGGGCGTATATCGTGCTGTATCCCAAGGCTAACGTGGTGATCTGGGCCGGCGCTTGGTTCGTCTTCCGGGTGCCGGCGTGGGCGGTGCTGGGGCTGTGGTTCTTGTTGCAGATCGTCAACCTGGGCGGCGGCGAATCCAACGTTGCCTGGTGGGCCCACATCGGCGGCATGGTCGTCGGCATGGCCCTGATCGGGCTGCTCGAGTACCGCCACGTCGGGCTGTTCGGCAGCGGGCATCTGGACCAGACCCGGCCGCCCGGCGCCGCCCGCTGAGCTGGCGGCCGACCGAATCAAGGGCGTGGACCGGGGCCTGGAGGAGCCGTTGACGCCGGTGCCCACGGTCGAACTCTTCTAAGGTAATTTGAACGGATTCAAGAGGGTTTTCCGTACAGCCGATTTCGGAAGATTTCGGACTTCCAACCGACGTTCTTAGGCCCGCTTATGGCTAAGAGCCGCCGTTAAGGCCATGGCCGTTCGACGACTGCTTTCAGGTGATTAGCAGACATTTTGACCGGGAACGTCCGCTCCACCACACACAGCGGACCATTTTCGGGCGGGCGCTGAGGTCTGCTGCTGACCCTAAGCGGACATTCGCTTGATTGTCCCATTCAGTCCGAGGTTAACCAATCAGTCTTTTGATCTCGCTCCCCAACTCTTCCTCGGTGAACGGCTTGACGACGTAGCCGATACCTTCGGGCGGACGAATCTTTTGGATATTGGAGGTATCCTTATCTCCAAAGGCCGTCACATAAATCACTGGAATTTGATACAACTCCTGGATTTTCAAGGTGGCTTCCCGACCATCCATACCGCCCATCAATATGATGTCCATCAAAACGAAGTCCGGCTTATCCGCGCCCGCCATTTGGACCGCGACCTCTCCGGATAGAGCGATGCCCGTCACTTCATAGCCCAGATTTTCCAGCATCTGTTTTTCGCTCATCGAGGTCATCGGTTCGTCCTCGACGATCATGATGCGTTTCTTCATTATGGCCGTTCCTCCGGAATGTTGATCTGAACACGGGTGCCGCCCAACCCGACGATCTTGATCTCCCCTCCCAGCTTCGCGGTCAGCGAACGGACCAATCGCAGGCCCAGCGTCGTGGTCTTTTGAAGGTCAAAATCCTTCGGCAGTCCCTTGCCGTCGTCGGCAACGGTCAATTTAGTCACCCCCCCGTCCATCTGGCGCAGGGAGACCAAGACGTTGCCGGGCTGGCCGTTGGCGAAAGCGTGTTTCAGAGAGTTGGAAATCAACTCGCTGACGATTTGCCCATAGGCATTTGCATGGTCCACGTCGAGGGGGATTTCGTCCACGTCAACATGGAAGGAGAGGTGCTCCCAAACGCCCCCGCCACTCACCTTCGTGTTGGTTACGAGGGTGTTCAGGAAGTCACGGGCGCTGATGACGTTTAGATCATCCTGACGATGAAGGCTCGCATGTATTTGCCCCAGGAGCATGACCCGCCTATAGCTGTCTCGCAGCACTTCCACGGTATGAGTATGGTTATCGGCGTTCGCTTGTAGCAACAACATACTGGAAATCACTTGCAGGTTGTTCTTCACCCGGTGGTGGATTTCACTGAGCAGAACCTCTTTTTCCGCAAGGGCGGTTTTGATCTTATCTTCCGCCCGCTTGCGCTCGGTGATGTCTGAGAAGGTGATCGCGATGCCGCCATCGGGCGTCCGCGTTTCCTTGATGATGTACCACTTGCCGTCGTTGTACTGGCGTAGGATCGGGGGGCCAGGGTTTCTGTGTTGTTCCAACCGTTCCCGGATGAACTCCTCTTCCCGGCCCAAGGCTTCCACCATCCTGCCCGCGGCGACATTGGCCCGGATCACGTCCTCGAACCTCATACCCTTATCCAGAAATTCCTGGGCCTGGGGATTGATCTCCCGGTAGACGTCGTTTATGGCCACCAAGCGGTCCTCGGCGTCCAACAGCAGGAAGCCTTCCTGCAGGCTCTCGATAGCACCGCGCAGGCGCTTCTCGCTCTTTTGCGATACTTGGATCATCCGGACGCCTACCCGATAACGCCACCACACCATCAATACGAAAAGGACGACAATGACCCCGCCCATGGTCCAGGCGACCCGGACCACCGTCCAGTAGGGATCAGGCTTCCCGAACCAGGCCAGATAGACCTTTTGGTATTCGGGGGATGAGATGAAATCCCTGACCGCGCTATCCAGGGTAGCCAGTAATTCCGTCCTGTCCTTGCGCACGGCCATGGCGCGCTTGGTCTCGAACAGCGGCTTGGCGGCGACCTTTATTTGATCCGCGACTTTAGCTTCGCGGGCGAGTTTCCAGGTGACGGGTTCCGGATAGGCGAAGGCATCGACCTTGCCCGAAAGCAACGCAAACAGGGCGTCCGCAAACAGGGGAAACACCTCTAGCTGGATGTCCGGGCGCTTCTTTTCGAGAAACCGATAGCCCACGTTGTCGACGACGACGGCGACGGGGCGTCCCGCCATGTCGTCAATGCTGGTTATGTCCTGGGTGTCGTCGCGGATGAAGAGTACGATCCGGAACGTGTCCACCGGCTGCGTGAACGCGACATATTGTTTCCTGTAATCATTAATGCCGAGGCTGGGGATGATGTCGATATCCCCCGCCCGTATCGCCTTGAAGTTGGCGCCGCCGTTTTCGGCGACGCGGTAAGTGACCTCGAACCCGGCCCGCTTCGCCACTTCGTTCATGGCGTCAACGGCAAAACCCGAAGGGTTGCCGTATTCATCCAATAGATAATAAGGGGGGAATGACCGCGGCACTCCGACGGTGACCTGGCGCAGAGCCGGTTTATCCTGCTCCGAGGTTCTATCCTGGGCCATTGCGGCACGACTTGACGTCGTGCCGGACATGTGAAGGGCGACGCCGGCAAGGCCGCAGACCACCAGCGACGATATCCAACGTGC
>JAZGDL010000185.1:0-12155 GCA_036477795.1 Phycisphaerae bacterium
CGGTCGTTCATTTGTCAATCGGCACCGCCGCGCTCTCCAATCTGCGCTTCTGCCCGTTCGATCATCTCGGGGAATCGTGCCCAGGGTGAATTCGAACTGGAGACGGTGCGCGCCAACTGAGCGGCGATACCGGAAGCCTGAGCCGCGGAGTCGGGGATCCGCGAATACCACAATACGTAGCAGTACAGCGCCTGCACGGCGGGGTTGTCCAGGTTCTCCTGGGCAAACTGTCGCAACTGAAGAATTGATCTCAGCATTTTTTTCTCGTCGCCGAAAATCTCTTGGAGCGAAACGTCATATTCAAAAAGCCCCGCGATACCGGGCGGGCGTCGTGCGTCGTAGCTGATGCTCTTGGCCAGCAGCGTAATGGCCCGGCGGTAGTGGCTCTGGGCCACGTCAACGATGAGTTGGCCGAAACGTGGCACCGGTGAATGCCGGTCAACTATCTCAGCCGACTCGAACGCGCTGCGGGCCCGTAGGTAATCGCCGTCTTGGAAGTATCCCCAGCCGTCATCAACGAGCTGCCGTCCCTGCAAATCGATCTGGGCGGCTAGACTTCTGGAGTATTCGTTCGCTCGCAGATTGGAGGTCTTGATCTCTTCGATAGCCCGTTCGATGTCGGCTTGGGAAGGGGCGTTTCTGAGGCCGGCGACAGTGCTGGACAGGCTCATGCGGGTCAGAGGTGCGGTGTAGCCGGCCCGGTACAGCAACGACCGTGGGCGATGGATGAACCCACTTACATCGGTTCTGCCCAGGCCTCTCCTGTTGATGCCCAGCGCGTTCCTGCCTCTGCCCGCTGCCGAACCGCGGAGGGCAAGGCGCGTCGAGCGCGCCATGCCGCGCGGGGCGGGGCGACGACCGGGAGCACGCATGACACGGTTGGGACCGATCGGCCGGCGATTCACCGCGCGTTGCGCCCAGGCGGTCGAGTCGCCGAGAACTGCACAGAGAATCATGGCCCACAGGCTCACCCGGGCCAATCGCCCCGTGCGGCACAAAGCTCCAGCAGACCAACTTCGTTTCATCAGCGGAATTGACACCCCAAACAAGCCGCCGCCGGTGCAAAGCATGAATACCGGTTCATCATGCGGTTTATGTCGTCATATGCTAGGTCTCATGTCAAGACAATTCAAGGAGTTAGCACCATTTGACGGCCTTGCGTGGCCGTAGCGGCGGCGATCATCGGCCGGATAATCGATTCTTCGCGGCGGCGCGTTGCCGTTCGGTGAGCAGCGCGTTTGACCTCATCTCGAGTTCTTGGAACATGATCTGTATCGGCGCGAAGTCGTCGCTGGTCGTAGCGGATGCGGCTGGGACCGGCTCTTGAAGGTGCCTCTGCCGATACTGTCGGGTGCGCGATTGGAGCTCCGCGAGAATGGAACGAATCGTGGCGCGCTGTCCCGCGTCAAGGTGGTGCGTCTCGATGAATTCGCGAACATAGCGGTCCCAGGTGGACTCGTCGGCGGGCTTGATGCGGCCGGGCAACCTGGCTGGAAGCCGCGGCGTCGGTCCGATGGTGGCCGGCATCTTGGCGCGCCCTGCGGCCCGCCGCGAAAGGTTTCTGCGGCCGCTCTGAATGGGATCGTCCTGCAGGCCCCAATCGCCCGGTTTCCATTCGCCCCTGGCCCAGGCGGCGCGTTTCTTGTTGAAGTCCTGCGTGCGGCGGCTGAAACCCGCATAATCGCGATCGATGATCTTCCGCTGTTGTTCGCTCATGTCGCGCTTGGTGCTATTCATGATTCTATCAATACGACGTTGGGTGTCAGCCAGCAGCGGATCGCTGCCCTCGGACCAGCGGGCGATTTGTTGGAGTGTGAAAGGATTGCCTTGGGCGCGGGTGCTGATGAATTCGCGGCCCTGTTTGACGAGGACCTCGGCGTTTTGGATCATGAAACCGAACGACTCGCGCATCAGTCTTGATTGCAACTGCACCTTTTGGGTGGAGCTGAGCTTGTAGCGGTCGGCGAGCATGTCGGTCATCTTTTGGATGCGGTCGTTGAATTGCCAGGGCGGGATGCGGGTGACCTCGTGGGCCAGCTCCTTGGCGAACAGGTCCGTCTCCGAGTGCCAGCCGCTGTCAGCCCACAGGCCATCCGCCATCGAATTAAACAGTTCGGCATATTCGGACCAGCCTCCTTGGGTGCGTATTTCGGCACCGAGATCTTCGAGCAGCGCCGTGGCGGTGGCGGTCTGTGCGGGATCGACACCATCGGTCGGTTGGGCCGCAGCCGGGGCGGAGCACAACACACCGATGGTCAGGACATGGCAGAGCAGAGCATTCGGAGCTTTCATTTCCGCACACCAAAAGACGCCGCACATCCAATTGTAACAAATGGGGACTTTGCGACCAAACAGAAAGAGTAAGCGTTCAGCGGTCAGCTTTCAGCAGTAAGCCGGTGTGGGACAGACCTGTGAAAAGCCCACGGGCTGCAACCCGTGGGCTTGTGTCGGTTCCGGGGTGCGAGAAAGGATTCTCGCACCAGCACTCTCTAGTTTCTAGTTACTGGGAGGATGGAGCGCCCAGGCAGTGTGTACAGCGGAGGACTTTTGAGTCCGGGTGCTTGGACCGCCACTCGTCCCAGCGGATGCCGGGCTCGTAGTTGGTCCTGGAGAGTTCCTTGAGGAACTTACCGCGCAAGGAACCTTCAAGTGCCTCCCCTGACTTTTGCAGCCAGAGCGATCCGGTCAGCCGGTCGTACATGACCAGGTTCCCATCGCGGACCTTGCCGGATACGGCCATGGTCAGCGTCTTGCCGTCGACTCGTCGATCGTGAACCACGATCCCTTGTTCGCTCGGTCACCACGAGGCGCTGATCGGCGTGCCTCCCACGAGGTCGTTCACAACCTGATGATTGTTGAGAATGAACAGAGGGTATCCTCGCACCGCGGCGACGACGACGGCGAAAAGTGCTGACAGCAGGCGAGTGCTTATCGGTAAACATCGCGCCGGTGGCCGACGTGAAGGACGGTAACCATCTGACCGCTGCCGTCTATTTCGTAGACCACCCGGTAGTCGCCTATCCGGATGCGCCATCCGTCACGACCCGTCAACTTGAGGCAACCGGATGGCCTGGGATCCTCGCCCAGGCCGCCAATGGCGTCGCGGACTCGGCTATACGCCTCCCCCGCCAACGCGCCCAATTCTTTTTGAGCACGGCGCAGGATCGTGACCTTGTAAATCATTGACGATCCCGCTCAATCTCCCTGACCGCCTGCTCGAATGGAACGGCCTCATCGCCGGAACTCTTGGCGGCATCGTAAGCCCGAATGGATTCCAGCTCCTCCAGCTCCTCCATTAGTTTGCGGTACTCTTCCATGGGCAGGATCACCCCCACGCGAGCCCCATTCTTATCGACGACATAGCCCTCATTGACCGTTGGCATCAACAGACCCTCTGTCCTGAACAGCTCGTCCCGCCCACCCGCCCGGCCATCAGTGATCTAACGGACCGTAAGGGAGCGTGTCGCGATTTCCGGGCGAATCCAGAACCATTATACGTTGCTCCGCCCCACGTTGTCGAGCCGCCACCCGAAACAACCAAGCCCGTCGCTAGGGACAAAGCGTGTAGCGTCCCCCCCCCCGGGCCTGTCCCGATTCATCTGGATGGCGGTCGGAGGGACCAACAACCGGTAAGGTCTACCGGCAAGGCGGCACGGCCTGCGGATGTCTCACCCCTTCCGGAGGAGGAGGACGGAATGGCAATACGGAGCTGTCCGGGGTGAATTAGATGTACAGCGCAAGGTCACGCTGGCCCCTTATTGGAATCCCTTGTCGGTCCCCCTTCCTGCCGGCGTGGGACAGACCTGTGAAAAGCCCACGGGTTGCAACCCGTGGGCTTGTGTCGGTTCCGGGGTGCGAGAAAGGATTCTCGCACCAGCACTCTCTAGTTTCTAGTTACTGGGAGGATGGGGCGCCCAGGCAGTGTGTACAGCGGAGGACTTTTGAGTCCGGGTGCTTGGAGCGCCACTCGTCCCAGCGGATGCCGGGCTCGTAGTTGGTCCTGGAGAGTTCCTTGAGAAACTTACCGCGCAAGGAACCTTCAAGGGCCGCCCCTGACTTCTGCAGCCAGAGCGACCCGGTCAGCCGGTCGTACATGACCAGGTTCCCATCGCGGACCTTGCCGGATACGGCCATGGTCAGTGTCTTGCCGTCGACTCGTCGATCGTGAACCACGATCCCTTGTTCGCTCGGTCACCACGAGGCGCTGATCGGCGTGCCTCCCACAACGTCGTTCACAACCTGATGATTGTTGAGAATGAACAGAGGGTATGCTCGCGCCTCACCGCCCACAAAGACGCCGATGACCTTCGTTCCCGGTGCGATGATGGCCTCATCGGCGTCCACCAGCTCCGGATGCAGGATGGCTTGTTTTGCATCCTTGGCCCGATACTGAATCATGCCGTGATAGGGTTCGCCGCCCGTCGGAGTGCGTTCCTGCGGAGGTGCCCCGCCCCTTCCAGGGGCGGCACATCCGGCGAACAGAGTGAGTGAACCTGTTCCCAAGGCGACCAGTAGGAATCTCTTCATTTTGACCCGTCCCGTTGCGGCTCCGTCACTGTCAGCGTTTGGTTGACGGCAACCTTCCGTAACGACTGCATCCGGCCACAAGGCCAGCGCACGTTCACACGCGAAACTTGTTTGACTTTGCCGACGCCGAAGTGGAGCGTCTTGGTGTGGCTACTCAGGTAACTGGCCCCGAGAAGTAGTTCGCACATTTGCCCAGGAGTGCCTTCGCACCGGACCGTGACGCGGGCGTTGGCGGCGTCTTTGTTGCAGTCCCGCCCGACGAGTTTGATCTTGACCCAGTTGCCCATGCTGGTCGATACGTTTCGCAGCAGGGCGGGCGCCTCCCCGTGGTTGTTTATGGCCAGGTCCGGCTTACCGTCCAGGTCAAAATCCGACACGGCGGCGCCGCGCCCTACATGATTCTCCCCGAAATACGGCCCCGCTCGTGACCCCAACTGATGCCAGCGGCCTTTTCGGCGTTCGTACACCTGGCTCTTCTGCGGGAGCATCTTTGGATTCTTCAGAACGTCCAAGGTGAGTTCATCTTCAATCGTGCTTCCATACACGATAAACAGGTCCTGGTCGCCGTCGTTGTCAAAGTCCACCAGGCCGGTGCCCCAGCCCACCAGGGCACCGTCAAGCTTTCGCAAACCTACTTGCGTGGCGTGATCGTCAAAGCTCAGCATATTCCCGACAGAGTCGTTGATGTAGAACGCCGGGTCCTCAGCTACCCAGTGGGTGACCAGCAGATCCTGGTCGCCGTCCGAGTGAAAGTCGGTCACGGCCACACCCATGGCTCCCCGCGGGTCGAAAAGGCCGGCCACCAGGGCCAGGTCCTCAAACGTTCCGTCGTGCCCGTTGCGAAACAGGCAATCCAGCGACTGGTCGTTGGCAATGTACAAATCAATCCAGCCGTCATTGTCGAAGTCGCACCAGATAGCCTGCATACTGCGCCCACCGGCGTTCGAGGTGCCGGATTTTTTTGTCACGTCGCGGAACCTTCCATCCGGTTGCTGATGGAAGAGGTGATTGGCCAGCGGTGGATAGCTACCTGGTGTAGTCATAGGCGCCGGTCGGCCGGCCACCAGGGGTCGATTGCGTGCCTTTTCGATTGGAAAGTCAACGTAGCGGCAAACGTACAGGTCGAGTCGCCCATCGCGGTCGTAGTCTCCCCAGGCGGCTCCCAGGCAGTATCCGGCGACACCGCCCAGGCCAAGCTCTTGGGTCACGTCACTGAAGCGGCTGCCGTCATTTCGGAACAGGCGAACACCCTCGAGGTTGGTGACCAGCAGGTCCGCGTCGCCGTCGTTGTCGTAGTCGGCGAAAACCGCGGCCATATCCATCCGCGACTCGTTGAGCCCGACCGATTCGGTAACGTCGGTGAACCTCCCTTCGCCGTCGTTTCGCCAGAGCCGGCTTCCAGGAAACCGTCGGCGAGCCGAGGACGCCGTGAGGTAAGGCCCATTCATGTTGCACAAGAACAGATCATCGTCCCCGTCGCCGTCGTAGTCGCCCCAGGCGCAACCCGATCCGTTGTCTTCGGGAAGCAGCGACGCCCGGGCATGGCCGTTGAAATGGACGAAACGAGGCAGCGATCCTGCCGGAACGCGTTCGAAGCGAATCCCGGTCTCGTTGTGGGACCGGCTTTCCAGCCGGTCGACAGGCTGGAAAGCCTGTCCCACAGGCGCACCGTCGGCAAGTACATGGGCCGCAAGTAGACCAAGGGCCAGTGACCAGGCCATCAAAAACGGATTCCTCAAACCGTCGTCAAGCGCCTTCATCTTCGGCAGACCGCTTTCTTCGAGGCACCGCGGGTCGTGTCTTGGTCTGTGACCCAGGTAGGGCAAGTCGATGACCCGCCCTACGCCTCTCAAACCTACCGGCCACAGAGTGGCCCGGTTTCCAAGGGAGCCCCAACGTCATTGTGTATTATAAGCGCCGAGAGCGGCAAAGCTACTCACCTTCTGCAGCCGGCGGCGGGGTCGCGCAGCGCACCCGTTCGGCGTGCAGCCTCCGGGGTACCGGTGTGCGGTTTTCTCGGACCGGGGCGTTCCCGAGGGTCAGCGTGGGAGGGCGAGGCTCCCGCCGAGCCTCAGGTACTGTAGCGCCATCCCTTGTGGGTGGCGCACCCCCGTTCTGCGCCACCCACAAGGGGTGGCGCTACATTAAGATGACTTTGCGCTGTACTGCTAATGGCCGCCCATTCTGTGATCGGCGTTAAGATTGACCCTCTCAAATCGCCGAAAAATAGTGTGCCGAGGCGACCTGCCCGCCCATGTTGACTTCGTCGGAGGTCTGACGTAGTTTTCATACTTTGCGGGTCGTTTGTGCCGATTCTAAGAATACCGGCGCCGGCGGGACGGACGAGGATCAGGGCGTTGATCGGGGAGTGCGTATGGATGTGTTTCGCACGGTGTTGTAAGCGACTTGGTGTTATCGGTGTGGTTGTGGTGTTGGCGGGATGCGCCGCGGATTTGGAGGATTCGCGCCACGTCCGGCTGATGCGTGGCCGGCCCTTCGAACCGGACATTCCCGTGCCGGCCGGTTTCGTGTTGCTTGAGAAGGCCAGCGAGGACCGGGCCACCGGCACCAGCCGACTCTATCTGCGGCATCTGTACGAAGGGGAGGGCGACAAGTACGCCACAAGGAATTTCTATCGCGAGCAGATGCCGCTGGCCCGCTGGACCAAGGTGAGCGACGGCAACGTCAAGGGTTTTTTCACCATGCGGTTTGAGAAGGCAAACGAATCCTGCACGGTTACCATAACCGATGAGAAAAAGATCTTCTCCACGCGCACGCAGATTCAGATCGTCGTCGCCCGCGAGGAACGAGGGCAAAAGCCGCCGGCACCACGGACCAGTCCATGAAAACAGAACGCAGACAAGAACTGAGAACCAACGACCTGGGGGCGTTCCTTCTGGACGTGAACGATTGGACCAGGAAGTATATCGGCCGCATCGGCGCAGGTGCCGTCGTCGTTCTCGTGGCCTTGCTGATGATGCGCTATCATGAGCGATCACAATTGCAGTCCAGAGACTCGGCCATTCTGGCAATGTCGGGTTTGTCCTTTGATCCGGCGGAGACGGACGCTTCTTTTGAGACGCTGGATGGGTTGATTCGCGACAGCAAAGATGCGGATGTGCGAATGACGGCCCTGGTGCGCAGCGGTGGCGCGGCCCTGAACGCGGCCATGGGCAGTGACGGGTTCAAACCTCAATACCTTGATCGTGCGGAAAAGGCCTATCTGGAGTTGGTCAAGGCCTATCCCGATCGCATGCCGGTGGTTGGGATGGCCATGAGTGCCTTGGCAACGATTGTGGAGAACCGCTTCGTCGCGGATAAGGACCTCAGCCACAAGGAGGTGGCCCGCGATTATCTGACTAAGCTTCAGAACGATGTCCGGTTCAAGGGCACGCCTTTTCAGGTGGACGCCGCTGAACGGCTGCTCCACCTCGACGAGATTTTTCAGGTGATCGCCCTGGCCGAGCCGCTTGCGTCGGCCGCCGAACAAGAGAAACAGCCGTATATATCACAGAGCATCCAGCTCGGACGCTTGGACGGTCCATCCGGGCTGGAATCAGAATCATCTAAACTTTCGGCTACTGACTTGGTTTCAATGCCGGAAGACACGGACGTAGGGCCGCCGTTGCCGGATTCCTGGTCCGATCAGGACTCTCAAGAACCCGCTGCTGAGAAATCGCCGACACCGTAGTGTAGTGTTTCACGCAGATGGCATATTATCCGAGACCCGACCGTAAGGGAGGGCAAATGCTATGCCCCGACGGAACCGCTCCCTCACGGTCGCGGCTCGGTTCGTGAAAAATGCGCGAACTTTGAGACACTACAGTAGCGCCCGTTTCCGTCACAGCCCCATGAAATCTCTTCTGCCGTTGATCGGCGTTTGTCTGATGCTGCCCGCGACGGGCTGCCGCGTGGGCGGGGGCCAACGGGAGACCGTGCAGTTTGGCCCTGATGGGGCGCTGCAGGCCCGCACGCCCTCGGGCGGGGTACTGATCTTAACCCCCGGTTCGCGGGGACTCAGCGCAAAAACCGGAAGCGTGGTGTTCGCGGGGGCGATTGGCGAGACGATCACTTTCGAGCTGCCCCTGCGGGCGGCAGAGCGCGGGGCGAACGCGATTAACGTAACGGTCAGTCCGCTGCGCTCGGCCGACGACGTCGAACTGCCTGCAACGTTCCGGATGTTCAGGGTTCACGCGGTGCCCATCGACGCGTGGCCCGGGTGGCATATTCGTCTGTTTGATCCCTCCTTGCGATCCTCTCAAGTGTATGACGTGGTCGTGCCGGCGGAGGCCCCGGTCGGCGGGCTGCCCGCGCCGCTGGCGGCTGGCGAGACCATGGTTATCTTCGGGGAGCTGACCATTCCCACGGGAGTAGCAGCGGGGCGCTATGCCGGGACCGTGCTGATTACCGACGGCGATGACCAGGTGGTGGCGTTGCCGTTGCACTTGAAGGTGTGGCCTTTCTCGCTGCCGGTTGATAATGGGCTGTCGCTGTTATGCGGCATCGATCTGGGCGAAATGAGCAAGAGTCGGGGCGACGGATATGTGACTGACATGGTGCGGCTGTTGCGGTCACACGGCGTCTCGCCGGTGTTCAGCGGAGTCTATCCCATCTCCAAAGTGGACCGTGCCGGTCGGCTCACCGTCGACTGGAGCGATTTCGACGAGACCCTCTCCGGTTTCCTTGACCAGCCGGATCCTGCCGGCAGCGGGGCACGACCGTGGTGCCTCATTCCATTCGACGCCCGGTCTCCAAAACGCGCTTTTCTCGCGCAGGACACCAGCGTGGCCGTCGCTTATCTTCGAGAATGTGCCGAACATTTCGCCGATCGCGGTTGGCTCGAACGATCTTACCTGCGCGTGGCAGTGGGACCGGCTTTCCAGCCGGTCAAACGACAGGCTGGAAAGCCTGTCCCACAGGGCGGCACCGTTAGCCGCCTCCGGCATTTCGCGGGTTTGGCCCGCCTGGCCGACCGGCGGCTGATGACCATGGCTACAGTGTTCGCGCATGAGAGCCCGCGACGCACCTGGGAGCTGTTGCAGGAGGCGGGTGTAGCGAAACTGATCGACATATGGAGCCCTCCGGCGGCTTTCTGCGATCCTTCCGTCGTCCCCGGCGCCCAGCGCACCTGGTTCATGGTGGACCGCCCGCCCTACAGCGGTACGGTGTCGTTGGCCGGCAACCAGGCCACGACTCGCGTCCTGTGTTGGCAGGCCAGGCGCTATGGCATCGACGCCGTGGTGCTGGGCGTGAGGCAGTGGGACCGGCTTTCCCTGTGGGACAGGCTTTCCAGCCGGTCAAACGACAGGCTGGAAAGCCTGTCCCACAGGTGGCACGCGGGCTTGCTTCATTCGGGGGCAGGTTTCGGCCTGGATCAGCCGGTGGCGTCCATGCGGCTCAAACATCTGCGGCGCGGCATGCAGGACGTCTCCTATTTGGTGCTGCTTGAATCGTCGGGTCTGGAGCACGTCGCATCCACCATGTTGGACTCACTTACGCCCTACGCCCTGTCCGACGCGTATCGGAATCATGTGGCCGACGTCCGAACCTGCGCCTGGCCCATGGACCCTAACCTGTGGGAACAGGCCCGGATCATAATGGCGGAGCAATTGATGCGGGGCCTTGAGGGAGAATCGCTCCCTTACGGTCGCGGCTCGGAGGGTTACGATTATGGTGTCATAAACCAGTCGCCGGACAGCGTCCTGCGCTGGAGCCGGTTTATGAAGGCGACGCGAAGGCTGAGTCTTGTAGTGGACGGAGTTCGGGTGCAGCCGACGCGGCGGGTCGACATTTTTCGTGTTGAATGTTCACTAACCATAGAGAACCGGGCACGAGTTGCCCTCGGCGGGGCGCTGCGAATTGCGGAGTTGCCGCTGGGCTGGCGGATGATCGAACCGACCACGTCGATCGCGCCCATCGCACCGATGGGGCGGCGGCGGGTGACGCTGTCGGCCGTCACCAATAGCCTGGCCTGGGACGCAGATGGCGTGATCGAGCTTCCCATTGTCTTTGACACGGGGGACGGAGAGCATCATCACACCACCGCCCGCCTGTGCTACATCGTGTCACAACGTCGTACAACACCGATCACCATTGATGGAGAACTTTCCGATTGGACGGGCGTTTCCGGCAACACCGCTTCAGGATTTCGTCTGATCAGCGGGGCATGGCCGGGTGACCCGGATGAGATCCCGGACACGCGGTGTTTTATAAGCCATGACGATCAGAACGTGTACTTCGGTATCCATTGCACAGTACCAGCCGCCACCGCCAGGAAGTCGGTTGAGCACGGGAACATCATGCGTTACCAGGACACTATTCCGATGGGCGAAGAGTTGGTCGAGATTCTCATCGACCCCACCAACGCCGGCACGCACGCTCCGGAGGATCTTTATCACATCGCCATCAAGCAGGGGGGGGGTGTTTTTGAGAAGGGCATCGGCATTGATCCGCCCGTGGGCCAAAGACGTGTCTGGGCGGCGGACGTCCGCTACGCTTCGCGACTATCGCCCGATGCCTGGGTGATCGAAATCAGCGTCCCGCTGGATGCACTCGGTGAAACCGTTCGCGGACCTCAGGTGTGGGGCATCAATATCACCCGGTTCAACAGCAGCAGCCAGACTTACTCAACGTGGTCCGGTGCGCGTTTCAACGCTTACGACCCCATGTCGCTGGGGAACCTGATGGTAAGGTTTCGGTGAACCCGTTGGGCAGGTCGCTATGTTTGCGACGGGGGTTGGCCGGAGGAGATGCGCACCAGGTCGGGCTGATAGGCGCTGATGTAACCTCGCTGCTGGAAGCCGGCAAAGAGACTGTCGATACTGTCGAACACCTCGGTGGCGGTCGCGGTGATGAACGGGGATGGCTCCGCCTTTGGCATCCATACCACGAAGACCTCCTTGGTGCCCTCGAAGGCGTGCTGGAGCTCGCGCTCCACGCCGGAGGACAGGCCCGGCTTGCCGCCGGGAAGCTCGGGAATGTAGCTGACGATCATGTCAGACTGATCGATGAGCGCGAAATCGCGGGCGTAAATCTGCCCGTCGACGTCGGGTGCGACCTGTGTGATGTCGGCCACGCTTAGCTGGATGTCGCGATCGTTGACCCGCAGGGTGATCTGATCCTCTCCTCTCTGAGTGGCGGCGCCGGCCTTGAACAACAGGATCTTCTCATCGACTTCCCCCGGGTCGAAGGTGATGAAATGATTGCTGAGCCGCCTCCGAAAATGATCGATTTCAGCCAGTACGTCGGGCATGGACGCGACGTGTGTCATGGGGAAGGAGGGGTAGACCCGCTTGCGATCGCGCTCGAACATCAATCGGTAGACAACCTGGGCGGTGACCGTCGCGTCTCCGCGTGTGACGATGTAGGCATCGGCGAAACCCTTCACGGCGTCGGCCATGGCCCGGGTCACTACGATCTCCTCCTCGCGCCAGACCAGAATGTCCTTGAGCGTATGTCGGATGTCGTGGTCACGGGTGAGTCGCTCGTGCACGACTTCGACGTTGTCGATCAGTGTGATGTACAGGTCGGCATTCAGCTTGACCATATCGATGTGGTCGTAGGCGTGGAACAGGCCATGCTTCCACCGGAATGTGGCGTGGGTGTTGACGATGAGATTGCCGCCGCGG
>JAZGDL010000186.1:0-4516 GCA_036477795.1 Phycisphaerae bacterium
CATCGCTTCATCCAGTGTCCAGGGTTTGTTGGTCGCCCCCACAAATAGACGGGCCCGGCCTGGCTTACGCTCAGAGCCCTCCAGTTCCTGTAGAATCTGCGGCACCACCCGCCGCATCACCGTCGAGGTGTCGCCCTGGCGCTTGGGCACCAGCGCTTCCACCTCGTCGATGAAGATAACGGCCGATTCTTCCGACCTGGCTGCATCGAACAGCTTTCGGATGTTCTGCTCCGCTTCGCCGACCCACTTGCTGAGAATCTGCGCCGGACTGATAACAAAAAACGTGCTATCCAGTTCGTGGGCGATGGCCTTGGCCATCATGGTCTTGCCCGTGCCCGGCGGGCCCCACAACAACACCCCGCCGCCCGTAACAATGCCATACTTCTCCGCCAACTCAGGATGGGCCGCCGGGTAGATCATCTTCAGGCGGATGTCCTCCTTGACGCCCTCCAGACCGGCGATGTCATCAAAGCCGACGTCGGGACGTTCCGTAACAATCCAATCCGAAGGGCCCGAGTCGACGCCGTCGTCGTCTCTCTCCCGCTGCGGCTGGCGCCTCCGCACTGGCGATCGTTGCAGCCGGTCGCAGTCCTTGGCCAGGTCGATAAGCTCGGTGGCCAGTTGCTCGTGCTGCCGCCTCGTTTCCGGCGATTTGGCGGCTTCAGCCATGTCCACCATGCACTCACTGGCATCGATCAGGTAGCTCTTAGCCGCGGCGTACTGTCCCTCCTGGTAGGCGCTGACGCCCTTGTTCTTCAATCGTTCAAATGTCGAGAACGAAACAGTCATCACCTACCGCCACCGGTCACGAGGTTTCGTCTACAAGAGTAGGTTTCAACCGCCAAAGATTCCGATCCGGAACCAGCCGCCAGCCGGCGGGAACCGCGGCATGCTCGTTGGTATAGAAAACCGGTCGGTGGAGCGCCGATTGTACAAGCTCGTTCCAGCGATGGGGCACGGCCGCAAATATCTGAACGTCCGGCCGCCAATGCGTAACGATGCGGGCGTACCACAGCGGGCACGCCTTTTGCGTCACCGTACAGATCACCGCATCGCGGGGCAGGGTGGCCAGGTCGACTTGGTCGAGGAATCCCGTCGCGTCGTAGGCGTCGCCGTAATTGTACCGCGTGGCGGAATGGTAGACGGTCCAGATACTCACCAGGATGAACAGCGTCGCCGCCATCGATCGGCTGCGTTCGCCCGCATGGGTGGGCATCACCGTTGACAGCACCGCTCCGGTCAACAGCGCTATACCGAACATCAATGGAAGCAAATTGGCGGCCTGCGCGTGAACGTTGTAAAGGCCCAGGAACGCGACGTTTCCCAAAACGACGCCGACGGCGCATGACATCCATTCCCCACCTTGCCGTATCAGTCGCCATGCGCCGATCAACAGGACCACGCACAGGCCCACGAAAGGCCCGGTGTCGTACACGAAGAGCACCCGACGAATCCAGCGCAGTTTTTGCGGGGCGTGGCTGAGGTCGGCGATCACAAGGTGTTGAAACACCTCCGCCGTCACCAGCCACGATAACCGGCGATACCGCCCATCGAATCCCTCCGTCTGATCGGGAAGACCGCCGTACACCTGGGAATGCTGTTCGATGATGTTGTAAGCCGTCGAAGGTGTATCGCGAAACCACAACAGCACCAGCACGATTAATATGGGAAGCGCGGCGCTGGCCAATGCCGCACCGGCCCGCTTGAACAGGTCGGTCACGCTCGAACAGCGTCGACCTTCGATCAACAGCCAGCCGATAACCAATCCAAACCCAAACAACGCCGACGGCGGACGGTTGACCATCAGAAAACCGAAGAGCCCGGCAGCCACGCACAGATCGCGTCTGCGGTGCAATCGGCCGTACTTGAAAAGAAAGTAGGTCGTCCCCACCAGCAACGCCCAGGACGGCGCGTAAACCTCCGGACACACCATGCTCTGCCACACCGAACTCTGCCAGGGCGTATGATGGGCCACCAGAATCAGGGTCAGCGAACACGCCGCCAGAACGTGCAGCCCCAACCGCACCAGCAGAACGGCCAATACGCCCAGCGAGGTAACCATGCACCCCAGACAAGCCAACGATACGACGTACGCCGGCTCGATGAAAAAGAACGCTTTGCAAAGCAGCCACCCGACCGTGGTGTATCCTGCGTACCCCGGCGGATGGGCGATACCGAGAGTTGCACATGCTACCTGAAGGTCTCCCGCATCGTCGAAACACGCCCCCGGCGGCAGATGCCACACGCCAACGACGCTCAACAGCGCCAAGGTGATGGCGATGGCAATCCCTTCCTGTCGCGTTAACTTCCGCCATTCTACGCAACCTCGAGCGCCGGGACCCTTAGCACAATCACTACCCGTCGCGCGCACTAGGACACTCTCATACTTTGGTGACCGAATTTCGTCCGCGATCGGGAGTGCCCCATACTCGGCGCATCTCGGCGTTCCGCTTGGCTGACCCTACCTTTGTCGGTCCGCATGGCGGACCCTACTTTTGCTTCTCGCCTTGCTGTTTGAGCGAACTCAGCTCCGCACGCAGACCGGCTAGCTTGTCCAGCTCCTTTTGATGCTCAGCCTCCGCCTCCGCGTCAATCATCCGATCGATCTCTTCGTCGGTGATCACCGATTCATCGCCGGTCAGCTCCACGTCCTGGGCGGCCACGTCCTCCACCGTATCCAGAAACATCCCCATGCGCTCCTCCATGGTCTGCGACTGCACCATGGCCCTCTCCCAATCCGCCTGCGTCTTGAGCAGATCGGTTTCACCGAACAGCCGCCCGATCTCCGCCGCCATCAACCCCATGCTCTTGGCGAAATCCGCTGAGGCTTCCGCCTGACGCTTGATCAACAGCGCGTTCTTGACCGTCAGCAACTGCCGCTCCAGCAATCGCTTGATGGTCGCGGTCTTCTTGAGGGAGTTGCGGATGAACCGGTATTGCTGGGTGTCACCTATGTTCTTGGCGCGTTGGGCGTTGCGGATGAACTCCTCGGTGAATTTGCCCTGCTCGCGAATGGACTTTTCAATCCGCCGGATGCCCTGACGGATCTTCATGTCGCGCTCGATGCGACGCTCATCCGATGACTTGAACAGACCCATACCCTCGCCTCAAACGCGGACCATCCCACGCGCCGTCATCAATAGTAATCCCGCTGCGGAATCACCGCCCACAGAATCAAACAGACCAGAATCCCCGGAAAAGCCGCCGACAACAGCGACACCAGCACGTACCCTACGCGCAGCACCGTGGGGTCCAGTCCGAAGTACTCGGCGATCCCTGCACACACTCCGCCGATCTGCCGATCCACCACCGATCGCCGCAAAGGCTTCGAAAGCATACTCATCACGTCGGCTCCTCGGCAGCCGTCTGCTGTTCCCGCACACGCCGGTCAGCCTCATCGAATGCCTCAGCCCTGTCGGCGATCACTCCGCTGTCCATCTTGTCCCAGATGTTCATCACCGTCCGGCCCGACTCCGACAGCTCGGCGCTGCCTTCGTCCACCGCCGCCGCCGTACCCAGGACCTCGTCCAGCCGCTCCTGATACACCTCCGTCCGCACCGCGTCATTCTCGATCAACTCGCCCAGCCGGAGAATGTCCGCCTCGCTGATCAAGCCCAGCGTACCGCCGGTCTCTCTGGCCCGATCGGAGTTCTCTCGCAACATGCGCAGACGCGCCACGGTAAGCACCTCCTTGCCGCGGACGTTGAGCTGCCGCGAGACCATGAGCTGTTCCGTGGTTCTGAGCTCGAACTGCTGGGCCAGCGCCCGGCGCACCTCCGGCGTCTTCTCCTGGGCGCCTTTCTCGAAGATGCTCTGCTTCTCATCCGCGAGCTTCTTGACCCGGTTCAACAGCCGCGTGCTCTCCTTCTCCAGCATCAGCTCTTTGCGCCGCAACTCCGACCGCGTCAACTGAGACAGCGGCTTCCGCCTTTTGGTCAACCAGTCGAAAAGCTGCATCACCATAAGTGATCCGTTAAGCCTGCGTCCTAAGACCTACGCTAACCTCGCTATTATCCGAGCCCCGACCGTCAGGGAGGGGGCTTTTAGGACGCACTTTAAGTGGCCTCGGGGTCCGCCCGCCGCTGCGGCTCTTCCTCCTGCGGCGCCGGTCCTTCCTCTACGCTTTCAGCCGGCGCGCTGCTTTCAGCATCAGCCGTTCTCTCCGCAGGCTCCGGCTCATCGAACTCCTTGAGAATAGCCAGTTCCTCTTCGCTCGTCGAAATGTCCGACAGGCCGGTCTCCAGGCTGCTCACCATGTCGGCGTCGACCTTCAACGTTTCCAGCATCTCCTCAGCCTTGACCGCGTTCTCGGTCAACTCTTCGCTACTGGGCAACCGGGCGACGCTGCCCTGCTGGATCAAGGTGAGGTTATGTATGTCGGTGCTGATTATGTTGATCTGCTGATTCAACATGTTGGCCGTGGTGTTCTGCCGGCCGATATCCTTGCGAAGCTGCCCGAGCTGGGCCGCCAACCTCCGCCGGGCCACCTGCGACTTGTTGGCCTTTCCCTGCTTGA
>JAZGDL010000187.1:0-3285 GCA_036477795.1 Phycisphaerae bacterium
CACCAACACCTGCAACAAGGACGTGCCCAACTGCTGCACCGCGAACGCCCAGTGCGGCAAGTGTGAAACGTGTGACCTGGTGACCAACACCTGTAACAAGGACGTGCCCAACTGCTGCACCGCGAACGCTCAGTGCGGCAAGTGCGAGACGTGTGACCTGGTCACCAACACCTGCAATAAGGACGTGCCGGGTTGCTGCACCACGAACGCTCAGTGCGGCAAGTGCGAAACGTGTGATCTCACGACCAACACCTGCAACAAAGACGTGCCCAACTGCTGCACCTCAGACGCCCAATGTGATGATGGCGATTCTTGCACGGACGACTTCTGCGCCCTTGCGAGCAACACCTGCACGCACACCAACGTGTGTGGGGCGTGCTGCCTGCCCGACAGGACGTGCACTGAAGGGCTGACACAATCGGAGTGTCTGGTATTGAGCGGCCCCGGGAACTTCCTGGGCATCAAGGCCCCATGCAGGGGCGACACGGACGGCGACGGGGCTGATGATGGCTGTCTACCGATCCCGACTGTCTCTGAGTGGGGGATGAGTATTCTGGCCTTGCTGCTGTTGATCGGGTTGACGGTGAAGTTCCGCCGGCGTTCAACGGCGGCGGCGTAGGACCATCGGTCAGGGGAGATTGCGGATTGCGGATTGCGGATTTCCGGTGGTGAGTTGTCCGTCTGCTGGCAACTGACCCGCCCGTGCAGTGGTGAGTGCTGGTACGCACTGGCAGCAAGCTGCCAGTGGCACCCGGCGAAGGTTGATAGTCGGGCGTTGGAACCTTGGTCCTTTAACCTTTGACCTTCCAACCGTTTTCTAAACAATAATACTCTGCGCTTTCAGCGATCTCTGCGGTATGAACTATCTGGGCTGGTTTACGGCAGAGTGGTAAAGGCGAGTTGAAACCCGGCGAAGTCGTGTAGATCGACGTCCTGGTCCTCATCGAAATCGGCGCAGAGGCAGTTGGGGGCTACCGGGCCTGAGCCGCTCCCGGTCATACAATCGTGGAACGCTTGGAAATCGACCAGGTCAACGGCCCCGCTCAGATCGCAATCTCCAAGTTCAAACTCAGGTGGACAATTATCCTCGAGGGCAACAGAGAATATGTACAGCGACCCGGCATCCTCTCCGGCCTCGTCGTCCAAAGACCCCACCAGAACTTCGCGATCGTCTATGGCGACGCGGCCGAAGAAGTCCGCCGCAGCCGTGTCCGAAGAGGTGAGCTTGGCGATCTCGACCCAGAAGTCGTCAGTTGGGTCGTTGGGCGTGCCGTTGGTGTCATGCCGGAACACATAGGCTGAGCCCGAATCGCAGTTGGGATCGGGGTCGGGGTCGTCGGCGCAGGCGTCGTCGTCCTCGAAAGACCCGACGGCGGCCCGGCCCTTGATGATCGAAACGGACTTGCCAAACTCGTCACCCGCAGCCGCGTCCGAGGCGGTGAGCTTGGCCTCCTGAACCCAGAAGTCATCGCCGGCGTCCGAAGGTGTGCCGCCGTCATCGCGCCGGAACACGTAGGCCGAGCCGGAAAGGCTGCCGGCATCGTCGTCGAGCCAGGAACCCACCAGGGCCCGGTCATTGTTGATGGAAACGGAAAAACCGAACTCATCAAACGTGGCTGCGTCCGAAGCCGTGAGCTTGGCCTCCTCGACCCAGAAATCATCGCTGGGGTCCGACGGCGTGTTGTTGTTATCATGCCGGTAGACGTAGGCTGAGCCGGAATTGGTACCGTCGTCGTCGTCGAGCCATGAACCCACCAGGGCCAGGCCGCCGCTGATGGAAACGGACATGCCGAACATGTCACCCTCAGCCATGTCCGAGGCGGTGAGCTTGGCCGACTGGATCCAGACGTCATCGTTGGGGTTCTCCGGCGTCCCCCGATCATCGCGCCGGAACACGTAAGCCGAGCCGGAATCGCAGTCCGGATTCGGGGGATCAAGGCAGGCGCCGTCGTCCTTGAAAGCGCCCACAATGGCGCGGTCACCGCTGATGGCAACGGAATTACCGAACTCGACCTTCGCGGCCGGGTCGGACACGGCCAGTTCGTCTTCCTGAACCCAGAAGTCATCGCCGGGGTCGAGCGGTGTACCGTTGTCATTATGCCGGAACACGTAGGCCGACCCGGAACGGGCGCCCGCAGAATTGTGAAAACGCGCCCCCACCACAGCCCGATTACCGCTGATGGAAACGGACCAGCCGAACAAATCGCCCGCGACTGCGTTCGAGGCGGTCAGTTTATCCTCCTCGACCCAGAAGTCATCGTCCGGATCCAGCGGCGTGCCGTTATCTGCGCGCCTGAACACGTACGCCGCACCGGAAGTTCTTCCGGCTGCGTTGTCGGCGAGCCATGCCCCGACGACGGCCCGGCCGACGCTCATGGAAACGGAAGAGCCGAAGTGATCGTCCCCGGCGGCGTCCGAGGTGATGAGCTTTTGCTCTTCGTTCAGGACGCACAGTTGGGCGCGTGCCGGTGGTGCGGCCGATCCCAGCAGGATTACGGCCGTCACGACGAAGACGCTGGTGGTTGGATAAGAATCTCGGATCCTGCTGCCCCTTTCCACAACATGACCTCCGCAGAGTGTCCGGCGCAACGGAGATGCTATTATATTAATCCGCCGTCCGCTGATTCAAGTCCCTGGAACTGACCAAAGCAACAGAAAAACGGAGATATCCGGGATATCCGAGATTTGTCGCAGGTACCGGACCCAGTGGAGGACCTAAACGGCAGGGTGTGGTTTTGGGGGCCGACCGTCGGGATCGTGCTGCGGGGGGACATCGGGGGCGTGCCGTCGCGGCTGAGTGGCATCGCGTTTTCCGGTCGTTGGATGTACAATGTGCAGGAACAGCAAGGAGGGTTGAGAAATGCGACTTCGCTTGGTTGTTGCCGCTGCTTTGCTCCCGGCGGTGTCACCGCTTGTGGTCCGGGGACAGCCGTTCGAGCCGGTCCCCAACTACCCCTACATAGACGTCGACCATACCAACGTGGTGGCGGCGGTGGTCATGGCACAGGCACCGGATCCCGGCGACCTCATGTACAAGTACGTCGATCACACCAACACGCCGATTTACACAGTTGACGACATTAACATGTCGTGGGCTCCGATTAGTCTGGGCCGAAACGAAACCACGGTCATCCCGCCGCTGCCCGCTAATTTCGGACCGGTTTACTCGAACAGGGTCAATCCCTTTTCTAGTTGAAATTCCGATCGGCTCCGTGTCATCATTCATGCCACCGCTTTGCCGCTTCGGTTCGACGACGACTGTAACGCTGCCCGAAGGCGGGGGAG
>JAZGDL010000188.1:0-18932 GCA_036477795.1 Phycisphaerae bacterium
TCTCCCGGTGCTGTTCATCCTGCCACATGGCCTGCACCAGTTGGGGCAACGCCGGCAGGAGCGTGCCATCCACCAGGGTGAGGATGCCCTTGATGTCATCGAAGGAAGTGTTGGGCCCCATAGCCGGCAATCGATCGAGAAGTTCACCGATGATCCCACGGAGCAGATCGGCGTCAAAGACACGTGCCCTTCAGACAATGAGCCCAACGAAGCCCGAGAGCAACCGAGGATACGCTGCACCTTCTTGAGTTCACTGATTTGGTGAATGCCACGTAGACTGCTAACGATGGGATTGAAGAAATAGAGCAGAATCAGAGCGGTGTACTGGTCGTAGTGGAGCTTTCGGTTGCCGGCCCGGTCGCGGGCGCAGGCGTGATCATGGAGCGACTCCAGAATCGCGTTGAGCAGCTTGAAGTGTTTGAACCCCTGCAGATCCTTCTCTCGGATCTTGGGTTTTCGCGGCGCCGCCATGGCGCCCAATATGCGCTATAGGCCGCCAATGCGCAAGTAAAGTGTGGCGCGAATAGATTCGGTGTGGCGCTATCCTCATGTCACCTCGCATCAGAGGCAAACCCCGTGCCGAACAGTATTGGCTGCGTCCCCTTTTCCTCCCTTTTCCTCCCCTTTCCTCCCGCGTAGCTCATTTGAGGTCCAGTCGTTTGACGTGAACGAGCCGGTGCCCAAACGGGTCCACGGCAGCTTGGCTCTGCTCCAGCACGATGTACCCGACCAAAGGTTCGAAGTCGCCGTCTTCCGGCTGCATGTCCACAAAGATGACCTCGCTGAAAACGGGCTCGAAACCCTCAATCTGAATGCGCACGGGGCCGCACACGGCGCCGTCCACGGACGCCTGGGTGGCCCGCTCGAGCTTGACCTGTCGAACCACCTCCAAATCGCCGAGACGATCCCGCCACGCTGAGGGTAGGATCATATGCGACGCTCCCATGTCCACCAGTGCGTCGCACCGGATCTTCTTCTCACGGTCCGCCGGATTCTCGATCTTCACTGATGCCGCAATTCTTCCCATGGGAGTCGCCTCGAGGATAGGCTACACCTCGGGCCGGCCTGCGTCAAGCAGAAGCGCCTGCTGTTCACAGAACGGCGGTCGGCCAGGGGAGCACCGCAAACGAGCTGCGTCCCCTTTTCCTCTCCTTTTCCTCTCTGTTCCTCTCCGCCCTGATCGCGGCCATCGTCCTGGAGGACCTTGACTTAGTTGTGGACTGCACTCATCAGACGCTTTCCCCCCGCGATCCCAAGCGGATCATCTCCGAAGTGGAATAGCCTGAACCTAAACGTTTCCCCGTCCCTTTTCCTGGCAGAACTAGGTTGCTGTCCCCTATTTCCTCCCAGTCAGGCGGGAACCTTGCGTTTCGCTCGTGAGCCGCACCGCGTGCACCGCCAGTCAGTGAAGAAAGCCCAGCACAAGAGCCAAACGGGCACCCAGTACCCGACGGTAAGAAGGACCACGATTAAGTGGAAGGCGTGGTTCAGGGGCTTGTTCCGGACCAACACTTGCTCCTGACAACGTGGACAATACCCTGGTCCCTCGCGCGGCATTGGTGGGAGACCACCGCGACCCACTACGAGAGTACCCGCCAACATATCATGAAGTGCCTCCCTCTCGCGTGTAACAGCCACGATCAAGTAACCGAGTCCGAATGTTGCAACAGAGAGAAACTCCGCCAAATTCCGTCCCCCGGCCCTGCAGAATGAAATGCGTTGTCCTCCTTTATCAACAACGTAGATTCCAAGAGCTCGTTTGCCGATGGTCGCTTGCCAGTTCGAACTCTCCAATACACCGTGGTATAACCAGACAACGCTTCCCCAAACTAGATTCGCAGCAAAGATGCCGTAGACGTCGACATTACCCCGCAACAGTAAGAACAGCACGACAAACCCAGGCAACAGAACCAACCCGTCTATCCACTGGGCGGCAGCCCTTCTCCAGAACCCAACAGGATTGAGCGTCCATTCTGGCGGTGTCGGAGGACGATGACCTGCCGTGCGGAACAACAGCCACGCCGTGAAGCCAAGAGCAGGTGCCCCCACTACTGACAACGAACGCAGCACCCCCAACGCGGGGAATTCATCTGGCCTGGCGTTATAGTCGCTATAAACGATTGCAAATATGATGAGTATGAAAACATGGCTGACGATTGTTAAGGTAGACGCAACGGTGCGAAGGCGGCGTTGACGGTCCTCGCGACCTTTTGGATGCAAAAGGTCGTCCGAAGACAGGTGCGGAGCTGCAGGGTCGTCCTCTGCCCCGTCTTCGACAGTCGCGGCTCCCGGAGTCTTCATACATACATCGCTCGCGCCCGATCCCGCACGAGTAGTATCGACAGCCCTGTTCTGGCTGGAGATTACTAGGATATGACCACACCCCGGGCACTTCGCGCGCTTTCCGGCATGCTCGCTCTTCGCACGGAATCGTTTACCGCATTGGCATGCGACAATGATTGACATGCTACGTTCCGTTGGCATGGTGCCACTAACGACTCTCGACCTTCATGACATCTACGGCGCTCTTGGAGTGATAAGCGTCTAAGTCCGCATCATAGTGCCACAGCCCCCAGTGGGCACCGATCGGACCTTCTGGTTCGGACTTCCAAGGCTGGTCAACGGTTTCGCCCCAGCAAAAGTTTACGCCCGCGTCCAACATTCCCTCGAAGAAGGCGACTTGGGCATCTTCCGCTGAATCCTCTCCAATCTCGGCCGGCCACCAGGCCTCATGCATGACGATCTGCCGATCTCCCCGCGAAGAGAAAGGTTCTGCACCAATTGTAGCGGTAAGCCAGTTCACGCCATCGACCGGGCTCAGTTTGCTCGGATCGTCCTGGGGTGAGCCACCCAAAGCCCAATACGCATGGAGGTTAGGAAACACAAAATCCGTCAGGTTCTCGTCGGAAACGAGATGTGGATACTGCTCGTAGGTATCCTTCCCCTCGGCCGTGGTCACTATCTTGTCCGGATAGTCTGCCTTCATGGCACGCAGCTCCCGTTCCAGGTCCGCGACCGTATAGCGCGGCTGGTTCCACTCGTCGGAATCCAACAGCCCCTCATTGCCGATGATAATGCCGTCGATGCAGGAGTTGTTGTCATCGATAGCAGCCTTCTCCTGTTCGAGGGTGCTGTCGGTTTGCCCGTTGTCGACGCCGTTTGTCCACCAGTAAACTCCGGCCAGCACCCATTCAAAGCCCATTCCCTTGGCGATGCACGGCGCGCGCTGAACACCGTTCATCATCTCGTAGGTTACAAGGCCGCGAGCCCCTGAATCGAAGAGCATCTGTAATTCGCGGCGGATTTGTTCCTCTGGAACAGACTCGCCAGCTTCGTCGCGTGCCGGTGAATAAAGGTGCCAATACGTGTGGCTCGCCAGTGCATCGAGCACGGGCGGCGGGTCGGGTTCGTCATTACAGCGGACGGTGAGACTTTCCGCGTCGCTAACAGCCAGGAGCCACGAAAGGTCCTGCTCAGACAGGGAAGGGAGCGGGTCCAGGGAAGGACTCCCCATGAGTTGATTATTCACGACGATCGCGTAGATCTCCAGGACGTCCGCCGCTTGCGGCGGGAAACCTGCGCTTCCAGCTTGGGCCTGCGCCGTCCAGAGCGTCTCATTGACGCTCTTCTCGCCGAATTGGAGAAAGTACCTTGGAGCCAAATCGTCTACAGGCCGGACAACCAGGAACAGCTCCTCGTTCTCATTTAGCACCCGCGCGATAGTCCCTTCGACGTTGAACAAACACTCTGAATCGCATGCGCACTCAAGGGGTTCCACGGTGAGGATGTACGGGATGGGTCGGACGATCGGACAGCCAAACGTGCTGGAAAGGACGATAGCTGAAAACGTGACCAGAAGAGCAAAACAACTCTTGCGCAACATGATTGGACCTCCCGGTGAATTAGCACGAGTGTGCTGCAATACCCACCGCGTAGCGGGCACCTCATAATTGTGTCATTGCTAGAGTAGCGCAGTGATTCGCGGCGGTTCTCGCCCGTGCCTGCCGTCCGATCGATGCCGACCACCAAGCCATCGCGCCCGCCAAGGCTGCCTTCTCAACGCGGTGCCGTGATTGTAGGACATCCGCCAGGGGTGCGTCAAGCAGCGATCACAAGCGCCGGCCTTGTTCGAAATGGTCCGCACGGCGGACCCTACAGGTTCAGACCCTGCTCGCGAATGAAGCGGCCCAGATCACTGCGTATCCTGATGGCGGCTAGGCGTTTGCAAAGTATCTTGCTCCAACGCGGCTCCCGCGGGTGTATGTCCTGGGTTTCGAAGAAGGCTGCCAGGATGGAGTCGTAGGCTTTTATGGATCGCGTCAGGTCCGCGTCGCTGCGGTACTGCTCACGATGCCAGACGGCGTCCAGCGGCAGACGCGGCTTGGGTTCGTTCTGCTCCGCCGGCCAGCCCAGGCACATGCCGGCTACCGGGAAGACATGCATGGGCAGACCGAGCAATTCTCGCACCTGGTAGGGGTTGTTGCGCAGCGCACCGATCATGCATACGCCCAGCCCGACCGACTCCGCCGCTACGGCTACGTTCTCCATGACCAGGGCGGTGTCAACCAGAGCAAGAACCAGCGCTTCGGCCAGGGCCAGCTCGTCGTGGCTGACGTCGTGTATTTGCGTGCAAAGCACGTAGCGATGCAGGTCGGCACAGAAGGCCAGGAAGACGGCGGACCGCTGTATTTGACTCTGATCGGCGCAGAGCTGGGTGATCCGTTTCTTGCGCTCCGGCTCGGTGATGGAGATGATGGTGTAAGCCTGCATGTTGCTGGAGGTGGAGGCCCGGGTGCCGGCTTCGATGAGCGATTCGAGCAGGTCATGGTTGATGGGCTCGTCGGTGAAGCGGCGGACCGACGTGTGTGTCAGCATCACGTCGATGGTGGATCGATACTGGATCTTGTCGTTGATCATGGGCCCCTTAGTCCGGATTATTCATACCGCAGAGACCGCGGAGAGCGCAGAGTAGAGTATTGTATAGCAAGAAGTTATGCCTGAATTCCAGCTCGTCTAGTTCTGACAGTGTGTATATCATTCGTTCAACGCTGACTTCGCTAACCCTTTGTCTATCACCTCTCTGCGATCTCTGCGTGCTCCGCGGTGAATGATCCCGGTTGGTCAGTCTCCAAACAGCTCTTGGGGGTCGAGCTTTTTGAACAGAAGCCGGGCTGCACCCAGCGGGGCGCCGTCGGGCAGAGGGTTGGTGGCGGAGGACCATAGCAGAGCAGACCCCGCTGACGATTGCGGATTGACGATTGACGATTGACGATTGACGATTGACGATTGACGATTGACGATTGACGATTGACGATTGACGATTGCGGATTGCGGATTGACGATTGAGGATTCCCCTTCGTCCCTCCGTCCCTTCGTCCCTTCGTCCCTTCCTTCCCCATTGGGATGGGAAGACCCGTCGCCGGCGCTCTGGGCTCTGTCCAGGTGGAGCATCTGTAGACACTTTTGGGCGCTGGCTGGTAGAAACGGGGCCATCAACGTGGTGAGCGTGCGCACCGTCTGAAGGCACACGTTGATCGCTCGTCCGCAGGCTTCCATGTCGGTTTTGCGGCTTCTGAATGGTGCGGTGGTGTCGAAATAGACGTTGGCATCCCGGGCCAACTGCATCACGCCGCTCAAACCGGCTTTGAACCGGCAACGCTCCAGATCATCGCCGATGGCTGCCACGGCGGATTCCGCCCGTTTGATCTGCTCGTCGTCGACAGCTTGGCGCGTGCCGGCCGGCGGCACTTTGCCGTCGAAATACTTGTGGGCGAAGGTCATCGTTCTGTTGACGAAATTGCCCAGAGCGTTGAGCAGCTCGGTGTTGTTACGGTTGATGAAATCGTCAAAATCGAACGCGGTCCGCTGGGTTTCCGGGGCGTTGGCGGTGAGGTAGTAGCGCAGCGGGTCGGGGTCGAAGGTCTCGAGGTAATCCTCGATCCACACGGCTGTACCGCGGCTCTTGCTGATTTTCTCCTCCTCCTTGCCGGGGAACTTGATGTTCAAGAAGGCGTTGGCTACCACGTTGTCGGCAAGTTGGTATTCGCCGGCCTCGCCCTGGATGACATCGCTGTCATGGGTGGCCAGCATCATGGCTGGGAAGGTCAGAGCGTGAAAGACGGTGTTGTCTTCGCCGATGAAGTGGATCACTTTGCACTCCGGCGATTTCCACCACGCTTCATAGGCCTGCCATCCTTCGCCGCGCAGCTCACATAGCTTGGCGGTGAAGGAGATGTAGCCGATGGGAGCGTCGAACCAGACATAGAGCACTTTCTCCCGGGCGTCGGGGTCGTCCAGCGGCACGGGCACGCCCCAGGAGAGGTCTCGGGTCATGGCCCGCTCGGGCAGCTTCTCCTGCAACTGGCCCAGCGCGAAGTTGACCACCGTCGGCCGCCAGGCGTCGCGCTTGGACGTCAGCCACGTCGCAAGCCGTTCCTGCAGTTGGTCCAGCCTGAGGTACCAGTGAATCGTTTGGCGCGGTTCGGGACGCGTATCGGTCATGGTGCTGACCGGATCGATCAGGTCCAGGGCGTCCAGACTCTTGCCGCAACCTTCGCACTGGTCGCCGAACGCGTTGGAGCTGCCGCAGTGGGGACAGGTGCCCTTCACAAAGCGGTCGGGCAGGAACTGTTCCGCCTTGGTGTCGTAAAGCTGCATGGTCTCTTTCTTGGTGAAGAAGCCTTTGGCGTGGATCTTCAGGAAGAAATCCCGGCAGATCTTTTCGTGCAGCTCGACGCATTCCGGCTGATGGGTGCCGCCGTAGATGTCGAATTCAATGCCCAAGCCGGCGAAGCTCCGGCGTTGGGAGGCGTTGTAGTAGGCGGTGAGCTCTTCGACGCTTTTGCCCTGCTCGCGGGCGGTCTTGACGGCTGCCACCCCGTTGTCGTCGCTGCCGCAGATAAACCGGACTTCCGCGCCGGTGGCCCGCAGATAGCGCACGTAGATGTCCGCGGGCAGATAGGCCCCGGCGATATTGCCTACGTGCAGTCGCCCGTTGGAGTACGGTAGTGCAGCGGTAATCAGGAATTTGCGTGTCGACATCGCCAATCTTGTCCGAGTGAATACGCCTGCCAACCAGGCCTGCACCTATTTCCCATCGGCATTCTAGCGGTGCGGGCTGACACCTCAACCGATTGAATCCGGAGTGCACATCGAGGTACGGGAATCGTATGGGATCGTCGGGCCTACAACTGGCGGGGTGGCCCACCTCCTTTGGAGGTGGGGGAGCCGATGATCGTGGGGCGGTTCATCTCAGCGTATATCATCGCGTCCCCCATGTCCAGAGGACATGGGCCACCCGTCGAATAGCGAATGTCGAATAGCGAAAAGGTCCTCGTGCTCCCCATTCGCCATTCTGCATTCGACATTCGACATTCGCTACTTGGGCAAGATGGACGCCTCGGCGCCGGGGGACACCGGGGTCATAATATCGCGCATGCCCAAGGGCGACCCACAGGAGCGAACCGACGCGCTGCGCAAGCTGATCCGCGAGCACGACCATCGTTATTACGTGCTGGGCCAGCCGACCGTCTCGGATCGGCAGTACGACGAGCTTCTCAAAGAGCTTCAAGACTTGGAAGAGGCCCATCCGCACCTGGTGACGCCTGATTCGCCCACTCAGCGCGTGGGCGGCGAGCCCCTCGATGGCTTCGTCCACGTTTCCCACGCCATGCCGATGCTCTCCATCGACAACACCTACGACGAGCAGCAGCTTCGCGACTTCGACAACCGGGTAGCTAAGGGTCTGGGCCAGGAACCCTACGAATACATCGTGGACCCGAAAATCGACGGGGTGGCTATTTCGTTGCGGTACGAGAACGGCCTGCTGGTGCTGGGGGCTACCCGCGGCGACGGCACCACCGGCGACGACGTAACCCAAAACGTGCGCACCATCCAGGCTATTCCGCTGCGTTTGATCGGCGACGATGTGCCGCCGGTGTTGGAGGTCCGGGGCGAAGCCTATTGGCCACGGGCGGCGTTTGACCGGTTCAACGACCAACGCCGGTCCGAAGGTCTTGAACCGTTTGCCAACCCCAGAAACGCGACCACGGGCACGCTGAAGCAGTTGGACCCCAAGGCCATCGCCGGTCGAGGGTTGGCTTTTCTCGCCCACGGATTCGGCGCATATGAGGGGCCGCCGTTCGAAACCGCCGGTGAGGTTTTCGCCGCCTTCAGAGGATGGGGCATACCGGTTAACCGGCACCGGCGAACCTGCAAAACGATCGATCAGGCCGTCAGTTTCGTCAAGGAGTGGGACGGGCAGCGACATGCGCTGGAGTACGAGACCGATGGTCTGGTGATCAAGGTCAACCGGCTCGACCAGCGCCAGGCCCTGGGGGCCACCAGCCGCTATCCGCGCTGGTGCATCGCCTACAAGTACGCCGCCGAGCAGGCTCAAAGCGTGGTCAGGCAGATCGATTATCAGGTGGGCAAGCTCGGCACCATCACGCCGCGTGCGGTGATGGAACCGGTTCAACTCTCTGGAACCACGGTGCGGCACGCCAGCCTGCACAATTTCGACCAGGTCGAGCGCCTCGACGTGCGCGTCGGCGACACCGTTGTCGTCGAAAAAGCCGGCGAGATCATTCCGCAGGTCGTCCAAGTGGTGAAAGAGAAGCGTCCCGCGGGCGCCAAGAAAACCACTCCGCCGAAGAAGTGCCCCGCCTGCAAGGGCCAGGCCGTCAAAGACGAAGGCGGCGTCTACATCCGCTGCATCAACCCGTCCTGCAGTGCCCAGCTCAAGGAGCGTCTGATCCACTTCGCCGGCCGCAACCAGATGGACATCGAGGGGGCCGGCGAGATCGTCATCGAGAAACTCGTCGGCAAGGGATTGTTAAGCGACTTCGGTGATCTGTACCTGCTGCACCGTCACCGCGACGAGCTGGTCGAGTTGGAGCTGACCGACAAGGAGTTTGGCGCGAAGAGAACTGACCGCCTCCTGGCCGGCATCGAGCGGAGCAAGAAACAGCCGCTGGCCAGGCTCCTGGCCGCCATGAACATCCGGCATGTGGGATCATCGTCAGCGGAGCTGGTGGCCGAGCATTTCGGCGACATGGAAAAGATCGCCCAAGCGTCCGAAGACGACCTGCAACAGGTTGAAGGTATAGGCCCGGAGCTGGCCCGCTCGATTCGCGCGTTCTTTCAGAGTTCCTCCGGACGCAAGACCGCACAAGCGCTGCGCGACGCCGGCGTGAGCATGAAGCAACCCACATCGCTCTTATCCGAGGCCCAAGCGCCAGCGCGGGGTCTGCCCGCCGCTGATCCGCCGCTCGCAGGCAAAACCGTCGTCATCACCGGCACGCTGGAACGTTTCACACGTAGTGAGATTCAGGCACGCATCAAGGCCCTGGGCGGCAAGACGGCAAGCTCGGTGAGCAAGAAGACCGACCTGGTCATCGTCGGTGAATCACCGGGAACCAAGGCTGACAAAGCTCGCGAACTGAAGGTCAGGATTGTGGACGAAGCGACGTTCGTCGCGGAATTCGCGGCGGCACCAAGCAACCACTGACTCCTTCGCGTTCGCTTCGCTGGAAGTAGTGTATCGCCACCCGAAAAAGTGCGGGCTTCCGGTGTCTTTTCCGAGCCGCGCCCGTAAGGAAGCGGGAAGACCGTCGCGCACCGCCCGCTCCCTTACGGTCGCGTCTCTGATGGCATGGCACCGTCCACTCCCTTACGGTCGCGGCTCGGTTCACGCCCATCCCGCAACCCGAAGAATGAACGTTGGCGGTGCAGTAGTTGTGTCAGATTCCGGCGCCGTTTCCGTGTGAATCGCAATCCAGCAGCGTGTAAAGATGGGAAAAGCACTTGGTGCGAAGAGGGTCTTGGGGGTCGGCGGGGTCGCAGGCGAACATCCGGCTCTTGCGGCCTTCGGGACCGCGGACGTGCGTCAGGACGCGCTCCAGACGCCGCACGCACTCATCCACCACTTGCGTGGTGCCGCCGACGGCGGTGTTGACCAGGACGACGTCGCTTTCCAGCAATCCGTGGTGTGAAGGTTGGAGCAGTATCCGTGTCGCGATTTCGTCGCCCAACGGTGAGTCCATCAGACCGCGCAATTGGGCGGCGGTCAGCGACGAGCGCTTCTCCGACGCGTCGGGATCGATGGCGTCAAGCTTCTCACGATCCTCCACCAACCCGTAAATCTCACCCACGAAAGCTGCGGTATCGTCCAGGGTGGATCGAAACGCTTCGGTGGCCTGATTCTTGGTTCGAAAGACTTCCGAAGGTCGATAAGGGGCGGGCAGGACGAAGACCCTGTAATCATACGGGTAGGCGTGCCGCAAGAGAGGGTCGGCGTCGGCTTCGATGACCACGAAACCCTTGCGGTCCTGGCGGTGTATCTTGTTCAGCGCGTCGGGCAGGAATTCGAACACGCGGTCCGGCTCATAGCTGATCCACTGAGCGCTGGCCACACCGCAGTCGTGGCTCGGAGGTCGGGCGTCGACGGGCTGTCGCTTGTCGCCGCTGGCGGCTGCCAAGCGCAGGTAGTGGGGCGGGCGCTGAAAGCAATCGGTTACGAATTGCTCGATGAAGGTGCTCTTGCCGCACCGTCGCGGGCCGCTCACAAACAGAACCGTTAGGGGCATAGATCACCGGACGAGTATGTGACCGCTAATTCGAATGGGCCCAATCAGACGGACCGGGCCTACCGCTACACTCCGCTGCCAAGCCCTCCTGTATTATACCATTTCAAAACGGGGGCGTAGCAGTACAGGGTTTGTCGATTTCTGCTGTAGCGCCACCCCTTGTGGGTGGCGCAGGACGAGGGTGCGCCTCCCACAAGGCGCCACCCACAAGGGGTGGCGCTACAGAGCGAAACCTGATAAACGCCCCCTGGCGGGTGACGGGAGCGGTTACACCTGAGCCGTGGATGCAGCCCCCGCTTTGGCGGCGCGCAGGGCCAGGACCAGCTCCACCTCGCCGATGGGCTTTTCAACGCACCGGGCGATTTCCTTGGCTGATTTGCCGGCGTCTGCCAGGGTGTAGATGCGATCGCGGTGGGTGTTGTGGATTTCGTCGGAGGCGGGCGAGGGAGGTTCTGCGGTGTCCTGGCTCACGGTGACATCCAGGGATGTGCCGCCCCGGGCCCGCCGCAGCAGGCGGTCCAACCGGTCGATGCGGTCATCGGCGTCGCGGACGCAGCGCTCCAAGCGGACGAACTTGGCGTCGAGTTGGGCGTTGATCTCCCGGGCCAGTTGCTGAAGGTGCGACATGATCTCAGTGATGTCGTCATGGACGACCTTCTCCTCTTTCAAGCGGGCCAACTGCTCTCGGGCGTAAGCCCTGGGCGACGGCCCGGATTCGCTCCGCCGCCGGCTCTGGGCGATGAGCATCAGCGTTATGGCGATGATGATGATTGCGATCAACGCGAGTTGACCGCCGCTGATGACTCCCTCAGCCAGCGGCAGACGAATGTTGGAACAGGCTGCGGCGAGCACCACCGATTCGACCTCCATGTCACACGGCAACAAATGATTGGAAGCGGTTTCCCGACCACCTACGGCCGCGGTGTTCAACCGGCGGGATCACCGGAATCGCCGCCGCCCGCCTGGCGGCCTTTCCACACCGCCACCGCTTCTGACATCACCTCGCGCAGCGGCGCATCCTGGGCGGCCGCCGCCGCTCGACAATCCTCATATTCCGCCGCCACGGACACGACGCAGCCGCCACGCCCACCGATCTTCACCTTGATGGGCCCGAACCGCGTTTCAACCGTCTCGATCCGGCGCGACAGCTTGGATCGCAGCACCTCATGCCGGCGAATGCCGAAGGTGGTCGTCTCGGCGAACATGATCGACTCCAGGGCGCCGGCCTGTGGCACTTCCGCGAGCACCGTCAGCAGCAGTCCGGGGCGCGATTTCTTCATCTGTATCGGCAGACAGTAAGCGTCGAGTGCACCCGCAGCCAGCAGCCGTTCGATGGCATGCCCGATGATTTCCGGGGTGGAATCGTCCAGATTGGCCTCCAAGACCGTGATACGGTCCATCTCGGGTGTTTCCACGTCGGACCCCACCATGACCCGTAACACATTCGGTCGGCGCTTGCCTTCGCGGCGGCCTGCACCCATCCCGACGTGATCGATTCTCATGGCCGGCAGCGGCCCGAATGATTCAGCCAACTCCGTGAGAATCGCCGCACCCGTCGGCGTGGTCAGCTCCCCCGGCTCGTCGTTCTCAGCCAGCGGCACACGTTGCAGCAGAATCGCGGTCGCCGGCGTGGGCACCGGCATCACCCCATGGGCGCAGGTCACCGTGCCGCTGCCGGTGGGTATCGGCGAGCAGACCACACGGTCGATCCGCAGCCGCTCGATCGCCCAACAGGCACCGACGATGTCGATCACCGAGTCCACCGCGCCGACCTCGTGAAAATGAACCTGATCCACGGTGGTGCCGTGGACCCGTGCTTCAGCCTTGGCCAACCGCTCAAAAACGGCCAGGGCACGCCGTTGTACGGGCTTGGATAGGCTGCTCCCTTCAATGATTCTGCGAATGTCAGCCAGATGACGATGTGGCTGCTTTCTGGGCCGGTCCAGCTTGACGTCGAAGCGCGTGGCTGCGAATCCTTGCTTGTTGATCCGCTCGATGGACAGCTCGTAGCCGTCGATCGGCAGGGTGTTCAAGACCGCCCGCAGCTCGTCCGCCGGCAACCGCGCATCGATCAGGGCACCGAGGATCATGTCGCCGGCCGCCCCGTTGAAGCAATCGAAGTAGGCTGTGCTCACCTCACCACCTTCGCGCGAACCCCCTGTAACGGCCCACGTGCCCGCCTTCCCCAGACACTGCCGGTCGCCACTGAACGATCTACGTGTCAGTCGGGTCCGTGACGCTTACGGCGGCTTCAGCCGTGCCCTTATGCAGCCTGAAAGGCTGACCGACAGTAGCCGTGGGCAAGTCCCGCTATTGCGGGACGCCGCCCACGGTAATCCCATACCCGTTCCATTCGACCCTGTAGGGGTCGCATAAACGCCACGTCGCACACCCCAGAGAATAGACGACCCTTTCAGGGTCGGGCGCCTCGGTGGCGGCATCATCCGGTGGCGGCGCTGCGCTTGCCACCGGCTACTTCCGAGCAGGCTTTCAGCCTGCGACCCCAACCGCCGTTTCTGTCACACACCCGTGCCAGTCTATCCTACACTGAGCGTATCGACAAACACGTTGGCATGCACGAGAATGGTGAGTCGCGCGCGGCCCGGTCGCGGCAGCGCGATAGGAGAGGCAGGTGTGATGACGCCATGCAGTTGGACGAAGCTCTGAAGCTGGTCGGCTCAGGTAATTCCAAGGATGTGGAGTCCCAATGGCTGGCCCTGATCGAGCGGGACGACACTACCCCGGCGCAGATCATCGCCCTCGAGCCCATCCTCAACGAATTGGCCAAACAGGGAAAGACTGAGCAGGCGGAATCACTGGCTTGGGCCGCGATCGAATCGGTGACGGAACGTTGTTCGCCCGCCGAAGCGCTCGATGTTTGCAAACCCTTTCTGCTCACCCTCAATAAAAGTGCGGAACTCAAGCAGCAAGCCACCGATCTGTATCTCACGGTCTACGCGGACCGTGACGACCTGGAAGCCCTCATGGAGGAGGCAGGCATCGCCGGCGGTCGCCCGCCGCGCCGTGCCATTCGCACGCTGGACACCTGTTTGACCATCAAGCCGGGGTCCTACGTGGTCTCGCGCGATGACGACACCGCGGCTCGTGTTGAGTCCATCAACACGACGAACTGGCAGGTGACGCTTACCACCGGACACCACACCAAAACGCTCGGGTGTGTGGAGTTCGCCGATGCCCACGCCCTTTGTGATGAAGACGACTTCAGAGTGTTGGCGTCATTTGACCGGCAGCGACTGCAAGGCATCCTCAGGAAAGAGCCCGCCACCGTCATCGAAAACATTCTCAAAGTACGCGGCAACCGTTTGGACAGCGACGATCTCCAGGCGGTCCTGACGCCGCGGATCATCCCGGCCGACGAGTGGCCTAAATGGTGGACCAGAGCACGGGCCGCCATCAGAAAATCAAGGCACATCAAGTTGGAAGGCCGCTCCCCCTACATACTTGAGTTTATATCCGGCGGGCACAACATCCACGAGGAGTTCGCCGCCGACTTCAAGCACCTCGATTCGCCGGCGCAACGTTTCGATGTCCTGGACGGTTTCCTGCGGGAGTGCAAAGCCCGTGAGGAGTCGCCCGACACTGCGATCCTGGGCAAGATTCGCGACGCGGTCACCAGGCGGGCGGCGGTCGTTGAGTCCACAGGCGCCGCCACCTCACTGGCAGAGCGGCTGGTTGAATCCCAGATCGCCCGCGCCGTGGGCGATCCGGATCCGGATGGCGCCGCGGTCGCGTTGCTGGCTTCGGAGCCTGACCCCGCTGTCTGGTTCCGCGCTTGCGATTCGCCGGCATTGTGGCTGGTTGCCGCCGACTGCCTGACAAAGGCCAGACCTCAGGATTGGCCGGAAACCCTTGCGGCTCTCTTTCCATGGGCACCGGGTTCAGCCTGCGACCATCTGGCGGATATGTTGGACAAGAGTGACCTATCCGGCGAGGGCATCGAGCAGACCATCAGCACCATCATTGCCGAAGCTGAGACCACCTACGAGGCACTGTATTGGCTGTGGGACAAGGGGCTCAGTCGCGACAACTGGCGGGCCACGCCGCCGTTGACCATCCTCACCCGTATTCTCGCACTGCTGGCCCAGGTGCAGCGCAGCGACAGGTTCGGGCACGCTGTTGCCAAGAAAGTTTGTGCCGCCGCCCGTTCGGCGTTGTCGGCCCGCAGATACCAGCGCTTCGAGGATTGCTTATCAGGTATCGAAAGCGGTGTGGCCGCTGCCTTGCGGACCCAGCTTCAGCGGCTGGACAATCTCGGCCGGAAGGTCGAGGAAGACCTTCTCAATCGCGTCCGCCGGGCCTTCCCAGAGCTCTACAAAAGGACCCAAATACCGCTCTGGGCCTGTGAGGATACCCTTTTCGCCACTACCCAAGGCATCGCCCGTGCCGAAACGGAAATCAACGAACTCGTCAACGTGAAGATGCGCGAAAACGCCAAAGCCATTGGAGAGGCCGCCGCAAAAGGCGACCTGAGCGAAAACTCCGAATATAGATTCGCTCTGGAGGAGCGCGATCTGCTGCGGGCCCGCCTGGCTCACATGCAGAAGCAGTTCTCGTTGGCCCGGCCGCTGTATCCCGAAGAGATCCCCACCGATCACCTCACCGTGGGCAGCAAAGTCTCCTTCCGTCACGTCGACAGCGGCGAGGTGGTGGAGTTGACCTTTCTGGGCCCGTTCGATGCCGACACCGAGCAGCACGTCTACAACTACAAGGCCCCCTTCGCCCAGGGCTTGATGGGTTCGCGCCTAGGGGACCGGGTGGAACTGCCCATCTTTGAGTCGCAAGGTCCCTATGAGATCGTCCGCTTGGGTCCCTGGAAAGATACCTCGGAAGCGGGCGGTCAATGACCGTGTGCGGCCGCCAGGGCCTTGGCCCGGGCTTGTTTGGTCATCAGCAGCGGGAAGACGATGTCGCTCAAGCAGCAGGGCACCATCACCGCGATGGTCACGAAGATGAAAATCCGCCCGGCGTTGCTGAACCACTCCACCCGGCCGAACGGCGCGATCAGGTAAAAAATACTGGCCATCGTGGATGCTAATACGTGAAGCGAATGGCTGAACAGCGTACTGCCGGCCACTGTGCCGGCAGCTCCCAGCCCGACCAGCATCCCCATCACCGCGAAAGGAAGCACCAGCTCCGGATTCTCCACCACGCAGATATGCAACGGCGCCCGTCGACCCATGAAGATCAAAGAGAAATGGGGAAGCAGGATATCGCTCACACCGCACACCACGATCGCGCCGGTCAGACCGACCAGCACGGCCTTGAACACACGGTGATCGTAACGCCAGAACATCGCCGTGGTGGCCGCGGCTGAGAAGAACATGTGGACCGGATGAAAAAGGTGAAAAAGATGGTACCCGGAGTGGCCGGCGTGATCCTGCCCCGAGGGCACCAGTTCTTGCGACACCGGTGCGATGTAGCAGAGCAGCCCGGCGAAAACCAGGCCGATGGCCACGCTGGACACCGAAAACGGTGCGTGCTCCAGCAGTTCCGTCCGCAGGGCGGACGAGCCCCCGTGTTCGGCAGGATGGTGTTCGTTCTGCTCACTCATCGGCTATTGACACCCGCGAGTTTGGGTGGCCCATCTCTTCAGAGATGGGGGACGTCATTCCCCCCGTTGAATCGTCTACCCCACGTCTGAAGACGTGGGCCACCCGACCTTGCTCGGTGGCAGCATGACCAACTATATGATATAATAATATGCGAACCCTAACCGATGAAAGGCCACGGGCCATGCCTGATCATATCCATCTTAGGGACTTGCTTGGCAAGAATACAATGGTCTCCGCGCCGGAGCTGGTGATTGACGAAGGCGGCGGCGTCCTCCGCTGCGTGGCTTGCGGCCACCGCTGTCCCATTCGTGACGGCCGTACCGGCGTATGCCGCGTCCGTTTCAACAACGCCGGCACCATCCGCGTCCCCACCGGCTACGTCGCCGGCCTCCAGATCGACCCCATTGAAAAGAAACCCTTCTACCATGTCTACCCCGGCCGAGATGCCCTTTCGTTCGGCATGCTGGGGTGCGATTACCATTGCAGCTACTGCCAGAACTGGGTTACCAGCCAGGCCCTGCGCGATGACCAGGCGGTGTCCATGCCCCGTTTCTGTGATCCGGCGACGCTCGCCGACCTGGCCGTCAAGCACCACGCCCCCGTAGTGGTCAGCACCTACAACGAACCGCTGATCACCGCCGATTGGGCGATGATGGTCTTCCGCGAAGCGGCGGATCGCGGCGTGAAGTGCGGTTTCGTCAGCAACGGAAACGCCACGCCCGAGGTCCTGGAATACATCCGCCCGCTGGTTGACCTGTACAAGGTCGATCTAAAAGGCTTTGACGATCGCAAGTACCGCGCCCTGGGCGGTGCCCTGGCGAACGTGCTCGACACCATACGCCTGCTCAAGAAAATGGATTTCTGGATCGAGATCGTGACCCTGACGGTCCCCGGCTTCAATGATTCCGACGACGAGTTGGCCAAGATCGCCGATTTCATCGCCGGCGTCTCGGTCGACATCCCCTGGCACGTCACAGCCTTCCATCCGGACTACAAGATGACCGATCCCGGTCCCACCACGGTGGAGACGCTGCTGCGGGCCTATGATATCGGGAAACGTGCCGGCCTGCGTTTCGTGTATGCCGGCAACACTCCCGGCGCCGTCGGCGAACGGGAGCACACCAACTGCCCGCACTGCGACACCGTGGTTTTGCGCCGCATGGGATTCAACGTGCTGGAAAACCGAATGATCGGTAACGCCTGCCCGAATTGCCGCAAGGTGTTGCCCGGCATTTGGGAGGCCAGCGCCCAAGCCTCTACCGGCGGCACCCGTGTGCCCCGGTCGATTGCCATACGGTGATCCGGCAGCGCCCGCACCGCTTCGCGTTCGCGGGCGGCTGACTCATAAACATGGTTCATCCGGCATTTCCGCCGGTGGCTATTCCTCGCAGATTCACCGATCAGGGGCTGTTTGCTCGAAGTGACCGGCCTTTAGCCGGTCGGTGTTTGCCACCGGCTTCAGCCGGTGGTGACGGGCGACAACCCCCCGCGGGAGCCGGCTTTAGCCGGGCTTCTGCTTCGACAGAGCACAAGATCGCCCCACATTCGCAAAGGTAAATACCACAAGCCCGGCTGAAGCCGGCTGGGGTATAAGAAGGACGAGGAATCCGCTGACCACCAACTGAAGTTGGTGGCAAACACCGGTCGGCTGAAGCCGACCCCCGATCGGGCATCCCATTTTTCCCCGCATGACCCACCAACATCAGCGGCGGTGTGTGGACTTTGACGAGTCCGGCTCCGGTCGGATACAATCATCTTGTCTGTTCCAAGAACGAGGTGACGCCAGCATGTCCGACAAAGACGACATTAAGACGTGCGCCGAGTGCGGTGCAAGTGTCTACCCGGAACATATCGAATCGGGAAAGGCTGCGGTCATCGACGACCGGCTTCGGTGCCCCCACTGCCTCAATGACTACAAGCAATCGCACCACAGCGACGAGCCCCGATTCGACGGCCAGACCACGATGCGGGCCCCCGGCGAGTCCGCGGACTTTACACCCATCTCTGTCGACGACGACTCCTCGCCCAGCCAGTCAACGGTTTTGCGGGCCATCGGGGGCGACACGCTCATCGGGGGCGAAGCCCAAGTTGATGAATCTAATCTGAAGCGGCCGCTGATAACCGAGGGCACAGGGGCCACGCGCTCCCGAACCTTTCACGCCAAGCTCAACGACGGTGCGGTCGGTTTCATGAACAAGCACATCACCGATTGGGCCGACGAGAACCCCGATGTGGTCATCAAGTTCGCGACCTCCACTATCGGCGTGTGGGAGGGCAAGAAAGCCGATCCCCACCTGATCGTCACGGTCTTCTATTGATCCAGGCGCCGCAAGAGAGCCGCGGGATTCATCCCCCGCTGCCCCAAGCTCCGCGACTCGTCCCCCACGGCAACAAGTGAAAGTCCAACATCAATCGTTAAGCGGCACCAGCATCCGCCGCGTCTCCTGCGGGACGGAGACGGGGAGCGTCACCGTGAATACGCTGCCCTTGCCCACCTCGCTTTCGATCTGAATGGTCCCGCCCAGCATGCTGACCAACTCCTTGGTGATGGCCAGGCCCAGGCCCGTGCCGCTGTGCTCACGGGTCAATGACGAGTCGATCTGCCGGAACTTCTCGAAAATCACCCCGAACGTCTCCGGTTCGATGCCCGGGCCCGTATCGCTGACCCGAAGCCGCACCGATCCGTCCTCGCCACAAGCCCCATCAAGTCGCACTCGCCCGCCCGGCGGCGTGAACTTGATCGCGTTGCTCAGCAGGTTGTACAGGATCTGCT
>JAZGDL010000189.1:0-11982 GCA_036477795.1 Phycisphaerae bacterium
TTGACCTTAACAGTTCCAGCCGGGTCCTCCGCGTAGTCCGTTAGAATCAACTGCACCCAGCCCTCGTTGGAAACCGTGTCCCCATCCTTAATGCCGCACTCAATGTGAAACGCCACCGGATCCGTAACGGTCGCATCCGGCTCGATCTGGATGTACCGCGATGAGATATCTCCCGTCACGACCGGCGGCGCGCACTGAACCTGGCACTCATCGGGGATGCCGTCGGGGTTGGGGTTGCCATCGCTGTCGATAAGGTCCTGTGAAATAGCCTGCTCAATGTCGCACTTGTCGCGTTGCCCGTTCCCATTGCAGTCGCAAATGTTCGTGGGGTTCGGGTCCACCATACTCGGGTGGAAATCGGTGCAGACAGGAGACTGCCAGGACTCGTCCGGCTGCAGATCGACGGACCAGGACGGGTCCGGGTCGCCCCCGGCCGGTTGTATCAGATGGAGGAAGGGGATGCCTTCCGCACCGGTATCCAACACTACAACCGAGCCCAGCGGGTTGCCCGGTCCACTGACTTTGGTGAACGTGAATTCCGGCTGCACGTGTAGGTCGGACGTGTAGGTCCCGCCGTTGCACTGCTTCCTGACCGCCGTGATCGAGCCCGGCACGGGAGTGACCGAGGGGGAGAGGCCCACGTGGACGTCCCACAAGGTGTCCTGGCCGCTTACCACCACGGTGATCGGCGCTATGCTGTTGAGGCTCAGTGCGACAATCTCTATGTCAACAATGACCGGAGTTTGCCCCGGCAGCGCGCATCGGTCGAACGGATCGGCCGACCGCCGGATAAGCGTGTCCGCCTCGCCGAAGTCCAAGCCATCAGGGTACGGGACACCAAGTGTTACGGGCCCAAGCGGGTCGTTCTCAAGACACACCTGGTCATCGAAGGGGTCGGAACCCGGTTCGAAGAAGTCGGCAGGGATGGTGGGCGAGTCCGGGATAATACCAAACTGGTGGCACATCTGCGCCCCTTCAGAGGTTACCCAGGGGTCGATCGGGTCAGCCGCGATGCACGAATTCCCCCGAAGGGAGCTTGGGCTTGGTACACACCCGCCCAGGCACGCCAGGGGCGGCGAGGTGAAGTGGGTAACCACACCGCTGTCATGCGACGCCTGCGGGCCCTGTGGGCACGGCTTGCCGAAACCCAGAAAACTGCTGTTGAGCATCAGCGCGCACGCCTCTTGAGTCATGACCCGGCAGGCGCAAGAACTTCCCCCCGGGAACGTCGACGTAAAGCAGCACCCGCCGGGAGTCGGCGGCTGGGTTGTCAGCAGCTCAAAGGCCATGTTGGGGAACGAGCACTTGGGCTGGACGTTCACCCAAGGCCCATAGAACCACTCACCCAACGGGCCCATCTTGACAAAGCTCTGAAGGGCCGGCTTCTTGCCCTCCTCGTTGATGGTCGTGTGCCAGCCCCAGAAGTCGGCAAAAGCGCCCTTGCCGGTGACTTTCTCGATGCACTCACCGGTCTCCTTATTCTGGGTGTACGCGTGCCCGATCACGGCCTGAATGTCGATGTGGTACTGCAGGTGCTTCACCTCGTAGAAGGCGTTCTTCATGGCCGGTATCTCGTCGGTCCGGCTGTCGAAGTTGGCGTGCACCAGGCAGCAGCTATCCAGGTCGACGAAGTACTCGTAGATCTGATGATTCTGGCAGTCCGGCAGTTTCGTCGGCTGGATGTCCACGACTTTCACGTCGCAGTAGTACAAGGCCAGCGGCTCGTTCTGTGGATCCTCCTTCTGCAAGGGCTCATGGAAGCTGATGAACCACCCATCGATGGAGTTCTCACACTGGAACGACCCCCACCAGGTCCCCCAGCGGGCGCCGTCTTTGGCACACGTGCCGCCCGGACCCGGTACGAAGGGAGCCTCGGCATACTCCTGAACGGTCCAGAAGGTGTGGAGATCCCTGGGATCGAGCACCGTGGCGCTGTAGTCGCCCCAGCGATTCCTCTGGCTGGGACTTTGGAACGTCTTCCAATAGGGAGCGACGCCGGCCTTAAGCAAGCCGACCACCTGCGTCACCCCCGGAGTATTGACCGCGGGATCGTGAACCGTGTAGTAGGCGCTGGCGAAGGTGTTGTCGTCCGAACCGGAGAAGCCCAGGGCCATGCACTGGTCCTTGTTGACCGCGATGGACGGGAAGTAGTAGTACAGACTGGGATCCGACACCCGCCCCTGCTGGACCGGCACGCCGGCAGTGGTAAACGGGCCCTTGACCGTTGGATCGATCTCGTACCACGCCACCTCCGTCTTGCCCGCCGCATTGGCGACATGGTGCGTCGTCCAAATCCGCCCCTTCCAGCAGACCGCGTTGAGCAGCCGGGTGTCGTTGGTGTTAATCAGCGCCGCGCAGGAAGGCTGAGGTGCGCCGAGCACGCCGAAGTTGTAGTCGGCCACCTCGATCCAGTCGTTGCCGCCCTGGCAATTGAGGACCGCAGCCGCCCCCACGCCTGTAATCGGCTTGACGCGGAACCACTTCTGCCCTGGGAGAGCCCATCCCCCGTCCACCAGATAACTGACAGCGTTCGCGGGACTCTGCCCGAACGTGTGGCAGGGCTGGAACGTGGATCCAAACGTTCCGCACGGATTGTGGAAGAGGGCGTAATCCACCCCCTGAACCAGCGCCCCGGCCCCGGCGATCATGGAGGCCTTGCTGATCACCCAAACGTCCGAGTGAACAAACGCCGGGTTCGCCGCGACTGTAAACATATTCTTGCTGACGATCAGATTGTTGGGGTCCAATCCGACGCCGGGATAATCGCACCAATCGTTCCTATGGTCAGCGTTGACGTCCAGGATGCTGGAGAGGATCCCGAACAGGTTCCACGCGCCGGTGGGGGAGTTGGTCTGCGAGATGCCGACCAGCAGCCAGGAATTGGTCGTTCCGTCCCGGGCGTTGGGGTTGCCGTCGGCCACCACAATCCAGCGGTCCTCATACTGATCGTAGAAGATCTTGGGATCGAACGGAATACTGGCGGGCTGCCCGGGGGCCACGCCGAGTGCGGCCCAGAACGCCTGGAGCGTAATCTGCGGTGCCACTACGCCGCCACCGCGATCATAGATGGTGAAACCGCTGTTGAGGATTTCGACAACATGCCTGGGACCGACCGCCCCGTGCGTGTCGGGGGGAATGACCGTACCGTCATCAATCGTCCCCGCGAAACTTGTAAGCAAGGGTGGGGCCACTAGCTGCTCAGGATCGGTCCCCCCCGGGGTCAGCTCTCGATCGCCCATGCCGGGGACCGCTTCGAGCTCAATCGGCTGGGGGCCTTCAGGCAACGGAACGGCCCACTGCTCCGGCGGGGCACTTGCTGCATCAAAAGCGGCCATCTGCTCCCACGTGACCGTGGCGAACCGGACCTCCGGCGCGCCGTCAGCATCGTCGATCGGCGTGTGCGCGTGCGGCGCCCTAACGCCCAGGTCAGCCCCCAGGGGCAGCGGGTCGCGTGTCGCAGGGGTCTCACCCGCCGCGCGCTGTGTCAGCGGGCACTTGGCCTGGCAATCCTGGACCTGGAACCCGCCGGCCAACGCGCAGAGCGCCGCGTCCTCCTCCGGGAAGCAGGCTTCGAACGGGATGCAACAGAACAGCCCCGGCGGCGGGCAGGTGCAGTCGGCCTGACATGTCCCACCATCCGGGCAAGGAGAACCTGGCGGGTCGCACTCCTCACCAGGATCGACGATGCCGTCACCGCAGCCCCCCCCCCCTCCGGGCGACTGCGGCGTTGCCACGCCGTGTGCCGCCCACATCGCCTGCTCGCGCGTCGGCGGCGCCTTGTTCTGCCCGGTGGATGGGACCTTGCAGTCGTTACAATCTTTCTCTTCGATCCCCGGGACAAAGTTCGACGACCCTATGGCCAAAACCGTATCGATCACCCCGTCCCCATCAAAATCTATCTGTGTCCCCGCGGGCGCCTGGGGGACGCCAAATACAGCGTCCGCCTGGTAGACGTACGTTCCGTCGGTCTTGAAAACGTTGGGGGCTAGACCTTGCAACCCGGCGTCAAACACTCGAACCGCGTTGTCGCCCTGGCGTGTGAAGATCAACTTCGACGATACCGGAAGAATGGCCGCATAGGTTCCACCGCCCGGGCATCGCTGCCGGATCGTCATCTGGCCTAGCGCTTGTGGGGCGTCGGAAAGGAACACTCGGAGGTCCCATTGTTCAGGTGACTGTCCGCCGTTGAAGGTAACGGTGATCGGGGCCGTCGCTCGCAAGCTCAGCGCGACGATCTCAATGGTAATGGTCGCTTCAGAAGCCTCGCAAAAGTCCAGGACAGCCGTGTCCAGACGCTCCACGATCGTGTCCGTCCCCTCCAGCGATACAGAGGCGCCCAGCGGAACGCCCTCGAACAAGACGGTGCCGGTGAAAGAATCGGAACCGGGATCGAAGAAGCCCGGGGGAATGGGATCTCCCGTGAAATTCTGGAAAGTGTCGGGCCCGGTCACAGTTTTCCAGAGGTCAACCCCGGGTTGGACGTGCACTCCCGGCTTGACCTCCCCACCGCCTCGTTTCGGTATGTTGCTGCCCCACCAGCGGACGGCGGTTATGGGCCGGCCGTCGGACACGAAGTCGTCCGCAGCCACCTGGTTGGGGGACCGGTCCACCCAGTCAATGTTGGAAGGATAGTCCTCACCCGCAGCAGAACAGCACTCTTCCGGCGGATGACCGCCGCCCGCCACCGTCTGACAAAAGACGGCGTCTACGTCGGCCTGATCGACGGTTCCGTTGCAATCAACGTCGCAAGAGTTCACGCATCCGGCGCAGTTTCCTGTGTCTGCACAGTTTTGCACGACGAACACATCGCCGAAGAAGGTCACCTGCCCGTCCTTGTTGATGTCGCCCTTGCAGTCGCATGGTACCGGCTTGGGCGGCTGAGAGAACTTGACGAGCTGCTCGCACTTGTCGGGGATGCCGTTACCGTTGGTATCCACGTTAAAGACGCAGGGATCGCACCAGATTTTGACCTCGAAGCCATCGGAGAAGCCGTCGCCGTCGGAGTCGGGGTTGTTGGGGTCGGTGCCGGTGCGGCAGGAGTTGCGCCCGGGGGAGCAGCAATCGTTGGTTTCAAACACGTCGGCAATCCCGTCGCCGTCGGTATCCGAACAATCCGTCCCGTCACCCATGTAGACGCCGTTGCAGTTGCCGGGGCCGGGGCCCTCGACCAGCTCACAGAAACCCTTCGAGGGGTTGCAGCAGGCCCCATGCGGGCAAGGCACGCAGATCTGCCCGGTGACGTGGAGGTGCCCGGGGCCGGCGTGGCCCGTCGGCGTGCAACAGACGTGCGGATTCGATTTCCTGGCACCCGGCACGAAGTTGGGGGTCGGCTCGCACGGGGGAATCGGGGGAACCTCACCCTCGTCGTCTTGCACCCAGTAGCTGAGCCCGCGGCTCTCAAGACGGGCTGGAGGGATCCCCTCCGCCCCGGTGTCAAAAACGTGTACGTCGAACGGGGGGTCCACTCTGGTGAACGTAAACCTCGGCTGCACGTTGAAGTCCGAGTGGAACGTTCCGCCGTTCTCGTTTGTCTTGGTGACTTCCATCTGCCCCTGCGGTGCGGGCGTGGGCGAAAGGTCAACCTCAACGTCCCACAAGGTCTCGTTGTCGTTTATCGTCACGCGGACAGGGTCACAGCTTGACAGGCTCAGTGCCACGATTTCGATCTGGATCGTCTCCGAAGGGCCGCCCAGTTGCGGGACGGGGATCGTTTGCAACCGTTGAATGATCGTGTCCGCATTGCCGCCGGTAGCACCACCGCCGAGTTGGATAACGCCGTCAAAGGGCTCGGAACCGGGTGCGAAGAAGTCGGCCGGGACGGGGTTTTCGCAGAAGCTGAAACGGCTGTCGCCGCACTGCGTCTTCCAGCAGTCCGGCCCGGCGGGAATGACGTCCGGATCCAGGCACATGCAATTCACACAGTCAGCCCCAAGGAAGTCGATGCAATCGAAATCAGTTTCGCACTCCTCAGGCGGCTGGACCACGCCATCCCCGCAGACGGGTTCGCAGGTGCACGTGTTCGTCGCCAGATCGCATACGCACATGGCCGGACACTGCGAGTTATCGGTGCAGCAGTTGGGGACGTCCTTGTTGCAGGTGTTGGTGATCAGATCGCAGGTCTCGCACTTGCCGCACTGGGCGTTACTCGTGCAGCAGTTGGGGACGTCCTTGTTGCAGGTGTTGGTGATCAGATCGCAGGTCTCGCACTTGCCGCAGTCTGCGTTGCTGTTGCACCCTTCGAGGAGACAGTTCACGTCGCAGCCGTCACCGTTGATGCTGTTGCCGTCGTCGCACTCTTCTGGCGGCTGGATTATGCCATCCCCGCACACCGGGCCGACGTACGCCTCGATATCGTATAGAAGCTCGCCCCCTTCGTTACCTATACCGTCATGAGAACGGATGTTGACGCGGCCGATGGTGCCGGGCGTCGGCACCACAAACCCGACGAACGTGCCCGCGGGAGCAGCATTGTTCACGATGATCATGCCAAGAAGGGATCCGTTCTTGTCGAAGACCCGCACCTCGATCGGTATCCCCGGGGCAAAGGCGAGGTCGACGACCGACAGAGCTATAGCCGTGTGGTTGGGGTTCAGGCTAAGGACGTCAAAGCTGTCGCTAAAAAAGTTGGAGCCGACGGCGTTGTTGAGAGCCCCAACGAAAGGAGGCGTGAGTAGAGCCAAACCCTGCCCCAGCGATTTGACCATTCCAGGGGAGGCTATATTGGATTGGAAGGCCAGGTTGAACAGGATATCACCGGGAGAGAAGACGCCGTCATTACATGCCGTATCGAGCGGGTCGCAGCCCAAAAGTAAGACACTGTCCGGCGGGGCAACTGCCTCTTCGAAGTCCTCGATGCCCTTGAGCACCTTGCCGGCGCCAGCTACGGCGTTGTCGAACGCGGCCGGGTCCGTGAAAAAGGTAACGCCCCCTGCTCTAGCTTCTTGTGCCCCGGTTGCACCCCGTTCCACGCTTACGTCCAAGGTCCCGGAAACAGGCCGCGGGGTGTGACTGCTGGGATCCACATCAGAATACTTCGTGGCCTCGGCGCTCGCCGGAGACGCGGCGTCGGCCTTGAGCTGAGCGAGTGTGGCCGCCAGCACGACGAGCAACGTCCCAAGCATCACCGCCGCCGTGGCGAAGCGGCCCGCCGCGCCGCGCCGAAAGCGGCGCGAAGGGACGGGGGATAATGTTTCAAAGTTCCGGTCAACGTGAAAAGTGTCTTTGAGTTCGCCTGCCGTCTTCATGGGTAAGTCCTCCAGATAGGTTCGAGGTCCTGGCTATGCTTACGTCCCGCTCCACCGACACACCACTTGCGAAGTGAAGCTCCGCCCCATCAGATCCCGACCCGCCGGGATCGGTCGGGTGGCCCATGTTCTTTTGGACATGGGGGACGCGATGATATACGCCCAGGTGAACCGCGCGACGATCATCGGGTCCCCCACCTCCAAAGGAGGTGGGCCACCATAGAAACACGTATCAAAAGCGTGGAGCCTGGCAAACTGGCGGAACGATAAGAGATAATCCAACGACTTGCGGGCGCCGATTTACCACCTCCACGGTTGTTCCTGCTCGCGCCCGGGTCACTGAAACGACGGCTTCACCGGGGACGAGATGTCAGAAATCAAACAACCTGCGCGATACGGCGAACGGCTGGACGAGCGAGTTGATTCATAATCAATGCGCGTAACCAGCCTCATGCCCGATAACCGTTCCAAGCAGGTATATACCACAAACGCAGACGGGTGTCCAGTGGAATACCAAGAAAATCGATCGACTCGCCATTTGCCGCGTCGTGATGGCGAAAAACCGCTATTTACATGGCGCAATGGGCCCCATGCAAGAGAGCGCCGGATGCGACGGCCGGCAACGTGACGGCGTTCAGGCAAGACAGCCACGACCTCCGCATGCTGTTCGGAGCGCCACAACAGTGTCAGGGTCCGCCGGAAAGCCGACCGCAGATGGCGGGACCACCCTGCCTGAAGGGATGGGCCAGTCGATTGATGATTGGGGATTGGTTCGGGGTGGATCGGCGCTACCGGGTCGAGGCGTCGAGGATGGTGAGGCCGACGATGCGCTTAGCCCGGCGGTGGATGATGACCCCGTCGTCGCGCATCTCGCTGTCACCGGCGCGCTGGGGACGTTGAAAGCTGATGTAGAGTACGTCGGCCTCCGCGTCGTAGTCGATCCACATGCGCCGGGCGGGCAGATCGAGCAGCTTGGGGGTGGCTTGCAGGATTCTGGTGATGTCGCTCTGTCGCAGTTGAGCTAGGGCCATAGTCGGTTCCGTTTCTGCGGCTTTGAAGTGAAGAAGGCTGTCACGACGAACCCGTCACGTTTGCTCAGCTCCTTGTAGATCACCGTCAGGAATCGCTTACGTCGTTTGGCTTTCCATGCGACCAGGGCGCCGTGGTAGCCGCGGGTGATCCAATCGGGGTCCTCGACGGCGGCAAGCACTTCATCCATACGGCCGGCCAATTCGTCCCTCGCCTCGACGATATGGGTCCACCGTTCCGCCGTCAGGCGGATCGGAACGCCGTTCACCGAGATGGCGCTGTCCATGCGTCGCGAGTTCTCCCATATGGGCCGTCCTTCATTAGTCAGCGAACAGCATAGCACGGATGCGGAAGCGCGCCCACATGCCCGACGAGAGGTAATTCCGGGTGAGGCGCAGGTGCTCGCGCTATCGAAGTGGATGTTCGAATCCCGGCAAACCTGCGGCGGCGGGCGGGGGCGGGGGGTGATGATTGATGATTGACGATTGCGGATTGTGGACTGGTCGGGGCGTCGGGGGGGTGAATCGGCGGTACAGGTGGCCGACGTCTTCAGACGTGGGGCACGCTATGATTCGTCCGTCGGAGTCGTTCCACGATCGTCGGGTCGATCATAGTGTCCCCCATTCCTGAAGGATGGGCACGCGGCCTGTCTAATACACCCTACCGCTCACAACCTCTTGCTACTACAATCATTGCGCGGTAGGCGGGCTACAAACCAGCCGGGTGGCCCATGTCCTTTGGACATGGGGGACGCGACGATATACGCTCAGGTGAACCGCCCTACGATCATCGGCTCCCCCACCTCCAAAGGAGGTGGGCCACCCAGCCGATAGACCGGGCTTTGCCCGGTCGAGAACGGCGTTGTTGAGTTCGGGCACATCGCGGGACGGTTGCGTTGAGAGGCCCGCACGTTGAAAGAGCCCCGCCCATGAGCACCATCGATCATCAGCAGGATAACGTCCCCGCACGCGGCAAGTGGCTCAAGCGTATCATCGTCGGGCTGCTCGCGTTGGCCCTTGCCGTCCTGATCCCCGCGACGTTTCTGAAGATGATCGGGCGGGCCGCGCTGAGCAAACAGATCGCACGGCTGCGCGAGGCGGACGAACCGCTTACCTTCGCCGAATGGGAAGCACGGCGCCCCACAATTCCCGACGACGAAAACTCTGCGCTGGTCCTTGGCGCGGCCAAAGCCGACCTCGAATCGCAAAACGAAACGTACGGCAAGCACCGTTCACTTCCGCTCGTCGGCAGGGCGAAACTTCCACGGTGGGGCGAGCCGTGGCCGGGCGAAATGTTCGACAGCGTGACAGAATACCTCGACCACCAGGGCGATCTGCTGAGCAAGCTCGACGTCATCCACGACATGCCCTACGGGCGATTCGAAGTGGATCTTTCCGTGGACCCGATCACGCGCGCACTTCCCAATCTGAGCCACGTCCGGGGCGCCGCGAAGCTGGAAGCGCTCGCCGCCCTGCGCGACGTCGCTGAAGGTGACGTGAGCCAATCGCTCGAACGGTGCATGACTATACTGAATATCGGTGGGTCATTGACCGGCGAACCGAACTTGATCTCCGCGCTGGTGTCTATGAGGGTCGACGCGTTGGCCGTCCAAACCATTGAACGGGTTATGTCTGCCGGGCACCCCGTCCGCGATCCGCTGCATACTCTAGAGGATGCTTTGCGCACTCGCGAGTCGCAAAGTGTGTTTCGTACGGGGCTGCGCGCAGAGCGGTTGCTGCAGATCCCCCTGTACGAACAGGTGTACAAGGGAGGCCCCGCTGCCCTTTCGTACTACGCCCGAGCTGACCAAGTCCCCTTCGTCTGGCCGCGCGGTTTGAATTGGGCGTTCAGCGGCCTGGTGGACCTCAACCTCGCGAAGTCGCTGGAGTTGCTGGGCCAACTCATTGACGTGTCGGGCACCGGTTCCGCGATCCCGGTAGCGAGGGCACAGGACGCCCAGGTGGACGCTTTGCCTGGGTACTATTTCCTGTTCAGAATACTCCACCCCAGCTTGTCGCGTGCTACCGTACGATGGAGCGCTCACGTCGCATCCCTGCGATGCGCACGAACTGCCCTGAGCGCGGAGCGCTACCGACTCCATTCCGGGCGGTGGCCTGCCCAACTGGGAGATCTGGTCCCTGATTACATCGAGACCGTCCCGCTCGATCCGTTCGACGAAATGCCGCTGCGTTACAAAATCGAGCCCGACAGTCTTCTTGACCGACTGGAAAGTCGGTCCCACATCATTATCTACTCGATCGGCGAGGACGGGTCCGATGATGGGGGTGATCTTGATGCACCTCCGGAGCGGTACAAGCGCCCGCCGGACGTCGGCTTTCGCCTGCTCAGCCCTGAGCTTCGGGGGTTCAAGATCGCCGATCCAGCCGAGGAGCGTTGACCCTTTTCATTCGCGTGGTGCGCGGTGGGACTGAACCGAGCCGCGCCCGTCAGGAAGCGGGGCGCGGCGGAGCCGCTGATGCCGCAGTGACCCGCTTCCTGACGGGCGCGGCTCGGAGAAGGCGCCGGAAACCCGCATTTTTTCGGGTGGCGATACGCTGGTTGCGTTACGCCCGAACTGACTTAGCATATGGGTGCTGGAGGAGGCGCGATCCCACGGATTGCAATCCGTGGGCTTTGGTCAAGCTCGGAGAAGGCGACATGGCGGATCTGGCCGCTCGTAGCGGGCACACCTTTCACATCCCGGTCATGGGCACGGGATTCACAATCGACACGCCGCTTCGGGTGGCGAGATACGGGATCACCTCGGTAATCTCCCTGGTGGACGATGTTCTCATCGAGCAGATGCGACAGTTCCACTGCAGGAAGGCGGAAGAGCCTTACGAGGAGATTACCGGGCGCGAAGAAGACGCCCGCGCCCGGCGCATCACGGCCTACTTGAATCTCGTTGACCGCTTGGTTCGGCGACAGGTTCAGGCGTTGCAGGCCTCGCCGTTCGAGGAGGGCAGCGACATCACGCGATACTACGAAATGCTCCCGGACACGCCGATCAGACGAGCCTACGGCGAGATGCTGGCCACGTCGGATCCGGCGGAGAAGGCCCGGAAGCAGGATGAACTCCGCCGCCTTGCGGTTCCGGGCGAGATTGACCTGAACATCATGACCAAGCTCGATCGAGACATCTACCGCCACGGGAAGAAGCTCGCGCCGGAGTTCGCCGACGCCATGGCGGCCCTCCGCGGGTACGCCAACAGCTCGCTGACCTCTTCCATCATCTTCTCCGCGGGCATGAACCAGCGCCTCTACACCTACGCGACTCAATTCGCTGACTTCTCCCCGAACCAGAACGGATTCATCAAGAAAAGGATCGTTCTGAAGGTCAGCGATTTGCGATCGGCGATGATACAGGGCAAGTTCCTCGCCAAGCGCGGCCTATGGATCTCCGAGGTCCGCATAGAATCCGGCCTCAACTGCGGCGGGCACGCCTTCGCCACGACAGGGCTCTTGATGGGCCCCATCTTGGAGGAGTTCAAGCGCCGGAAGGCGGAGCTCCGCGATACGCTGCACGCCATCTATCGCAAGGCTCGTGCAGCTATGGGTGGGCCTTGGGTCGACGTGCCTCTCGAGATGCGAATTACGGCCCAGGGCGGCATCGGCACGGCTGCCGAGAACCAACTCCTGCTGCAGTATTACCATGTCGACGGAACAGGCTGGGCCACTCCGTTCCTGCTGGTGCCCGAGGTGACCAACG
>JAZGDL010000019.1:0-2500 GCA_036477795.1 Phycisphaerae bacterium
CGAAGTCGCGGTCCGTGAGCCCTCCCGCATCGTGCGTCGTCAGGGTCAGGGTGACCTTGTTGTATCGAATCAGGATGTCCGGGTGGTGGTGAATGTCTTCCGCCAGAGCGCTGATGCGATTGACGAATACCATCGACCCATTGAAATCATCGAAGCGAAAGGTCCGCTGCAGGGCATCGCCGTTGCGCGACCACTGCGGCAGGTTCTGAAGGTTCAAGTCGATCTGCTGGGGGTTCAACTTTTCCATGGAAATCACTCCCCGCGGCATCTCGCAGGCCGCTGCCCCGCTCCGGGCGGAGCACTATACCCTATGTGGGCGGTCCCCGCGGCCCAAGGGGACGCAAGCACAAGCAGGCTCCGCAGCACAAGCCCCCGAAGGGCTGCCAAGACCAGGCGAGCCCCGCAGGCCGGCCAGGGATGGATTCAAATGAGTGCGATTCGGCGACTGCCCGCGGCTCTGCTCATCGCGGTCTCCGCGACGGCCGGGGGCTGCACCAAGCCCGCGTCCACCCCGACAAGGGAACGGATTCTGATCAACGCCGAGCCCTTTGAGCTCGAGCTGGCCAACGATGATGCCACTCGCACCTACGGCCTCATGGGACGAACCCAGATCCCACCCAATGGCGGGATGCTGTTCATCTATCCTGATGCCAATATCCTCCGGTTCTGGATGGGGGATTGTCTCGTCGACATCGACATCATCTTTCTCGATCCCCAGGGGAGGGTCACCGCCACCCACCAGATGAAGGTGGAGCCGCCCCGCCGGGCCGATGAGACAGCGGCCGATTATCGGGCACGCCTCGCGACGTACTCCAACGTCCATCCGGCCCAGTTCGCCATCGAGCTGGCCGCGGGCTCGATCCAGAAACTGAACCTCGAAGTCGAGGACAAGATCGCGCTGGATCTTCGCCGTCTCAAGGCGCTGGCCCGCTAGGCCGATGTCCGATCTTTGGGCAGAGAGTCGCAGATCGGGAGGTGCGCACACTTGTGAGGGCGTCAAAGACCAAGTGGAACATCGCCGTCATTGCCGACGCGGACCATGAGATCGTGGCCCAGGCGATCTGTCGGCGACTGATGAACGCCTGGGACATCAGTCCCGGCGCAATCTTTACCTCCGGAAGGCTGGATGAGCTTACCGAGGCGATGGTCCGCGAGTTGGACGCCGTGGTGCTGATCATTGACTCGGCGAGCAGCCACGCCCAGTTTCTCCGTCCCCTTGCGTACCTGGAGGACTGGCATGTCCCCGTGCTCGCGCTGCTGGACGAACCACCCAGACCGAGCAACATCTTTGAGCATTCCGGCACACTGGTCGATGACCGTGAAACGTCGGGGCCGATCTTGTGCGCGAGGCTTCATGGGATGCTTCACAGGCAGCGCGAGATCAACCGTCTCTGGCGCGAGATGGCCGTGGCCCGGCGAACCTACGGCGGGCTGCACGGCGAGGTCAACAAGATCCATGAGGAGCTGCACCTGGCGGCGGTGGCCCAGCGAGAGCGTCTTCCACAAGAGCCCATTTCGCTCCACGGGGTAACGACGGCTGCATTGTGGCGGCCGGCGCACTTCGTTTCCGGCGACATCTACGACATCATCCGTCTCGATGAGGATCACCTCGGAATCTTCATCGCCGACGCGGTGGGGCACGGGATCGCGGCCGCCCTCATGACCATGGTGATTCTCCAGTCGCTCACGACCAGTGAGCCTGACGGATCAACAGCTCGAATCCTCCAGCCGAAGGAGGTCCTCCAACGTCTCAATGCCCACATGATCCGCCACCGCGGACTACCGACCAGGTTCGCAACCTCGGCGTACGCGGTCATCAACTGCCGCTCGAGGCGGCTGACACTGGCCGGGGCGGGGCATCCCGCGCCGCTTCTGGTTCACTCCGACGGCAGGTCTGTGGCGCTGGAAACCTCCGGGGGCCTGCTCGGCGTCTTCAGCGATGAGGTATACGATGAATTGGATGTTGAGCTGGAACTCGGCGATCACCTGCTGCTGTACTCCGACGGATTCGAGCAGGCGTTCCCGCAGGTGCGCCGGGACGATGCCTCAGAGGATCTGCCAAACACGCGCTACCGCCAGGAATTCGAGCAACTCTGCGCCCTCAGCTCCCCGCAGGAGATGATCTCTACGATCAGTCGGCGGCTGAACCTGCAGTCGGGGTCGCTGCATCAGGCAGATGACCTGACCCTTCTTTGCGTGCACGCAGGCCAGCTCACCGCCGAAGATCAGAAACCCCAAGTCAAGAATCAAGAAGTATCTGCGAAGCCTTGACCCCTCATCCCGATCCTCCAGCCCCGAACTCCGAACCCTTGGCTCCCAAGCCCTCCTGCCGCTGGAGCCAGGTGACCGCCGCCTTCACCAGGTAATCCGTTTCGAGGTTGACCCTCGAGCCGGCGCCGAGCCTCCCAAGGATTGTCCTCTGGATCGTCGTGGGGATGAGGGCGACCTCGAATTCCGACGCGCCAAGGGCCGCGACGGTGAGGGACACGCCATCGAGAGC
>JAZGDL010000190.1:0-7165 GCA_036477795.1 Phycisphaerae bacterium
GAAACGGCCTGATTATAGGCACCCATCAGACGATGGCGGAGTTCAGTGGCTAGTTCCTGAATGCTGATGGACGAATTTGCTGCTGTTAGCTGAGAGAATGTAGCGACCCCAAACTTCTTCACATCTAGGTCTACTAGTATTCCATCATAGACGTATGCTATTTTCGGTACGCCTGCCCCCACGAAATAAATCCGCTCACCCAGAGGGATGACCTTTTCGACGAGAGTTCGGTCGCCACTTAGTAGCCCTAACACAAGACTGTCACTTGCTATGGCGGCGCCATCCTTACCCAGTACGACAGCAATGATCGTACCAGTGCCGACCGCTCTCACTTGAGGTTCTGTGGCGGAAAGGGAACTTGTACAGGCAAGTAATAAGAGCGAAAGGATGATCCTTCTCATCTTCATGACTGAGGATTCTAGCTTTGCAGTTCCGAAAACGCTACTGCGAAAGACCATCGAACTGTCTGAAAACTAGGACGCAACCAAGGGGAAAGTGGGCGCGCCAAAACCACAGGATTTTGGCACGTACGTGAGGGACTCAGATTGCAGGTTGGAGCACCTGTGGGCAGAGGCCCGGCCCGGGCTTCGGGCCTAGGTCTAGAATTCGTATCTGAGCGCGAACTGCATCTCCCGCGCTCCACCGCGCGGCCCGGCGGTCGCGATGATGCGGCCGAAGGTCGCCTGCGAATCAACATCAAGATCAATGCTGCCCTCCAATTGACCCCTAAAAACAGTTCCGAAATTGACGTTGTTGAACAGGTTGAAGGCTTCCCACCGGAAAACCAGGCGGTGGTTCTCCCCCCAAGGGAGATCAAATCTCTTGTCCAATCCCAGGTCCACGCTGAAGTAAGCCGGTGAACGAAGCACGTTGCGGGAACCGACCCCACCGGGTCGCGTAAAGGCCAGAAGGGCACGGGCTGTATCCGGATCTTGGAAAAGGTTAGGCAGCCCGTTGGGGTCGCTTCGGGTGACATCTGTGCTGAGGGGACCAAGAAGCGTTGCTGGCGGAGGGTTGATGAAGGCCGTGGGGAAGTTGAACCCGTTGCCCGGGCTCAACGGAAAGCCCGAACGCCACCGCCAATTCCCCACCACTTGCCAACCTCCAAGCAAGTGTTGAAGCGTTCCGGAGGCATCTGGCACGATGGCGCGACCACGCCCGAAAGGCAACGCAATCACCCAGTGGGCATTGAAATTGTGCCGGAGGTCGAAATCCGATACGGCCCGATGGGCTTTGGGCAAAAAGGCATTGGGAATGTCAGGCAGGAACGTGGAATCGAAACCGAGTCTAGTGATGTCCAACGCATCGACGCTCACCGCTCTGGAGCCGTTGTCAATCGACTTTGAGAGTACGTAGTTGAATCCGAACACACTGTCGCCAGCGGTCTTTCGCACCGAGACTTGCAAGCTGTGGTAGTTCGAGGAGCCCCAATTCACCCAGGCCGGCAGGGCGAAGAATTGCTGCTGGAACAACACCCGCCCGTCTCTCTCAGGATCGAGGGCGGCGCTCCATGGGCTATCCCCCAGGAAAGCCGGCAAGGCGTCCATGAAAAACGCAGGGTCAGCCCAGCTGGGAGCCAAGCTGCTGGCTAACATGTAGAATGCCTGGGTGGATGTCAACCCACTAAAGCTGGGGTCGCCGAACAGGGATGCCAGATAGCCCGGGAGATTGGGGAGAGTATTCTCAAAGAACGCAACCGGTGCCACGGCGCCCACCGGGGTCGCCGGGTTGAACACGTCCGGCCCGATCAAGTCCACGATCCGGTTGTACGCACCCCAGAAGTCTTGGCCAGAATTGGTGTCAACGAAAAACCCATAGAATTGGCCGAAATCGACTTTGGTGGGCAGTTGCCGCCCCAGGGTTCCCACGTAGCCGATGTCCAAGGTGATTGACTTGGTTAACTCTCGTTGGACCGAGAGAGCAAAGTTCATGGAATACGGTGTGGAGAGATCGTTGTCCACCACGAACCCCACGTTTTCGGTGAATGCACTCGCCACGAACGGGAAGGCCACGGTGCTGGGAAGATTCAAGAACAGATTGAGCGGAGGCAGGCCCGTGCACCCTGAGACATCACAGCTACCCGAAAACCGCGGGGCGTTGGCCAAGCCAAACTGGAATGGACTGATGAGCGTGTTTGTGAGTCCGGTTGAACCCAGGGTGTCGGTGGCCACCGACAACGAACCCCCAACCCGGCCATAGAACACGCCGAAGCCCGCACGCACCGAACTCCTCCCCGGCCCACCGAACAGAAACTCGCCCACTCCATCCGTAAAGCCAGGGCTCCAGGCTAGCGCCACCCGGGGTGCCAGATTGTTCTTGTCAGGCTCCCACCACGAAGGCGCATCGTTGGCCTTACCGGCCAAGTCAAACGCCAGCAGCGGCGAGCGGTCAGAGGGGATCCCACTGAACATATCGCTGACGCGCTGCTCCCACCAATCGCCCAGATCGATTGCAGGCCGCACCTGCCGTCCCTTCTGCTCCCAGACGGGAGAGAAGTAGCTGTAGCGCAGGCCGAGAGTCAGCGTAAGGTTCGGCCGCAGCCGCCAGGAATCCTGCACGTACATCTCAAAGTCGTTTTCAGCGAGTTTCCGTGTCTTCGGGGTTCCCTGCGGCAGGACCGCTAAGGTCTCAGGATCGAAAAAGGCGGTAGCAATAGCCTGCGTAATTGGTCCTGTCAACATCATGAAGGCCTGGGCGAAGGTAAACGGGTCGGCGGGGTCATTGCTCAGGTCACCGTCGGCATTAAGCGCATCGACCGGGTCGCGACAGAAGTCAAGGCAAAAACCAGGGTTCACGTTCAAAGTAGGAAACGAAAGCTGTTTGGTGAGTCCATCCTCGCGGATGTAGCGTAGCGCCACTCCAGTCTGGAAAACGTGCCGGCCGCGGATCCAGGTAAGGTCATCTTTGAACTCATGCGTCGGTACGCGCCGCTCCTCAGCCCGGTTGAAGTTCGTATGGTCGTCGAACCCGAGTCCGGTAACGGCAAGCCTGTCTCCATCGCGACCACTCGTCTCAACTCCCAGCCGGGTTAGACCCCAGCGGAAGGTGTTGATGAGCGTAGGACGGAGCTGTGCGGTGTAGCTGGACACGAACCCCTTACTGTTGTTCAACAGGGTTGAAGCGGGTGGCCGGTCCGGGAACTGTGCCGGAAGCAGGTCACGCTTGATGTCCCCCAGCGTGCCCCGCCAAAAGGCGGTGTGCCGGCCATCCCGACTCAGGTTGAAGTCCAGGCGCAGCGTATATATGTTGTTATTGGTCTTGAGGGGAGCGTTGAACCGGAACCCGCTGAAGTTTAGTCCAGCGTCGCGTCCCTGGGTGGGATCATTTCCCCCCGGGTAGAGGCTCATGAACTGCAGCATAGCCGGATTGACGCCCAGCCCGGCCGGATCCAACGCCTGGATGTCGGCGGGGGCAAGCGTAGCTGTGGTGCCTGCCGTGGTTTCGTAGGTGAGGAAGCCGGCCTTGAGGGTCTCGGTGGGCACGCTTCGAAACACCGGCTCCTCGCTTGACTCCCGCCGGGTTTCAAAGTCAAAGAAGAAGAATGCCCGCTCTCTCCTAATGGGGCCCCCAACAGAAGTGCCTGCAATGTTGCGGATCAGCTTGGGGGTGGGCAGGCCAGCAGCATTGTTGAAAAAGGAGTTGGCCGCCGTGGCGGTGTTGCGGTGGTACCAGCGCAGGTTTCCATGCCATTGGTTGGAGCCGCTCTTGGTCACCAGCGCCACCTGCGCGCCCGCCGCTCCACCCTCGGTGGCGTTGGCATTGCTGGTCGTTACGCGGAATTCTTGTATTGAATCCAGTGTCAACGGCAAAGCACTGGTAAAGGCCGCCTGGTTTTCCCAGTCGTTCGCGTCCACACCGTCCACGGTGATGTTGCTCTGGTTGCCGCGGATGCCGTTTACCGCTCCTTCCCGATGATCCAGCTGCTGGATCGAACCCTGAAACAGTAAGTCCGTGTCAGATTCGCCCGTGAACACCACGCCGGGTTGGAGGGTCAACAGATTCATTGGGTTTCGCGCCGAAAAGGGAAGGCTCTTCACCAGCACTTCCCCAAAGGGATTTCCCACTGTCGCGTCTACGGTGTTGATGGTCGGTATCTTAGCGGCTCGCACGGTTATTTGTTCGGTCACAGCGCCGAGCTGTAACCTAATGTCCAGTCTCGTGGCTGTCGCCACCAAGAGTTGCACGTTCTCCTGCACGAACGTCTTGAAACCTTGCTGCGAGGCCCGAACCGTATAGGTTCTGGGGCGAAGCTGAGCAAAGCTGTAGGTGCCATCGGCGTTTGTGGTCGTGGTTCGAGTTCCCCCGCTGGCCGTGTCGGTCAAAGTGATTTCCACCCCGGGGACAACTGCTCCCGTCGGGTCAGTCACCCTACCTTCGAGCGTGGCTACGTTCTGCCCCCACGCCTGCACGCTAATGAGCACAAACACCGTAAGCGCTGGCACCAACCGGGTCGCAATACTTGCTTTCATGGCAACGGCTTCCTCGTCTCCGCTTTTCGTCCTACGGGGGGAAGTTCATCCGCCGCAGCAGGTCTTGGAAGCGCGGGTCGGAGCGGAGACGACGAATATCGCTTTCCAGTCTGATTCAAGCGGCTATCCCACCGGTCCCAAGTGCTGATCCAGCCAGTCGAGGATCTCTTTAATGACCTCCTGCTGTTCGGTCGGAATGTGTCCAGACTCGAAGATGCGATGCCGTTTGTCGGCCGGCGGCGTGCCCAATAGCTTGAACATCGGGGCCTGCGAAGTCTCCCACTGAAAGAAGAAATCGTGGCGGCCGTTGATCATCAGAGTCGGCACGGTGACCCGAAGCAGGAAGTTGAACGCCTCCGATTCCGGGGGCCGTCGCCAGAAGTACAGGCCGCCCCCCAACAGGATGCTCGCCCGGAAGCGCGGCTCGACCGCGGTCATGATGGGCCCAACGCCGGCGCCCATGCTCAAGCCGTAGTAGGCCAGCTTTCGCGCATCGATATCCGCGCGCGTCTCGAGATAGTCGAGGGCACGCCCCAGATCCTTCGCCGAGTGGATCATGATATCTCGCCAGACATGCGGGAGCGCCGGATAACCCGTGGACCGCTCGTAGGTCCCCTTGTAGATCGGGAACAGCACTGCGCGGCCGCTCCGGACCAAGAACAGGAACCAGTACCCCTCGTCATCGACGGCGCTGGACGACGATCGCTGCAGGAACGCATTGGCGCCCGGGAAATACACGACCGTCTGGTAGGGCGGCCGCGCATTCTTGGGAAGAAAGAGCAGCGCGGGCACGCGTTCGTTGCCGTAGGCAGCCGTGAAGCTCACCCGGTCCACCCGCCAGTGCTCGAAGCTGTCGTCGATCGACTCCACCCTGCCATCAAGCGGCGTTCGATCGTATCGATAGAGGCTCTTGTAGACGGCGAACACCTCATCGGGGACTGGGGTCTCCTGGCGATAGTCCCGGAACGGCTGGGCGATGCGGTCCGTCTGCGACGCCGGCAGGGGCGCGCCATACTTCGCGCAGCGGAACCCGTAGGTCGCTTGCCGATCGAAGGGGCGCTGCGCATCGTAGTCGTGAAAGTAGTAGCTCGGTTCGTTCCACCCGGCGCCCAGGATGTACCGGCGGCGTAGGTCGGCCTGATTCCAGACCCATTCCTTGATATTTCCCGCCATGTCGTAGGTGCCGTTGACGCCGAGCCGCAGGGGATGGCCCACCTTCGCGGGACCATCCGTCTGGAAATTGCCGAACCGCGCGAACTCGGTCATCCCCCCCAGATCAGCCGCATTGTACCAGTGGTAGACCGTCGGCAGTTGCTTGTCGACTGACGCGCAATAGGCGACCGCTTCGTACCAACTGACGCCGCCGACTGCGTAATCGTCTTCTCCGTCGGGATAGGTACTTAGCTCCCAGGTGGCGGGACCCGGCCGCCCGGTCCGATCCCGGAACACCTGTCGCGCCTCTTCCCACGAAAGTACGACGCCGTCCTTGACGAACCGCTCGGTCCAGTATTCGCGCTTCTCGTACCCGCCACGATCGACGAACGTCTCGAACTGCCGATTGGTTACCTCATACTTATCGACCCAGTAGTCGTCCAGTTCGACGACTGGCGTGCTGAAGAGCTCGTAGCGCCCCCCGGGGACATGCACCATGTTAGGGGGAACCTCGCCCGCCGGCTGCAGTGAGAAGCCAAGCGTGCGAGCCAGCGTGAAGGCCAGCAACTCCCTAGTCTCGAAGCCTTCGCGTGAGATCTTAAAGACGAGCGTGGCCGTCGGGAGGCGCAGCTCGTCCAGGGGTGCAGAGCCGAGGAACTCCCAGGCATCCGGTTCATCGAAGAAATCCCGGACGTAGACGTCAGCGCCCGCCGGCGTAGTCCGAACGGTGACCGGCGTTGTGGACTCGAGGAGCATCTGTTTGAGGATCGGATCATCCGGCACGTAGGCTTCGGCCCGCCGCAGGAGCCGGAAGGCCGCATAGATTTTCCCCTGCCCAATGAGACGCGCCGCTTCGGGAAGTGCTTCGGTCCGTGCCCAACTGGCGTGCGACTGCTGGACCCAGAACCAAACTGCGGAGACCACAACCGCAAGCGTGAGCAGGATGGTTGGTATGGCGAATTTGGGTTGCCGCAGCAGAGCCCGCAAGCCAACTTCGCGCCCGGTGATCTTCGACTCGTAGGCAGCCAAGGCTATCTGCAGATGCTTGGCCGCTGGGTAGCGGTGTTCCGGTTCTTTTTCCAAGCACTTCAAGATGATTTCTTCCAAGCGCCGTGAGGACTTCGGGTTCAGCTGACTTGGCGGTACGGGTGGCTTCGTTTGAATGTCGGCCGCGAGTGCCGCCGCGAACTTCGCCTCGAAGGGGTGGCGGCCCGTGGCCATCTCGTACAGGACGACGCCCGCCGCCCAGATGTCGGTGCGATGATCCACTCCCTCACCCCGCAATTGCTCGGGTGCCATGTAGGGCAGTGTTCCCGCCACCCCCTGCGTTTCGGTGAAGCTCTCCGTGGTGGCCGTGGCCGAAACTACGTCCGGCCGTACCAGCTTGGCCAGCCCGAAATCCAGTATCTTCAGCCGCCCGTCGGGCGTCACCCGCAGGTTAGCGGGCTTGAGGTCGCGGTGCACCACCCGCTGCTCGTGCGCTGCCGCCAAGCCTTCGGCCAGTTGCACCCCCAGCCGGGCAACCTCCCTCTCCTGGAGCGGCC
>JAZGDL010000191.1:0-46120 GCA_036477795.1 Phycisphaerae bacterium
CCACCCCTTGTGGGTGGCAGCACCCGCGTTGGGCGCCACCCACAAGGGGTGGCGCTACATCATGGATCGCTCCAAACGACTAAATCGACAAGCCTTCCAGGGGTGGGGGGCGGGTATCACACGCCAGGGCAAGCTCACCCTCGAATTCAGTCCCCCACGCCCGGACGGCATGGGGCACCCACCGGAATGCGTCCCCCCACGACACGAAATAGCAGCGTAATCCGAGAAATCCCGATGGTGTTTTTGGTATACTGGAACCATGTTCGTTCGGGCACACGAAGTGAACCGACCGTTGTCAAAAAGGAGGGTGTCATGTGCAGCATCGATCGATGGCAAAGCAAAACGCTCGTCGCCGTAGCCGTGGGAGCGCTTCTCGGGATGGCTTGCCCGGCCCCCGCCGGCCCATCGGTGATCCACGTCGATACTGACGCCACCGGGGCCAACGACGGGGCGAGTTGGACGGATGCGTTTGTTTTCCTGCAGGATGGCTTGGACGCCGCAATTTCCGGTGACCAGATTTGGGTGGCCGAAGGGACCTACCATCCCGATGACGGGCTGAGCGTGACCGGCGGCGACCGCAGCGCGACGTTTCAACTAATCAACGGCGTGTCCGTCTACGGCGGGTTTACGGGCGTCGAGACCATGCTCAGCCAGCGTGATCCGGCCACCAACGTAACCACCCTCAGCGGCGACCTCATCGGCAACGACGGCCCCGATTTCGCCGACAACGTCGAAAACAGCTACCACGTGGTGACCGGCAGCGGCACCGACGCCACGGCGATTCTGGACAGTTTTACGATCCAGGACGGAAATGCGAACGGATCGGGTGACGATTTCTTTGGAGGCGGAATGCTGGTCAGCACGTCGACGCTGAGCGGCCACCCAACCGTTGGGAACTGTGTTTTCGCCGACAATTCTGCGGGACGCGGCGGCGGTGCGAACGCCACAGAATCCGACGCCGAGTTCACCGGGTGCATTTTCCGAGACAACCGGGCCACGAACGCCTCGGGCGGCGGTATGGCAACCCTCGGAAACGTCTCGGCTCTGATGCTCTTGAACTGCTGGTTCACCGGCAACGCCGCTCCGAGTACCAGCGGCGGCGGTGTGTTTGCCGGCGGACAGCAAACGCTTGTCAACTGCGTGTTCAGCGGGAACTCAGCGCAGAATGGCGGCGCGATCGGTACTTTGGGATCGAACACGAGCCTGACGCTGGTCAATTGCACACTCAGTTCCAACTCGGCGCTGCTGAGCAATGCCGGTGGAATTCAAGCCGACCCGCTGGACGCGTCGGTCGTTACGAACTGCATTCTCTGGGGCAACACCAACGCCTCCGGCGCGGACGAGGCGGCGCAGCTCATCGTTGGGCCGGCGGCGAATGTGACGCACAGTTTGATCCAGGGATTGAGCACACTCGCCGGTGGGGTGGGCAACATCGACGCCGATCCGCTGTTCGTTGACGCCGACGGGCTCGACAACACGATTGGGACTGTGGATGACGACCTTCGGCTGTCGGCTGGTTCCCCGTGCATTGATGTGGCGGACAACACGGTGCTGGGCATCACCGTCGATCTTGACGGAAATCTGCGAAGAACCGATGACCCAGGGACTACGGACGGAGGAAACGGGATCGCGCCAATTGTTGACATGGGAGCCTATGAGTTCGGCAGCATCGCTGTTCCGATTGTTTTCGTGGACAAGACCGTGGTTGGCGGGGCCAATAATGGGACGTCGTGGAGCAACGCCTTTGTAGAACTCCAGGATGCACTTGACTTCGCCGCAGGGTCTCTTGGCTTCACCCCGGAGATTTGGGTGGCTGCGGGGACCTACAATCCCGATGACGGGCTGAGTGTGACCGGGGGGGGACCGCAGCGCGACGTTTCAACTCATCAACGGGGTGGCCGTCTACGGCGGGTTTACGGGCGTCGAGACCATGCTCAGCCAGCGTGATCCGGCCATCAACGTCACCACCCTCAGCGGCGACCTCACCGGCGACGATGTACCCGACGCTTGCACTCAGGACTCCCCCGATTGCGACTCACTCGGCGGGCTCTGTCTCGACGGTTTTTGTATCATCAAGCAGAACAACAGCGAGAACAGTTACCACATCGTCACCGGCAGCGGCACCGACGCCACGGCCGTGATCGACGGGTTCACCATAACCGGCGGCAACGCAGACGGAACGACCCCCGACAACCGGGGCGCCGGACTGCACAACGACAGCGGCAGCCCGACAGTGACCAACTGCACGTTCAGTGGGAACAGTGCGACCAGCGGGAGCGACAACGCTTACGGCGGCGGAATGTCGAATTGGAGTCTCAGTAACCCGACTGTGACCAATTGCACGTTCAGCGGAAACTCCGCCAGCGGGAGCTTCGACACCTTCGGCGGCGGAATGGTGAATTGGACCGGCAGTAGTCCGACGGTGACCAACTGCACGTTCAGCGGGAACTCCGTTAGCGGGAGCTCCATCCATCACGGCGGGGGAATGCACAACAGCACCGGCGATAGCCCGACGGTGACCAACTGCGCGTTCAGCGGGAACAAGGCCAGCCGGGGAGGCGGAATGGAGAATGGGCCCGGCAGTAGCCCGACGGTGACCAACTGCACGTTCAGTGGGAACAGTGCGACCACCTTCGGCGGCGGAATGAACAACTTTGTCGTGAACAGCAACACGACGGTGACCAACTGTGTGTTCAGCGGAAACCAGGCGTCAGGGGGCGGCGGCGTGCACAACGATACCAGCAGCCCGACAGTAGCCAACTGCGTCTTCAGCGAGAACGAGGCTAACACCGGCGGAGGGGTGATGAATTTCTCCAACAGCAGCCCGACGGTGACCAACTGCACGTTCAGCGGGAACAGTGGGACCATCTTCGGCGGCGGGATGTACAACGTAGGCAGTAGCCCGACAGTGACCAACTGCATTTTCTGGGGGAACAGTGACAGCGGCGGGATGGACGAGTCGGCCCAAATCCATATTGACAGCGGGACCCCGGTGGTCGATTACAGCATCGTTCAGGGTGGCTGGGGCGGCGCTGGCGGAGCCGGGATCGTAAACAGCGATCCGCTGTTCGTTGACGCCGACGGACCGGACGACATACCCGGGACGGCTGACGACGATTTGAGGCTGCTGTTCGGATCCCCTGCCATCGACGCTGGAGACAACGACGCTGTTCCCGCTGATACCGCCGACCTGGACAATGACATGGACACCGCCGAACCGATCCCGTTCGATCTGGACGGCAATCAGCGGTTCCTGGACGATCCGTTCACCGATGACACCGGGAATCCGGGTCTCGGCGTAGCGATTGTGGACATGGGGGCGTATGAGTTTGCGTCGGACTGCAACGAGAACGGCATCCCGGACGACAAGGATGTAGCCGGGGAGACAAGCTCCGACTGCAACGAAAACGGCGTCCCGGACGAGTGTGAGATCGACAAGAATAGCCAGGCCCCGGGCGGACCGTTTTTCTGCAATAACAAGTGCGATCCGGACTGCGACGGCAACGGTATCCCCGACGAGTGCGACATCGCCAACTGCCCGCTTGACACACCGGCGTGCGAGGACTGCAACCTGAACGGTGTCCCAGACGGCTGTGACATCGATGCGGGCACTTCGCAGGACGTGGAAGCCCCGTTCGGAGTCCCGGATGAATGTAGCGATTGGACCGGCGTGCAGAACGCCAACTGGAGCAACAACCTCAACTGGGATCCGCCGGGTGTGCCGGACAACGTGCCCAAGGGGCAGACCTTCAGCGTCAACATTGAAAGGGAGGTCAACCCCCTCGTCAACGTCGTCCTGGACATCAATGCGACGATCGATTCTCTGCAACTGATTGGTGGCCCGAGTTTGAATGTCACGGGCGGCGACCTGACCATCGCAACCGAGAAGGGCATGGTGAATGAGGGCCGAGTGCAGATCGACAACGCCCAAACGCTGCGTGTGCCGCTGGGATCGATACGGGTCAGCGATTTCTGCCTTTCAAATCCCCTGGCCGGGTGCTTCCCGCCTCCAAGTATCACTCCAGGTATAACCATGTCGTCCTCTGGGAGTCTCATGGCGCTATCCGTGCTGATACAGGACGGCACGTCCGTTGACCTGGCGGACCAAGCCGGAATCGACGTCACTGAGTCCCTGAACCTGGTCAACGGCATGTACCAGGCCGACCCGGATGCCATTACGCTAACCTCTGCATCGCTGTCCGCCGGGAGCGTCCTGATCACCAACGAGCCCTTCGGCCGGGGGCACATGATTCTTCAGGACACCATGTCGGCTTCGACGATCGGCAGTTTCGCACTTGATATCAGCTCTGAGTGTGAATCTTTGGGCACGTGCCAGCCGCCCCGACTGGAGATTCTTGACGCTGCGACGCTGAATGTCGGCGGCACATTCATCGTGGAAGACGGAGCGGAAGTCGTTGTCGGCGGCGCCAGCGCTGCGGCCGCCCGGTTCGTTCTTGCTGCTCCTGTCGGGTCCGCGGCGATGGTGACATTGAGCGGCGACTTCGACAATCGCAGCCGCAACCCTGACGATTTCAACTGGACCGGCGGGACACTGGTGCTGGACGGTGTGAATCAGACGTTCGAGTTAGCCAGCCAGGATTTCGGATCGTTCGAGGGCGGGCTGTTCAGCAACTTCGCCATACCCAAGATCGAGGTGGCTGAAGGTACCGCCGTCACTTTCGTCGACTCCCGCGTCAACAACCCCGACGTCACGCCGCCTGCCCCCGACGCCTTGTACGTGGGCACGCTGGTATTGGGCAACAACGCAACGGTCACGATCGAAGGTGGGCCGGTGTACTACCAGACGCTCATCAACAACGGCGCCACGATCAACGGTGAACTCATAGAGATCGACATCGGGATTCCCGCTGTCTCGGAATGGGGCCTGGTCATCATGGTCCTGTTGTTCGTGACTGTTGGGACAGTCGTTTTCCGCCGCCATCAGCCAGGGCGGGTATAGCCACCGCCTGATGCGTTCACCGGATCTACATCTCAATAGTCGCGCGATCTCGAAAACTCAGTTGTCTGTGAAAACCATTGGCGCGGCGTTGCGACGGGAGTTTGCCCGTTTTCGATCAGCGGTTGACGAGGTAGTAGGGGCTCATTGGGTCGATGCGGGGGGCGATCAGCCTTTGGGAGGGTTCGTTGAATTCGGAGAAGGGGATGATGGTGCCTTTGGGCCACCAGGTGTCGGGCTCGCGGGATTGGGCTTCGGCCATGAACTCGCTGTGGCTGTCGAAGAAGTTGACGACGATGCCAGGGTTTCTCGATGCGTGATGGCGGTAGGCGGGCCGACCACGCTCCTTCTCGTAGTGGTAGCTGGAGAGGATGGGGTGACCGGATACGGTGTGGCCGTTGTGCAGGGTGGGGCCTCCGTTGGCGAAGGCGCCGCCGGCTTTGGCGTTCCATTCCATGTCGTAAGTGATGCGGGCCTCCTCATCGGTGAAGCGATTACCGTCGGCCAGGTAAGCTTTGGCGGCGGGGTTGATGATCTTGTCGATGTGGGGCCGGTAGTTTTTGGGTCTTATGGTGTTGCCGCCGATGGTGTCGAAGCTGGCTTGGGGGTTGGGGGCGCGGGGGCCCCAGGGTCTTGTGGGGTCGCGGTTGACCATGGTCCGGGGCCAAAGAAGGAAATTGCGGAAGGTGTTGTAGCTGACCATGGGTTGGCGATCGAATGTTCCGATAGGCCCGCCGTCGGAGGCGCGTTCACCGGCCACCGGGTCGGCGTAGTAGTGGTTGGAGGGGCAGGCGAAGACCTCAATGATGACTTGCTTCATGCGCAAGGCGCGGTTGGCTGGGAGCGAGATGTTCATGTAGGTGGGGGCCAGCGCTCCAGCGTAATCCCAATTCTGCATGGGGTCGGTGGGGATGTCCTCTTCAGCGGGGAGAGGTTCGGGGGTGCGGCTGTACATGATGCTGCCACTGGTGCCGGGCGAACCGCAAAGCCAGCCTGTGGATTCCGTGGAGTAGGTGGCGGCGGCGCGGCCGATGGCGGCGGTGTGGGCGGCGCAGACGACAGTTCGAGCCTTTTCACGTGCGGCGCGGAATGACGGGAGAATGGCGGCGGCCAGCGTTGCGACCACGCTGACGACTACGAGTATCTCGATCAGCGTAAAAGCGTTAGGCGACCGCGCCGGTTTCGCAGGGCGAACTCGTAGCCAGAGTTGTTGAGGCCGGCAGAACAACATGTGCGCGACTCCGCCCTTCGCACTACGCCCGAGGTACTCGATTCGGCGGTCAGGTCCCGCGCGACTAGACCGTGCTTTTCAGCGTCCCGAGGATTCCCCGAGTCAATACGAATCAGTAGGGGTTATCCCATATGCCGCTCGTATTGGTATAGGATGGTAATAGCCGTGGGGTGCAGCGTCGAGCGCAAAATGAATGAATGACCCGTTTGTCATAATAGTGAAGATGGGGAAATAGGGTTGACTCTATTGGAGTAATTAGCGGCGCGTCAACGTTCGAATTGTGGGTTGGATTACGGAGTGAGGGAGTGGGGATTAGGCTTCCAGCGTCTGCCAAACGACAAAGTCACTGCCGGCGTCAACCCGTCAATCTAGCTGTGACGGAGCGCCAGAAAGTAGCTTCGGTTCTAGTTTCCAGTCACCAGTGCTGCGTCAGGCGTTGTTTGAGGGGTAGCAGGGACGGAGCGCTCCCCTGCGGGTCGCCGCTAAACGTGCCGCGCTGGGCGATGTAACCCGTCATTTGAGGCGTGTCAGAGCACTAGTTTCCAGGTGGTACGGGATCGTATCCGCCGGGTGACAACGGGTGACACTTGACAAGTCGAATCGCCGCGATGCCCGCCCCGCGCAACAGGCCGTGAGTAGCCAAGGCTTGAATGGCGTATTCGCTGCAAGTGGGGCAGTAACGGCAGGTGCCGAACAAGAAAGGCCGCACCAGGACTTGATAGGCGGCTACCATGAACATCGCCAACCGCGCGGGCGCTTTGTAAACTATGCTGCCCAGAGACGAAGGGGGAGAGAGGCACGAAGGGGAGAGGAAGGGAGGAAGGGACGAAGGGACGGAGGGACGAAGGGGAATCCGCAATCCGCAATCCGCAATCCCCAATTCGCAATCGTCATTCGGCGTCATGGTTTCACCTTCGATACCCTCTCGATCACGGTGATGGTACGCGAAGAGCGGTATTCCGTCCCGTTGGGGGTGGTCACCAGCAGCTCCAGCGAATGGTCGCCCGGTTCGGTGAACACCTTCTGGCCGTGCAGGCCGTTGGAGAGCGGCTCGCCCTGGTCGGTCCAAAGCAGGTGAGCGTCTTTGCGGATCGATTTGGGCAGCAGCGCGGAATAGCCCACGAGTAACGGCGCCACGCCGATGGTGGTGCTCAAACGGATACGCACCGGCCCTTCGTTTGCCAACCCGACCGGCGGCACCACCTGCTTGGCCGATGGGCCTCGCCCGAGGGGCAACACCGGTTCCGATCTAAGCACCACCCGCCGGCTGGAGCTTGTGCTCACGTCGTGTGGCAAACGGGCCGGGGTTGCGGCCGAACCGGCCGACCGCCGCGCCTGGGACAACCTTGGTATGATCTCGGGCCTGGTCGTTGTCGCGGCCGTGGGAACGTCCTCGAGTTGCTGTAGCTTGATCTGCATCCGGGCCAGCTCGATCGGCGGGGTCCTGGCTTCGGCGCCGCAGATTCGCGCAAAGAACTCGGCTGCGACGCCCGGCGTCCGCTCGTGGCCCTTCTTCTCAAATACCCCGAAGGTAAGGTCAAAACCGTGCCGGGCGTACCACTCCGCGGCCGCCCGCGACTCCCGCCTGCACAGGGCGAAGTCATTCTCAGTGTAGTAGATGGCCACCTTGTGGTCGCGGTAGCGCGGGACGTTGGCGGGGTCCAGCAGATCAGCGTTGAAGTTCGACTGCTTCACCGCGATGCAACTGAACCGCTCGGGGTACCGGTTGGCCATGTAATGGGCCACGTAGCCGCCATAAGACCAACTGGTGGCCAGCACCCGGTTGGGATCGACGTCGGCGATCTGGTACACCTCGTTCATGATGGCGATGACGGCGCGTTCGTCGCGTTTCAGGCTGGGGTGATCGGGCTGGTTCAGCGGCACCGGCCCCAACAGGGCGGAGACAGAAAGATCGGGGGCGCAGACCACGAATCCGTAGCGGTCGGCCTCCTGCTGCCATTCGCGGATCTGGCTGTTGTCGCTGTCAAAGGGCTTCATGCCGTGAAAGGTCATGACCAGCGGTCGTTTGGGCCGCCGGGCACCCGGCGGGACGGGGTCGTCATACCCCTGGGGCAGATAAAGCCAATACCAGCCGCCGGTGGTCCGCTCCTGCAAATGCAGGGTGCGCCCTCGACCGGGGGCTTGCCCCACGGCGCACCCCGAAGCGGCCACCGCCGACAGGGCTACCAGCATCCCCAGCCCGCCACGCAGGAGGGCGCCGGGGCTCAGCTCGCCTGATGTCGCCACAGATCAAATCCCCGCTAACGCGCCAGAATCCCTCAATTCCGCTCCGCAGGGAATGCTATACCCTCGGTGGGTTCCTGCCAACCTGCCGTTACTCGTTCTTACGTCGATTATCGTCCGGCGTTGCGAACGTAGTGAGTGATTTTCCGAGTACGACTGGTGGAATGCTGTCCCACGGATTGCAATCCGTGGGCTTTAGACGACAATTCGCAGGCGAATCAAGCGCTGTGGTGTTGGTCAACTTTTAAGGAGCGGTGGATGGCTAAGCAGGAATTCGACCAGGCTATCGATGAGCTGAAGTTTTACTTCCGACGTTATCGCCGATTGATCGTGGTGATCGCGATCGGGGTGGTGGTGTTGGTGGGTCTGGACACGACGTTTTACAAAGTAGAGGCAGACGAGCAGGGCGTGGTTCTGCGGTTCGGCCGGCTGGCCCGGCTCACCGAGCCGGGATTGCACACCAAGCTGCCCTGGCCTATCGAGACGGTGCAGCAGGTGCCGGTGGCCAAGGTGCAGAAGCTGGAGTTCGGCTTCGTCACCGCCCAGCCCGGTCGCCGGACGATGTACGAACGTCCGACCGCAACGAGCAAGGACGTGGCCCGCATGCTGACGGGCGACTTGAATCTGGCGCACGTTGAATGGATCGTGCGGTACAAGATCAACGACGCGGCGAAGTACCTGTTTGCCATCGGCGGGGCGCGGAGTCAGCGGGTCGCGGTTGAGGATACGATCCGCGACGCATCGGAGACGGTGATGCGACGACTGGTGGGCGACGTGAGCGTGGACACCGTGCTCACCACGGGACGCGATCAAATCGCCACCGACGGCAAGCGGGAGTTGCAGGAGTTCCTGAACAACTTCGACTGTGGGGTCACGGTGGTTGCGGTCAAGCTGCAGACGGTATCGCCGCCGGACCTGGTGAAAGACGCGTTCGACGCGGTCAACCGGGCGCGGCAGAACAAGGAGCGGGTAGTGAACAACTCGCTGGGCGAGCGCAACCGCAGGATTCCCGAAGCCCGGGGCAAGCGCGACCGGGCGATCGCCGAGGCGGAAGGCTACATGGACCGTGTGGTCAAGGCCGGCACCGGCCGGGCCAACGCGTTTCTGTCGAAGTTGGAGGAATACAAAAAAGCGCCAGAGGTCACGCGACTACGGCTCTACCTGGAGGCCATGGAGGATGTTCTGTCGAAGGTGGACGACATCATCATTATCGACCAGTCGGTGCGCGGGGTGCTGCCGCTGCTCGATCTGGACAGGACCGGGGCGCTGGTCAAGGGCGCGAAAGGAGGTGGCCGATGAATCGCGGAATTATCATCCTGATCATCGCAGTCATCGTCGCGATCGTCATCAAGGCGTCGGCATTCACCGTCAAAGAAGGAGAGCAGGTGATCGTCACGCAATTCGGCGACCCCAAGCGGGCGCTGACCGAATCGGGGCTGCACTTCAGGACGCCGTTTATTCAAGAGGTGCACCGGCTGGAAAAGCGGCTGCTGCCGTGGGACGGCGATGCGGAGAACATGCCCACCAAGGATAAGAAGCGGGTGTTCATCGATGTGTGGGCCCGTTGGCGCATTGTCGATCCCATGCAGTTTTATATGGCCGTGGGCACGGCACCCAAAGGCCAAGCGGTGCTCGACGATCTGGTCGATTCGGCCGTCCGTGACGTCGTGGCCAGCTACAATCTGATTGACGCGGTGCGCAGCTCCAACACACCACTGGTCTACGAGTCGGCGGAGTTCCAGGCTGATCAAAAGGGTCGGCAGGAGCGCATCAGCGTGGGCAGACAGAAAATGGAGCAGGAGATCCTGGCGGTGGTGCATGATCTCCGGGACACCTACGGCATGGAAGTGGCCGAGGTGCGCATCAAGCGCGTCAACTACATCGAAAGCGTCCGCAACGAGGTTTATGAGCGGATGAAATCGGAGCGAATGCGAATCGCCAGCCTGTTCGAGTCGGAGGCGGAGGAGCAGCGAAACCGCATCATCGGCAACACCCGCAAGGAGCTGGATGAGATCGAGGGTGACATGGAGAAGCGCTCGGCAGAGATACGCGGTGAGGCCGACGCCGTGGTCATCAAGATTTACGCCGACGCCATCGGGCAGGACCTGGAGTTCTATGCGTTCCTGCGGCGTCTGGAGGCGTACAAGCGGACGCTGCGGCCGGGCACGCGGTTGGTGCTCTCGACCGACAACGAGTTCCTGAAGCTTCTTCGCGGCTATGAGCCGACCGGGAACTAGTGCCGCGTCAGGCGTTGTTTGATGGGTAGCAGGGACGGAGGGCTCCCCTGCGGGTCGCCGCTAAACGTGCCGCGCTGGGCGATGTAACCCATCACTTTAGGCGTGACAGAGCACTAGAGGAGGGCGCGCTTGGACGAACCCACGGAGTGCAATCCGTGGGCTTTGGACGAGGAGGAGGAGGCGCGGTGGTTACTTGCCGATGCAGAACGACGCGAAGACGCGGCTGAGCAGGTCCTCGGTGGTCACCGTGCCGGCGATGGTCCCCAAAGATTCCAGGGCTTCGCGCAGTTCAAACGCGAGAATGTCCGCCCGGTCGATGGTCTCGCCGATAGCAGAGGCCTCTGTGGCACAGCGCTCCACGGCGGCCAGCGCTGTTTCGGTGGCTTCACACTGCCGGGCGGTGATCAGCACGACGTCGTCGCCCACGCCCGTTTCGGGCAGGTGCAGCACTTCAGCCAGCAGTTGACGACATCGGTCTACGCCCTGGCCGGTCTTGGCGCTGATTGCGCACACCGGTCCGCGGCCGGCGCTCTTTAACCAGGCGATCCGTGCATCGCGGTCGGTGTCGTCGATCAGGTCCATCTTGTTGCCGACAACGACGCAAGGCGTGCCCACCACCGATGCGGTCAGTTCAAGGACCGAGTTATCGGGATAGGTGGACAGGTCCACAACCAGGCAGAGCAAGTCGACGCGGGCAGCGGTCTCCAGTGTGGCCTTGCCGGCCTTGTGCATGAGTCCTTCCGCGGCGGGGTCAACGCCGGCGGCGTCCAGCAATAAAGCCTCACCGTGGTCCAAGGCAATTGGAGCTGAAAGAACATCCCGCGTCGTACCGGGTGCCGGCGCGCAGATCGAGCGGTCCATACCGCCGAGACGATTCATCAGCGTGCTCTTGCCGGCGTTGGGCCGGCCGATGAGCAGGATGTGCGGCAGCACGTCGATACGTTCGGTCGATTGCGCCGACCCAATCAACCGTCGAAGGGCGTCGGCGATGGCGTGCAGCCGAAGCTTCAGATCAGCCGGGGTGATGAACTCGATGGGCTCCTGGGCGAAATCGATGTCGGCTTCGACCAGGGCCACCAGTTGGGCGAGCTGTTGGAGTATGCGGTCGGTGGTTTCAGCCAGACGCCCGTCCATCATCCGTCGGGCGGCGCGAAGCTGAGCGTCGGAGCGGGAGCGTATGAGGGCAGCCACCGCCTCAACCTTTGTCAGATCCATTGCACCGGAAAGAAAGGCCCGGGCGGAGAATTCGCCGGGTTGGGCCGCTCGGGCCCCCAACTCGATCAGTCGCTGGACCAGCATTGCCAACAGCGCCGGCGAACCGGGCACGTGAAACTCGACGCAATCCTGACGGGTGTAGCTTCGCGGTGCCCGGAACAAATACATCTCGCCGGGGACCGCACAGCCTGGTTCGAGTTCAACTTCGCCATCCAGCCGTCGAAAACCGGGAACGGTGTCGATCTTGGCACCGGATTGGGGCGCAAAGATTCTTTGGACCAGGGCCATCGTTTCAGGGCCGCTGCACCGGACTATGCCCCGCGGCCCGGATCCTGGGGGCGACGATACGGCCACTATGGTGTCATCGATCACGTCGAACATAGATCCGGGCGCAATCGTAGGAAACTAGACGCTGGATCGCAAACCCGCGTGGTGGGCGGTGAAGTTGCATGATGGTCACCGCCGATTTAGCATGCCCTGGCGAATGGTCCGCACGGCGGACCCTACGTTGCGGCCGATTTGGCCCCGTGGTCCGCACGGCGGACCCTACTGGTTTGCTCCGCCGACAGGGACGGAAGATGGGACGAACATGTATCCAGAACTATGGGTGATGCCGGGCACCGGGTGGACCCTGAAAAGCTACGGGTTCATGATGATGGCGGGTTTCTTGAGCGCCGTGTACCTGGCCATGCGCCGCTGCATGCGCGTCAAGGCCGATCCCGACGCAATGTTGAACTGTGCCTTCGTGAGCCTTGTCGTCGGCGTGATCGGCGCACGAATCTTCTTCGTCATTCACTACTGGGACGAGAGCTTCGCGAACGCAGCCAACCCGTTGCTGGCAATGGTCAACCTCACCCAGGGCGGCTTGGAGTTTCTGGGCGGCGTGATACCGGCCATCTTCGTGGTGGCGCTGTACCTCAAGTGGAACGGGTTGTCCATCCGTCTGTATGGCGACGCTATGGCGATCGTCATCCCGTGGGGTCTGTGTTTCGGGCGGATCGGTTGCTTTCTGAACGGGTGTTGCTTCGGCAGCCCTTGGGTGGATCAGCATCAGGGTCCCGGCTCGGCGTTGGCTGTGCAGTTTCCTTTCGGCAGTCCCGCAGCCGTTCGACAATGGGAAGAGCGGCGGATCACCATTCCAGCCGAGCTTATCTACCACGGCTTCAAGAGCGACGGCAAGAGCCCGCTCTGGGAGGCGATGCCCATGGGCCGCGACCTGATCTCAATGACACCGGAGGCCCGCGAAAAACCGCTGCGCAAGTTCAATCAGCTAAAAGAGTCGCTGAAACACGCCCAGGCTGAGGACCCCGACGGCGAAGAAACCAGCAAGCTGGCCGAACGACTCAAGCGACAGGAATCCATTCGTGACGCACATAGGCTCAAGATCGCTCCGCTGCTTATCGCACAGAAATACCCCTCGCGTGAGGACCCCGGCATCCGAACCGCGTTCAGCGAGGTACGTGGTCTGGCGGATCGGCATCCAGCCCTGTGGGCCAGGCCGTCGCAGCTTTACTCCGCCGTCTCCGCCCTGCTGTTGGCCAATCTGCTGGCCCGGATCTTCCACCGGCGTAAGCGCCACGGGTTGGTATTCGGCCTGCTTCTGGTGTTGTATCCGTTGAATCGCCTGGCTTTGGAGGTGATTCGCTCGGACAACCCGTTGGACACGTTCGGTCTGACCGTGTCGCAGGCCATGAGTCTGGGCATGATCGCGGCCGGTATCATCTGGATCGTGGTTATCTATCGGTTCATGCCGGAGCGATCACCGGCTGCCGTACCCTGGACGCCGCCCGAGCAACAGGGCGACACCGCGCCGGAGAGTGGCTAGTGCGGCGTCAGGCGTTGTTTGATGGGTAGCAGGGACGGAGCGCTCCCCTGCGGGTCGCCGCTAAACGTGCCGCGCTGGGCGATGTAACCCATCATTTGAGGTGTGACAGAGCACTAGTTCGTTCTAGCGGAGACCCGCCGGCGTAGCTCGGCGTTGATAAACTCCTGGATTTCGCCGTCGAGCACGCCCTGCGTGTTGGCCGTGAGTTCGCCGGTGCGGGCGTCCTTGACACGCTGCTCGGGGTAAAGGAAATAACTGCGGATGGCGTTGCCCCAACTGATTTGCCCCTTCTCGCCATAGTACTTGGCCAACTCGGCGTCACGCTTGGTCTGCTCCATCTGATAGAGTCGAGCGGTGAGCATTTTGCGAGCCGCGGCACGGTTCTTGTGCTGCGATCGATCGTTCTGGCATTGGGCCACCACGTTGCTGGCCAGGTGGGTAAGTCGCACCGCCGACGACGTCTTGTTGACGTGCTGCCCGCCGGCACCGCTGCTGCGGTAGGTGTCCTCGCGCACCTCCTTGTCCCAGTCGATCTCGATCTCGATGTCGCCCACCTCCGGCTGCACGTCGACGGAGGCGAAGCTGGTCTCCCGTTTGCTCTGGGCGCTGAATGGTGAGATGCGCACCAGGCGGTGGACTCCGATTTCGCAAGATAGGTAACCGTAGGCGTAGGAACCGCGCACCAAGAGACTGCACGACTGGATGCCGGCCTCCTCACCATCGCGGCGGGACAGTTGCTCGACGGCGAAACCGTTTCGCTCGCAGTAGCGCAGATACATACGCAGAAGCATCTCAGCCCAGTCACAGGCATCCGCCCCGCCGGTGCCGGCCTGGATGTTGAAATAGCAGTCCCGGGCATCGTTGGGCCCGGACAGCAGAGTCAGCGTCTCGACACGCTCCACGCGGGTGAACAGTTCCGTCATGCCGTCTTGAAGTTCCTCGGTGATGCCGGCGTCCTGCTCGTCGTTCAGAAGGTCAGCCATCACCTCCAGCTCTTCCCGCCGGGCCAGCAGGTCCTGGATGGGCTCGACGATGGCCTTGGTCTTCTTCAACCGCTGGATGGTCTTTTTTGCGGCTTCCGGATCATCCCAGAATCCGGGCCTGCCCATCTCCGAATCGAGCAGCCGCAGTTGCTCAAGCTTTCCACCGTAGTCAAAGAGAGTCCCGAATGGTGATAATCCGGGCGGACAGATCTTGAAGTGTTCCGGTTGAATCTTCCGTGGCCATGTCTGGTGCTCCTGATCCTTTGGGCCGTGCAACGTAACAGATGCGCGTCCGGGTGGCAAGCGGTTGGACGCTAGCATGTGCCGGGGGGGTGCGTGACACAATCGGCGGGGGGTACCTTCTCTGAAGGTGGGGGCTGGATGATACGACAAGGTCGGACGTTGGCGCGTGGATCATCGTGTCCCCCACCTCGAAACGAGGTGGGCCACCCAGCCGGTTTAGTTTGATCCGTTCTTCCGGCGAAAGCTGACGATGATGATGTCGCTGACCGGCACGTCGCTCAGGGTGTTGCCCTGATCAGTTTCAGCGTCGCCCGTTTCAACCTCGAACATGGCGTCAATCAACTCCATGCCGTCGATCACCCGGCCGAACGCGGTGAAGCGCTGATTGTCCAGGAACCTGTTGTCATCGGTATTGACGAATATCTGGGTAGTGCCCGAGCCCGCGTCCCCGCCTCTAAGGGCCAGACCGATGGTCCCCAGCTCATTGCCGATGCTGGTAGCGTTTTCACTCTCTGCGGGCGGTCGTGTCGATTCCTTTTCAGCCAGCACCTCGCCGTCGCGGGTGAACCCGCCGAACTGGGCGACGAAGGGCCGGCTCAGCGTAAATGCGATCCGGTGCCAGATGACGTTGGTGTAAAAGCCTTGGTCAATGTGGCTCACGATGTGTGCGGTAGTCTTGGGTGTAGCGTCGGCGTCGAACTGGAAGGTGATGTCGCCGTTGACGGCGTCGTTATCCGAGGCGACGGTCATGGTGAATTCCGGGAGCAGATCGGGCAACACTACAACGTCTACCTCCATCGCGTTTTCTCGAACCGTTCCGTCGATGGTGCCGGAGGCTGTCACTCTAAGGGCAATCGTTTCCAGGGATCGGCCGGTGACCTGTATGGTGCGCGAGTCCGTGGCGGACAGTTCCGCGTTGGCGTCGTTGGTGATCTCCCATTGATAGCTGAGCGTATCGGCGTCGATGGTGTCGTTGCTGATGTTGGCGGTGAGCGTGGCGGTTTCGTCGAGCAATATCAAATCGGGCTGATCGACCAACACCAGAAACGCATCGCCTTGCTCGACGTCGACGGTGATTTCGGCGGTTCCGCTGAGATTGTCGTCCCGATTTGTGGCCGTCAGACGAATCACGACCTGGCCGGGCTGCGAGACGGTGACCTCGGTGACCTGGGCGTCCTTGTCGGCGAAGGTCACATCGGGGCCGCTCACCTGCGTCCAGAGGAAGGCCAGGTCGCCCTCCACGTCGGTCGCAGCCGTAAGCGTGAAGGGCTCGGCGGCGACGGCTGCCAACGGTTCGCCGTCTTCCGATGCCTCTTGGATGGACACCGGAAACGGTACCGGCCCGACGTCGATGGTTACAAAATCCTCATCCATGTCGCCGGTCGAGTCGGTGACCAGAACGCGGTAGACGTATTGCCCGACCTGGAAGGGGACCGTTTGAATCTCTGCCTGCGTATTGTCCGGAATGTCGGGGATATCTCCGTCGAAAGGATCCGCGGGATCGTCTGGAACGCGCTCGATGTTCCAACGGAAAAAGTAGGGCGGGTCGCCGCCGGACGCCGTCGCGGTGAGCGTCAGCGTCTCGTCTTCGGTGGCGAAGAGGTTTTCGCCGGCGTCGGCGATGAGCGGGTTAGCCTGCGGCGGGGGATTGAACGGATTCGCCGGTGGAGGGAGGACGAAAAGGCCATCGTCGCACGCCACCAAAATCAAAGCCGCAAGCCCAGCCGCCACGACACATACCCGCGCCATTAGAACTCCCGTCCGCTCAATCTTCATGCCCATTCACCGTTGAATCGTCGGGTGGCCCTTACGAACCCACTCGTTGACTCCCCCCTTCATGCTACGCACGTTGCGGTAGCCCATGGACTTGAGGTACAGCACGGTGTTTTTGGAGAACTTGCCGATGCCGCAGACCATGACGATCGAGGCGTCCCGGTCGTTGGGCAGTTCACCGACTCGCTGGGCCAGCTCCTCCATGGGGATGTTGACCGAACCGGCTATGTGCGATTTGGCGAACATGTCGGGCGGGCGCACGTCGACCACGAACGGCTTTTCCGGCTCCTGAAGATTCCGGTTCAGGACGTCCGCCTTGATGGTGTCGTGGGGATTCTTCAGGTTCTCGATCATCTCCGCCAGGAACAGATCGTTCTTGCTGGTCCCCGCATTGTCGCTCTTTCCGTCTCCCGGGCAGACGTAGGGGAAGTGGCGCTGCATGGAGGAGGCGTACTTGAACACATTGTCCGGGAAGATCACCACCGCGATGGTTCCCGGCTCGTCGGGCAGCGTCCGCAGCGCCCCAACCAACGCCATGCCGGAGCTGGGCCCGGCGATGATGCTTTCCTCACGGTTGAGCCGCATGCACATGTCGAACGACTCGCGGTTGGTCACCTCAGTCGTCTGATCGTACTGTTGCGGGCGATAGAGCTTGGTCTGGGCAAGCTGGTTCATACTGCGTACGCCCGGGATGTCGTGCCCGTCTTCGGGATAGACCCCGATCACCTTGACGTCAGCCTGCTTCTCCTTAAGAAACTTCCCGGTCCCGGTGATGGTGCCGCAGGTGCCCAGACCAGCGACGAAGTGGGTCACCTTCCCCCGGGTCTGCCTCCAGATCTCCGGCCCCGTGGTACGGTAATGGCTGTCCGGGTTGGCCTCGTTTTCGTACTGGTTCAACATGACGAAATCGGGCTGCGTCCTGGCAGTCTCCATGGCCGAGACAATGGCCCCTTCCGGCACGCCGGGCGCCGGGCAGAGCGTGTCGTCCATTTCCACCACGTCGCTGCCGAAGAAGCGCAGGACGGTGCGCTTCTCCAGCGGGATAGCAGCCGAGAGCGGCGTCTGGAGGCGGTAGCCCTTGACATTGCCGATCATAGCCAGCCCCAGACCGGTGTTGCCCGAAGTCGGCTCCACCAGCTTCTTGCCAGGACCGAGCACGCCTCGCTCCTCGGCGTCGCGGACCATGTTGGCTGCGATGCGGTCCTTCACCGCCCCGAAGGGGTTGTACCACTCCAGCTTGGCGAAGACCCGGGCGTGCTCGAAGGGCACCACCTTGTTGAGCCGGACCAGCGGCGTGGGGTTATTCTCGCTGGACAAAAGGCCGATAATCGAATCGTACACCCGAAGCGTATGATCATTCGTCATAGCGTGCGGCACTGTACCAAAAGTTCCGAGGTAATACCATCGCTTGGGCCCAGCCAACGAGAGAACGTCGCTTTGAAGCAGGTTGCCTCTGAGGTCAAGACTACCTATAATGCGTTCGTAACGCTGTTGGAGCGTGAGAGCGACCGAACACCGATGCCAACCATGTGACGGTTTTGCGGAATCGTCATCCGGATGTTTCATGACAATCACTGTGCGCCCCATTTGCACACGGTCTACGGCAAACACGAGTTGGTGGTCGGTATCACCTCGATCGCGATTCTTGCCGGTCATCGCAAGCGTGAGCTTGGAGCCGGGTCCGAGCGTTATGGTGCGTTTTAGCGACGGAGCGAGGGGCAGCATTTCGCTGGTCTTCCTCATCGCCCGGGGACGGGGTTTTCCGGGCGCTGAAGGACCGGTCCCTTCTCCAACAGGTCAAGGTCGCTGAGGGCGGGCGCCACATCGCATGGTCCGGCGAGATCGACCTGTGTGCCGTTGCGCTCTGGAAGAGGATTCGCGGCAAGAAATAGAGGTCGAATACATTTTTGATGCCCAAGCGTCTCTCCAACACGCCCAAGAGTCGAAAACGCAGCACCTCGTCACGCGAGCGCATCAGCATATTGTTCAGTTGTGTGGGGCGACGCGTCGAGTTGGTTGAAGCGTTTCGACGTGCCGCCAAAAAACTCAACATCCGTCTTAGCGTCCACGGCTCCGACATTTCCTGGCTGGCACCGGCCATGCACCGTGTCGATCACGCTCATATCGTCCCCCCACTGGATGATGCCGACTACGTCGAAACGCTATTGAGCATCGTGCGTGAACAGGCCATCGACATGATCATTCCGCTGATCGATCCGGAACTCATGCAGTTGAGCGCCTCGCGTGAACTTTTCAACGAAGTGGGATGCCGTGCGGTGGTGTCATCGAGAGAAGTGATCGCGACCTGCCGTGACAAGCTGCGCGCCTACCGGATGCTGAAGTCGGCGGGGATCGATACGCCGGCGACCTGGCCTGGTGAAGCCGCCCTCCGCAAGAGGCGGCACCTGTTCCCATACTTCCTGAAACCGCGAGAAGGAAGCGCGGGCAGAGAAAGCTACAAGATCTTCGATGTGGAGGAATTGAAGGTGCTCAGCCGGCGCGTCCCCGACCCCATCGTACAGGAGTTCGTGGAAGGCGTCGAACACACCCTTGACGTCTACACCGGTTTCGACGGCATTGCCAGATGTGTGGTGCCGCGGCGGCGCCTGGAGGTGCGCGACGGCGAAGTGTCCAAGGGAATGATCGTCAAGGATCGGCGGATCATGTCCGTCGGGCGCAAGGTAGCGCGAGCCTTGAAGCAGGCCCGCGGCGTCATAACCGTGCAGTGCATCGTCACTCCTGATCGGCGGATCCGTGTCATCGAGATCAATCCGCGCTTCGGCGGTGGAGCACCTCTGGGTATTCACGCCGGCGCGGACTATCCGCTGTGGCTCATCTCGGAGCATCTCGGCAGACGCCCACATATCAAGCCGACGGCTTTCAAGAGTAACATCGCCATGCTGCGATTCGACGATTCGGTTTTCTGCTCAGTCGACAAGCGCTTGCGTTACGGATGATTCACCGCGGAGCACGCGGAGGTCGCAGAGAGGTGATGGAAAGAGAGGAAGGCACGGAGGCACGAAGGCACGAAGGCACGAAGGGGGAGGAAGGCACGGAGGCACGAAGGGGAACGCACAATCCCCAATCGTCAATCGTCAATCGTCAATCGTCAATCCCCAATCCCCAATCGTCAATCCGCAATTCGCAATCCGCAATCCCCAATTCCTCTCTGCGTTTGGCCTATGCCGGAATCACGCTCGCCTTTTTGGCCATAACGCTGTACGCGTGCTCAGGGCCCCGGGGCAGCGACCAGTTCTGGTATTTGGGTGAGACGATCACGCTCATGGCCGGTGAGCCGCCACTGTCGAATACGATCTTCCCGGGCCCGCTGCTGCGCGGTGAATTCGTGGTCGAAAAGAACTATTTTAACCATCATACACTCGTGTCGTACTTGGTTTTGCCATTTGCCACGTGGCTGGGCGCATACCGTGGTTGGATCGCTTTCAATATCGTTTCCGTACTCACAGCAGGGGCGCTGATCGCAGTCGGCTTGCGCAGGCTTGCTACGCACTGGGTTGCACTGATCGGGTACGGAGTGTTCCTGTTGCTGCCGGTGACCATCTGGCAAACGGCAAATATGTTGCAGGAGGCTGCCTTCTGCATGATTACGGCGTTGCTGAGCGTACTGTACGTCTTCGGAGAACGGAGCCAACTCCGCTGGATTGTACTGTTTGCGGTCTCCGCGGCGGCGGTGTTGTGTCATCCGCTCTACCTGCCGTTGGCAGCCATTCTTCCGGTCCTGTTCCTATGGCGGCAACGAAGTGCGTTGACAACTGGCCACTTCGTTCTGGCAGGGATGGCACTGGGAGTCGTCGTGTTCCTCCAGACAATGAAATCCGGATGGTTTCCTTCAATATTTCAACCGTCGTTCACGGCGATGGTCCTCAGCGCGATCCCGGGCAGGGGCAATATGGAATGGCACTATCGAGTCGAGCTACCCGCCCTGACGCCTGGCCTGATGATCTCCAAGGTCGTAGACGCCCTGAAATGCCAACTTGCATTGCGGCCGGCGGCGGTCTTCTTCTGGCCGACGAACGTGATGCTCCTCGGGTCCGTGCTGTTGATACGCCGTCGGGGAGAACACCCGAAGACTGCTCGGCTGGTGTCCGCTACGGTAGCGTTCATCGCCCTTTTCGCCTTGCTGGTGTGCCTTCACCAGAATCAGTTCCGGTTCTCGCTGATCATCACGCCGGCCATACTGATGTCGACGGCGGTGTACACTCATCGGGCCTTCACGTCGGCGCGAGGCCGACAGGGCGCGGCGGGGCTCTTGGCCACGGTCCTACTCGGATTTGCGGCGATTGATGTGGCGCTTGCTCGACACCTCCGCCGCGACGGCACGCAGGCCGCCATGACCATCGAGAGCATTCGCCGGCAGACTGAAGGCCTCGGGGACGATCAGCGGATAGTGATCGAGGCTAGCTCCTCGAGCGAGCCGCTCATGCTGGCCTACGCCCTGCGTCCGCGCCAGTGCCTGATTCTCAAGCGAGGATACCTATCTCCGCAGATGGTCCAGCGGCTGTTGGCGTCGTTCGCCCCGAGGGTCTTGTTCTGCCGACCGAACTCGGACCTTCCCGAACAGGCCGGTGCGATACGTCTGGAGGCGGATTGGCCGGGGCAATATCGCGAGTTCAAAGCCTACGAGATCCGGCAAGCGGGTACGCACGGCGCAGGCTTGGGTTCTGTAGGCTTGAACGACCCTAAGCGTGGCTAAATAACCGTGCGCAAACGTGCAACTCCGATCAGAGCCCGGAGCGCCAGGCCCCTTACGAAGGTTCGGTGCCCTTGGACAGGAAACTACCGGGACAGGCCAGCAGGGCGAGAACGATCGCGATCAGGGGCTCGCAGGGTGCACGGTATCGAACCTGGACATGGGTCAAGCAGTAGACCAGGGAAAAAGATGCGACGATCGCGAGCAGCCAATACACCTCCGGGGTCACCGACCGACCTGCCTTGACGAGAGGGACAAGCAAAAGGAAGACAAGGCCCGCAATTTCTGCGCTCAGTACAACGGCCAGTGCAGCGCGCCATGTGGCTTTCGGCCAGCCCCCCTCTCCGGGATGCACGTGCGTGAAGACGGTCCCGGTCCAATAGTCGAGCAAGCGGGTCGCCGTCAGCCGCACGAAACGCCATGGATCGGCACGAATGGCTTCAATCGCTTGCCGGCCGGATTCGTCGAGGAAGGCTTCTTCGCCCATCGAGACGACGCGACGCTGCGCTTCCGCGTTCTTGAGTGGGTAGCGTTCATTAAAGATGGCGCCGGGATCTTGGTCCGCCTCCGGACATACGCCCAGCCACAGCTCCATCTTGAGACCACTACGGATGTACATGAAACGATCGAAATGGACGAAGTTCCGAATCGTCCAAGGGGTGATTACCACCAGCCATCCGACAACCGTGAGTCCCACGCCATGGATGGTCGCTCGAGGCCGATGATTCTGTGACCTGGTCAGGGACCACAATACAAGGAATGGGTAAGCAATCGTCAACGCAGGATTCAGCAGCGCCAGTCCGCCCAGCCAAAGCCCGAAGGCCAGCCATCGCTTTCCGTCGGGCGGCCCGTGTGACAATCGAACGACCATCCAGACCGTCAGAGCAACACCCAATGTAAACAGACTGGTGTCCCATATCAGAGGCGTGAATCCCGCTATCGCCGGGTTCAGTGCCGCGATGATTGCGGCCACCCACCCGGCTCGCCCGCCCCCGAGCTGACGAGCAACCACAAATACGACGGCGACGGCCGCCGTCGTCGCCAGTGCGTTGATGATCTGAAGCAGCAGCGTGGCGGCGAATGACTCCGCCCCGAGAACGGCGTACGCGGCGGCGACGAGCAGTGCGTAGGCGGGTGGCATCACTGCGGACGGCGCCGAGCTTGCCTCATCAAGCACGAAGGCGCAAGTCACGGTTCCATGCTGAAGCAGCCGATCCGCGACCATGACGTATTCGCGATAGGAGTCCGGCGTGCGACCCAAACCGCCCCGGTATGAGCAGATGCCTATCCGTATCGAGAAGGCCAGGATGAGCAAGACGACGAAGGCTTTGACACGCATGGAACGTTCCATCGGTCGAATCGCTTCTCGGGACGACGCGGAGACAATCGTATTGACGATTGACGATTGACGATTGACGATTGACGATAATGATCAATCCCCGACCCCTAATCGTCAATCGCCAATCGAACGGCGGGAGCGGCCAAGCCCGCCGAAATCCTCTGGAAACCACGCACGTGACGCCGTCGAATGACCCGATATCGAGATGGTACCGTCAGGCAAGCCGCGTGGTGTGCGGAGACTCACGCCACCGGAGCGAAACCCGCCGGCGGTGATCGCAAGGAAGTCGGACATGCAAGTCGTCGTTGCACTCGAGAGCCGCTTGGCCCGCACGCCCGACGGCCACGTCTGGGCGCTGGGCTGGCTGGATTATTCGTTTTGGCGGCGTTATCTGGACGTCTTCTCACAGGTGCGCGTCGTTGCTCGCCTGCGCCAGGTCGCCCAGGCCCCGCCCGGTGCGCGGCGCGTCGACGGACCGCAGGTTTCATTTGCCCGCGTTCCGTCGTACGTCGGCCCATGGCAGTTTGCACGCCGGTACTTCACGTTGCGACGTACCATCGGGGGCGCCTTGTCGCCGACGGATGCAGCGATCCTGCGGGTCCCGGGAACCATTGCGCTGTTGCTGGAACAGCCGTTGCGCGCCGCTGGTCGGCCGTACGGCGTGGAAGTGGTCAGCGATCCCTATGACGTGTTTGCCCCCGGGGCGGTGCGATCCATCCTGCGCCCGTTCCTACGCTGGTGGATCCCCCGGCGCCTCCGCCACCAGTGCGTCCACGCTTGCGCAGGCGCTTACGTAACCGCCGGCACTTTGCAGCGGCGCTACCCGACCGCCACCGAGGCATATGCAACTTCATTCTCAAGCATCAATCTGCACGACGAAGCGTTCGTCTCCGAATCGCGTTCTGTCCGACCCACCAGCCAGCGATTCAACGTTCTGCTGATCGGCTCGCTGGAGCAACTGTTCAAGGGGCCCGATGTGCTCATTAAGGCCGTTGCCATCAGCGTCCGCAGCGGCCTGGATATCCACTTGACCATTGTCGGCGACGGGAAACATCGGCGGGAACTCGAGGAGCTGGTGCGGGCGTGCGGCCTGGCAGGCCGGGTGCGCTTCACCGGCCAGTTGCCCGGAGGTGACCCCGTGCGGGCGGAGCTTGACCGGGCGGATCTGTTCGTCATCCCCTCGCGTCACGAGGGGCTACCGCGAGCCCTCATTGAGGCCCTGGCTCGCGGGCTGCCCTGCCTTGGCAGCAACGTGGGTGGGATTCCCGAGTTGCTGTCGCCGGAGGAACTCGTTCCCCGCGGCGATGCAGAGGCCCTGGCTGCCACGATGCAGGAGTTGCGAAAGGACCCCCACCGGTTGGCACGGCTTTCAGCGCGAAATCTCAACAAAGCGCGCGAGTTCCGCGCGGAAACCCTCCAAGCCCGCCGGCGTGCGTTCTACGAGTTCGTGCGCGATGCCACGCTGAAGTGGCAACACGGCGAGCGGGGCAAAGTGGACGAGGTGTAACGCGCCGTCGGTCTCGCCGCTCAACTCGGATTATCCAGCAGTACGGAACGACCTCGGAGAGCTCTGTCGCGTCTTGGTTGAGGTTGGGCTTGAGGTGAAGATGATTGTGGCGAGACCAGCCAAGAACTGTCTAAGGGTTGTTGCCCCGGCGGTCAGTGCCCATTTCCGGTTCTACCTTGAATCCTCGGCAGCGGCTACGCTCGGACCCAGACCGTGCAAAAATTGCATCCGTCATCGGGAAATATTTCGGCCAACTCACGACAAATCCGGGACCACCTTCGGGGGAGACCTCCCTCGTAAAAAGGTCCCATGAAAGAGTAGGTCTTCATCCAGACCATCTCCCATATGCCTGCAAAGTCTTTCTGCATGGCTTCGAAGTCCAATCCTCGGCCGGCGGCAGCCTCATCGGGCGAGTGGGCGACGTGGAAATCCACCAGGAGCGTGACAAAATGTGCGGGCGGGCGCTTGGTGAACAATCCCTGCCGAACAGATTCGCGGGCCGCCTCTTCGGCCGGGCTGCTTCGCAGTCCGACCTGCGTTTTCAAGCGTCTCAGGTAGTTTCCCAACTGAAGGAATCTTCTCCATTTGCGTTGCCGCTGAAACCTCTCCAATGCTTCGAGGCATTCGGTCCTTCGATAGAATCGGCACGAGGGCTCGTGACCGGCGATCCAAACGGCGTCCGGAGCGAGATAGGGCAGCAGGTTTCGTACGGTTTCGACGGGATTGGGCACGTGGTGAAGGAGTGAGTTGGTCGCGAGGAGATTGTAAGGGGAGGAGTCGACGGGGAGTCGTTCCAGGTCGTCACAGAAGACGGCTTTGGGGAAGTGAGGAGAAATCTTCGTTTGGCAATGCCGAAGCATATCGGAAGAGGGGTCATAGCAGGTCAAGGCGGAGATACTTGAGCGAGGCAACTCTAGAAGAAGTTGGTCGGCTTCGAAGCCTGTGCCACACCCGAAGTCCAGGATTCGGAACTCGGTCGACGCACACTGCTCTTGCGCCACCCTGGTCATTTCCCTCCACAACAGAGGCAGTTGCTCTCTGATTTCGACATGCCTTTCGTCGTAGTCTCGGGCCTCAGCGGCGTGATAGAGATTGTTCAGTTGCTCGACCAACTGATCGAGCGGACATTTGGGCCCATATGATGCAAGCAGCTTGTTCATGAACTCTACATTCGACATTTACCCCACTCCTGGGAAGCAAAGGTTGTCCGAAATCACAGTACATGGCAACCGCGGGCACCCGCCGCCAGCCATTGTCAGCTCTCACGTGACGAAGAGGGCACTACGACTACGATACGTCGGTCAGGCCGGGTATCGTAACCCTTGTCGTTACCCACATTTTCCGGTTTCCCCAGCGGCGCGCGGCTTTGTCCCGGAGGGACTTTTGAAAATAGCCCAGCGATTCATCGCTGGGAGAGCGCCCTCACCCACACCCTAAGTCCCGGAGGGACGATTGAACGCCGGTGGAGCATCTCAGCCGTCCCTACCGGACTTTGTGCTCCTATCCACCCCATCCCAGCGATAAATCGCTGGGCTATTCTCAGTCGCCCCTCCGGGGCATGCCCCGAAGAATGTGGGTAATGACAAGGTATCGTAACCCCGGTTCACACGGGTCGGGTGGCGCGACCGCTCCCGGGTAGCCCCATGCCGCCAACATGGCTGCCGCACTCGCTTCGATGGTGAATTGCGATCCGAAGACGCGGGCCTGTTCGCTTAGCGACGGATCGCGTTCGGCGTCTTCGAGCAAAGCGAGGATAGCTTCGGCCATTCCAGTGACGTCAAACGGATCCCGCAAATACGTGTGAAACGCGGGTGCGACCGCTTCCCACGCCCAGGGGGCGGCCGAGGCCACCACGGGCACACCCGCACACTGGGCTTCGATCAACACCAGAGAGAACCCTTCTGACAGGGAAGGCAGAACCAGCAGGTCCATCGCGCTCAGCAGTCGCGGCACATCTCGGCGCTGGGCCGCAAACGTCACATACGAACACAAGCCGCATCGACGTACCTGGTCGAAAACCTGCGATCGCAGAGGCCCGTCACCAACGAGTAGGAAACGCACGTTGGGGCGACGATCAACAACACGACGAGCGACCTCAACCAGGGTCGAATGATTCTTCTGGGCCCGAAAGCTCCCAATGTGACCGATCAGGCGTGCGCCCGGGGCGATACGAAACTCGTTACGAACCTCCTCGCGAGCGTCGGCGTTTTGCAGAGCGGTCACCGGCACACCGAGCCGAATCACCTCCATCCGTTCATCGCTTTTCCATTGGTCGCGGTAATGGGCGCGAAGCGCCGCCCACGAGCAGGCCAGGATACCCGTGGCCGAGCGTCGAACCATGTGTTTCATCCACCGATCGTACATTCGGCGCATCCAATCGTTTTTGTGTCCCGGGTGCAGGTTGTGATAATGAGCCAAGCGAACGTGAACGCCCGCCTGTTGAGCCGCCATCAGGCTGGGGCCGCAGTAGTGACCTACGTGCCCGTGGACCACATCGAAGGGCTGTCGCCGCTGCAGCTCACGGCGAAAGCGCCTGCGGAAGCTCAGCGCGTTACGCCGAAACGGACAACACCAGACTTCAATGCCCAGTCGCCGCACCTCGGGCGCCAGCAACCCCACGCGTCCGCCGGTACAGCACACTTCGAGTTGCAGATCCGGCTTGTCCAGCGCGCCAAATACATTGAGCAGGAATGATTCAATGCCACCCAGGTCCAGGGAATGGACAACCGTCAGGATACGCATCATCACCGTCGGGGATTGGGGATTGCGGATTCCCCTTTGTCCCTTCGTCCCTACTCTTTGCTCTTCACTCTTCACTGCGAAGGCAGGGGAACACCCCGCACCAACAACGCCGTTGGGCCAACGGCGTTGTTGGTGCGGGGCAACCACCTGCCCTACCGCTATCCCGGCGGCGTCGAGGCCATCGTAAGCACGCTGCGTCGCAAGCGTTCCAGCCGGCGTAAGACAAGCTCATCGCTACCGGCGTCGCGGATCGCCTGATCGACTAAACCGGTCAATTCAGGGGCAAGCTCAATCATGGTCGGTCGCCACTTTGGCATGGGGAGGTTGCCGACGACATGTCTCCACCGCTCTTCGGCGAGCTGATAGAGACGTTGCACGTGGCTCCATCCCGGTCCGTAAAGGTCGGAGTAGTATTCCTCGCGAATCGGTGCGGTGTCGGTGTCCGGGTTCCACAGCAGTTTCGCAACGACGTAGGCATCAGCGCCGCCTTGCTCCATTTCCGGAGCTATGTACAACTGGGCTCCGGCGAGGCCAGCCTCAGCGATAAGCCGCACCCTCCGATCAGCGGCGATCCCCAAGGGTGCGATCAGTTGGTGCATGGTACGCCTCCCGGGACCGGGGCGAAAGAGAATGTCATAGGCTGACGTCTTCGAGGAATACTCGCCCCATGTCTTGAAGATGTGCCGGGCGTAGCGCACTGTTGCGGGATCCCCTGATAGCCACGCGTTGTTGATGACCATGCTGATCGTGACATTGGGGTGTAGCTGCGTGTGCGCCGGGACTTCAGCGTATTCCTTGTAGGCATAACCACCGACGGGACGACCGGATCTCTCGGCGATGAGGTTGTAAAATGTCACCATGCGGTCGGAGAGGTCCCTCCGGCCGGCCCACGGTCCGCCTTGTACCGTCCGGCCGCTGTCCAGGGCCCGACACGATGGGCATCCACAATGACAGGTGTGCCCGTCGTTCGGCGAAACCGAGAACATGAGGTCTTTCGATTTGCGGGCGGCCTGCACGAAAATGTCCTGAACCTCTTTGTTGCTGGTACAGACTTGCCCGACAATGCGGTCCGACTTTCGGTCGTAGCGGGTCTGTCGTTTTCTACCCACCAGCGCAGCGTATTCCGGATGGCCTTGGCGTGCCCACTCCTCCACGTTGAGGATGCTTTTCCAGGCGTGATAGAATCGAAGCGGGGTCGATGCGCCGAGTCGCAGCCGCCGGCCCCACAGGTGTGTCGCGGACTCGTGATACTCGTTTCTATAGTGAGGGCCGTAGCGGAGCCGGCGGAACGCAAAATGGGGGGCCTGCCGAATCTCCAGCCTACCGGGGAGAGACAGCTTATCATGTGGAGGCACGACGATTCCTAACTCATCAGGCCAGTAAAAACGCACGCCCAGGAATCTCTCCAGAAATTCGTAAACGCCGTAAAGCGTACCGCACGATACCGGGCGTTCGAAATCGACCAGCTTGGGGTCGCCGCCACCGTCGTTTCCCGTGATGATCAGCTTCGGGCCGACTACGCTGATCACAAACGAATCAAACGGCAGCGAATGATCGGACTGCAGAATGATTGACTTCTCGGGCGGCGTGGCGGCGGCCATGATCTCCAAACGAGCCCCGGTGGAGCGCGCCAGGAAGTATTGCAGTTCGGTGGCGGCCAGTAGCGTCGCGGGTGACGAGTCCCGCTTACACACGATGGTGTAATCCGACCGTTTTGAATCAGCGATCACCAGCGGTTTCCGATCGTCTCGGGCCGCCTTCGACGATGTAGACATTCCCGCCAGGGCACATCCGAACATGAGGCCGACGATGACGCGCCCAGGCCGTTGGCCCGGGGTCGCAGGTTGCGGACTACCTAATATGACAGCGCTATCTTGGGTGCGGAACATGGTTCTGAGTGCAGTGAACCACGATTGGTGGAACCCACGGATTCGAATCCGTGGGCTTCGGGGGGCCTTTGGTTCCCGACTTAGCGCTGTCATACTAATAAGCTCGTTGGGGCACGAACCATGAACGATCCTCTACGGTCTTGTGGAGTTCAAGCATGCACATCCCCGTCCCTACGTAGAACAGCATGGCGAATCCGCCGACCAGGAGATTGAAATAGGACTCCGCCAGTGACATAATGAGATAATACAGTACCAGGGCAGGAGCCAGCGGGAACGACGCACTCCTCCGACACGCACGCATGGTCCTGACCGCCGCCCACAAGCTGACCATGCACATGATCAACCAGAAGAACAACGCAAGAAAACCGTAAGCGAAGTACACGGTCAGGTAGCTTGAATGCGCCCCTCGTTCCGTGACCAGGTTGACCCAGGAAGTGCCGTGGCCAAACCATGAGAAGCCGGCACCATGAAGCGCATTGGCCCAGATCTCCGTCCGGCCGCTCAAAGTGGTAAGGGTGAAACGGAGGCGCTCCCAGTCTTGTCCCTTGCTCAGCAGTGCTTCGACCACATGCCCACCCGCGCGTGTCCACAGCGCCAAGCACAGCACGAGCAGTAGCAACAGGAACACCATGAGCTTGCGTCGTGACGTCGACCCCAGCCACGTTAGCAGGAGACCCGTGCCCACGCAGGCGAAGATGGCGGTGCGGCCGAGAGAGGTCGCCAATATCAACAACAGGACGGCAACGCCGCCCCAACACAGAATGCTCCCCGCCAGGGAGATGCCACGACGCTGTCCGCGCAACGCCAACAGCAACGTCGTGAGGCCGGCGTAAGCGGATACCATATTGTTCCGTTCCAGGCCGGCGCCCGTCCGGAAGTAGGATCCCACACACACTACGGCCGTGACGATCAGCGCGCAGGGGAGCACGATCGTCGCCGTAGAACTCCGAAACGCACGGGGCAGAACAAATGCAAAGACATACACGCCCAGCACGAAACTGACCGGACCCAGATAATCAATGTAGCGAGCATCCGACACCGTCACCAACGTAGTCAGGGCGGCTAAAGAAATCGCGACCGTGCACGCCAGGTAGGAGATGTCCCGCCACACCAACGACGATGCGGAAACAGAACCGACCACCAACATAAACACGGCATAGCCGACGTAGGTAATCTGCCTGATCATCAACACCCGCGGGCTGGCACCCAGAATGTCCGGCAGCACCACGCATATCATCATGGTGAGGAACAACACGAAGTGTATGACCCAAGCGAGAGGAGACAGCCGCTGCGAACTCGACGCGCTCGACGCGATGGAGGGCCCGCGATCGAATGGATCGAAGGATGCCAACACTTGCGGATCCGTTGTCATTCGCCACTCACCCGGTGTTGCCCCGCGGTTGGGCGAGCCTTGCGCTTGCCAACGGCCCAGGTTATCGCACCAGGGCCGACCAGACCCAGTATCAACATAATCCACCCCTTCGCCGACAACGGGAATTCCCTCAGATATCGAAGCATATGCTTAAATCCGAGCCATCGATGCCCGGCCATGAGGTAGGCGTTCGGTATGCTGCGCAACATCTTCCGGAAGGTACGCGGCGCGGATTCCTTTAACAACGGACCGAACTCGTCCATGAGCGTCACGCGAGAATCGGCGATATCGCCGCCGTCCCGCTTCCACATCTGTCGGGCGGCTGCCGAGGTGGATGAATTGTAACGATTGCGGGCGTCGGCATGGACCTTGCCACCCGGTTCGCGAAGGACACGCAGCTTGTAATTCGAATACACCCGATAGCAGGTCAGCGCCTGTCTGGCCCGCGTGCTGGGCCAAGGGAAGCGTTCCCAGGTCTCCCGGCGCCGGCAGATCAGCATGTCGGTGCTGCCCTGGATCACGTCCTGCCACCGCAAGTAATCCGTAAAGTCAAGCACCTCCTTGTCCAGTAGCGGCTGTGGAGACATAGGTCCGTCACAATGCAAGTAGGGCGAGGCGATCACACTCAGGCCTGGCGCAAGATCGGAAATCGTCTCCTCCATCCGCCTTAGATAGCCCGGCAGCAGCACGTCGTCGCTGTCCAGGTAGACCAGCCACGAGCCGCGGGCAACCCGCGATCCTTCGTTGCGGGCCACACTTACCTGGCTGTTCTGCGACAACTTGATGATCCGCAGACGCGGGTCGCTCATGCGTTCGACGATCTTCACCGTGCCGTCCGTGGAGGCGTCGTCGACGACGATGATCTCGAATCGCTGGTGATCCTGGGTAAGGCAGCTTCGAAGGCAACGCTCGATAGTACCTTCCCGGTTGTAAGCCGGAATAACGATGCTGAACAAAGGGTCGTTCGGCGGCGACGTGTCTGCCTCTGGTTCCACGCTCAGGTTCGGATCTGTCATGGGCTCACACCGCGGCCGCTTCGATGCCGTCCGAGCCGCGGATCGAGACGATCGCAGCCGTTATGTTGAGAAGCATGTGCCCAACGACGGCCAACGTGAGTGCCCACGCGTAACCGCGCACACCATACACCGGTACCAACCAGTAGCTGCCACCGACCAAAGTGCCGGCCCACACTATGTGAATGAAGAATCGCCACCACATCCTGTTGGTGCAGGCTGTAACCTGCGTAACCACATCGTTGACGGCCTGAAACACGGCAGCGACCATCAGCACTGCGATGAGATCCCAGTCCTGCCGGAACTCCGGCCCGTAGAGCGAGAGAATCCAGGGGGCCAGAAGGGCTACGGGAATCGCGCCAGCCAAAGCGACGCCCCCGTTCAGCCCGATGTTGGCCCACAAGGCGCGCACAAATCGTGCACCGTCATTCTCGCCCCGCAATCTTGATAACATCGGCAGGGCCACGCGTTTAATTGACGCGGGGATGAACAATACCAGGTCTCGCCAGCGTAGCGCGACGGTCAGACCTCCGATTCCCGCCAAACCGCCCTCTGTCTGCATCACGAGAGACAAACCCAACACCGGCGCGGGTGCCGCCACTACGCTGGTCAATAGACTCGGGGCGATGTAGCTCCAGAGCACATGCCGCTCCTGCCACATGCCCCGTGCACCAATCGCCAGACCGTGCTTACGGCTGGCTCGCAGCGTCTCCCGAAGATTCAGCATCATGGCAGCCGCCCAGGCTATGGCCATGCCGATCACCGCCCCGGGCACCCCCAACCAGTAGGTCATTGGAATCGCTACCATGACGGCAACAATGCCTTGTACCAGGTTGTTGTACGCGATACGCTGAAACTCCTCGAATCCGGCCAGGGCGCCTTGAAGAATCTGCGCGGCGACCATGAAGAAAACCATCAAACCGGCGAGTTTGAGTGGCCCTGACAAACTGGGGGTGTGGTACAGACGGTTGCTGACCCACCCGGAGGTCACCATGCAAAGCACAGCCATCAGCATAACGCTGACCAGCCCGACCGCCATTACCAGGGAAAGGGTCCGCCCCGCCCGGGCAGGGTCGGTTTTCTTGAGCTGAGCGATGTGTTTGGTGGCCGTCACCGACAACCCAGCGCCCGCAAGGCCCGCGAACATCGACACCGTACTGGCGACCAGCCCCCAAAGGCCGTAGCCGCTCTTTCCCAGCAGTCGGGCGAGCACAATCGTCGTCAGGAGCATGAGACCGCGCGACGACACAGCGCCCACCAGCGACCAGAAGGCACCGGAAGCGAGCGATCGGCGCAGACTCCCGACGGGCAGATAACGAGACGCAACATCTCGAACGGCGCTTCTATGTCGGCCTCGCGAAGACACCATGCCTTCCCTCGTCGCTTGCCGTCCACACGTCGCATTCTGTGGGCGATCGTCGGATTGGTCGGTCTTCAAGGATGGTGTCTCCTGTCTCACTATCATCGTATCCGCGAAATCCGGACGGGCAAGTAACCGAGGTATCTTCCGGATCAGTTGGGGCGCATGGAGAACTGGCATTGCCACCGAAAGAGAACGCCGGACTGTCGCAGGGGCACGTCGGGGCTTGGGCACTACCTCGCAACGCGGCTAAGGTGGGCGGATCGGCGATCACTGGACGAAGTCGAATGAGGAGATTCAGAGCGGCGCAGTGAAGTTGCAGCAGGAAGTAGTTGGCCATGAATCGATGGCAACTGAGACGATCGCCCGCCAGACCGTTCTTGAGCTCTTTGTTGCGGTTTTCGCTTTCGCCGCGGCGGATATGGTTGTCGTAGCACGTTTCGGGGAGCACGACAGATCGCGATCCGTTGTGAACACCATCATCTACTTCGCCGAGAAACCCGGGAGAGTTCTCCATAAAGGATGAGACGGGCAAAGCCGTCCGGCGGGGGCGAACCAAAGCCCAGAGCGACTAGGCCTCGTGCACTTCGTGCACTGAACGGTATTTACGTCTTCTTAGCGCGGCGCGGTCGGGTCTAGCAGGCAAGGCATTGGGCATGGTGTTGCGGGGCAGCGTGACCTCATCCTCGGGATGCAGATCCTGGTACCGAGGTTTGCGCCGCAGGTAGCGGAACGGGCGGATGAACGGCTGGTAGATCAGCTTCTTGCAGGTGAAGCGCCCCACCCTGTAGATCGCATAGGCTACCGGTGCGAACCATTTGCGGTCGAGAAACCGCCGGACTTTGGGGTCGGTCACCACGTCGATCAGCCGATGCGCCGCTTGGGGTGAGGCTCCCAGGCTCCGCAGATACAACACCACGCGCAGCCAAACGCCCAGGTACTCGGTTTCGAGGTAGCCCGCTTCTCCGACGTATGTCTTTGTGTTCGCAAAAGTGCGTTGGTAGGCGCTGTCATGTCGCTGCCCGATGAGACCCTCCCTGCGGGCACGGTCGTAAAGCGGAGTACCGGGGTAGAATTGCAGCGGGAAAATGCGCACCACTGCCGGTCCGCGATGGTAGGAGGCGGCGAAGCGCAGCGTCTCGATGCGATTGCGGTCGGGCTCGAAGGGGTTGTTCACGATGTAATGGTATTCGGCTGGTATCCTGTTGTCGGCCAACGCATTGATTCCCTCGACAATCTTCTCGGTCGGGGTGGGCCGCTGGTAGATGTTCTTCAGGGTGTCCTGCGAACCGCTCTGGATGCCCATGCTGATAACCGAGATAGGAAGCCGGGCCAGCAGATTGACCTTGGTGCGGGTGATCGTGTTGGGAAAGGCGTCCAAATCGATCGGCAGGTTGACACGTTCTTTATAGTGTCTGACGAAATCCTCGATGTCGGTTTCGCTGCGCACGAAGAACAGATCATCGACGATGTCAACACATTCGATCGTGGGGAAGCGTGCCCGGGCCTGCTCGATCTCGCGAATTACATTCTCGTTCGATCGTTTGCGGACCCAACTGCCCTTGCCTTTGTACACCCGCAGGAGGGCGGCATTGTTGCAGAAAGTACACGGGTAAGGGCAGCCACGGGTGCTCTCGATACGGTAGCGATGCAGGGCGCCGCGCAAGTTCCCCGGAGCCGCGGGCTCGAAATGATCTTTGACTTTCACCCAGTGGGTGTCGAGGTCGTAGTCGGGGAACGGGTATTCGTCCAATTCCTTGTGCAGCGGGGCCACCTCATTGCGGATCACCCGTCCGTCGACTCGAAAAGACAGCCCGCCGATGGTGGTGGGATCCCGTCCCGCCTCGAGCGACTCAGCCAACTCCAGCATGGCCTGCTCGCCCTCACCGATGCAGATCATGTCCGCGATTTCCAAAGATTCGTCGGGCGCCACGGTGGGATGGGTGCCGCCCCAAATAATAGGCGCCTTGATCCCTGCGGCGCGGATCGTCTGGGTCAGGACGGAGGCCCGGTAGAACGTATTGGTCATCAGCGACATTCCAATCAGGTCGGCGTCGCGCAAGCGCTCGACGAATTCGGCGAGCAGAGCGGTCGAGAAATCCGCCTCGGCCGTATCGCGCTTGGAGCGCATGAAGAACATCTCCACGTTCTGTCCGTGGGCCTTCAAGTACGACGATACGTAACGAAGACCCAACGCGATGGGGTGTGTGTAAGTCGATACCAGTGCGATGCGCATGACGTATTCCTGTTGTCTTGCCGCGCCCAGGTTAGACGAGCTTCCCTCTTTTAAGCCGCAGGTATAGAATCGTCAAGCGATTCGTCCGTTCGGCGATACAGTGCAGATGTCACAGGCAGCACAATAGGTGAAAGTTCAGGTCGAGTACTTCGGGCCGGCATGCAATTGGGCCGGTGCTGGCGAGGACGTCTTCGAAATCGTCGAAGGCGCCTCGTTAGGCACGCTGATCGAGCGAATGTGTGAGGTGCGGCCGGCGCTGGTGTCGCGGCGCGAGATTCTGCGCTTCGCCGTAAATCAGGTGTTTGCAGATGATCAGCAGGTGCTGCGGGACGGGGATGAAGTGGCGGTGATTCCGCCGGTCTCGGGCGGTGCCGACGATGACCGAATAATGATCGTCGACGAGCCGATCGACCGGAGTGCCGTTCGCGACCATGTTAACGGCGACCCGGCGGTAGGAGGGGTGGCGGTGTTCGAGGGGGTTACACGGTTTGCAGAGCACCCCCAGCACGGCGAATTGGTGCGGCTGGAATACGAGTCCCACCGTGAGATGGCCCTTGCTCAGATGAAGAAGCTGGCTGAGGCGGCGCGGCGGCGGTGGGGGATCAGGCGATTGGCGATGGTGCATCGGGTGGGGCCGGTGGCGATCGGTGAGCCGATCGTGATCATCGCGGTGGCGTGCGGACACCGCGGCGAGGCGTTTGATGCGTGTCGATTCCTCATCGATACGCTTAAGAAGGAAGTCTCGATATGGAAAAAGGAGGTCTGGGCGGGTGGTGAAACGACCTGGGTCGACCCGACGGACTGAAACCCACGGGTTGCAACCCGTGGGCTTTTGTGGGTCGCGTTGGAACCGGGGGATATCGAATAGTCGACGCGCACTCAGAAAGCGATGCGCAACGCAGGACATGGGAAAAACCACAACCAGGGAAACTGTCGATCAACGTAAGGCGCGGGGGGGCAAGATCCTGCGGGTGCTCAAGCGGCTCTATCCGCAGGCGGATTGTGCACTGAGACACAAGAGTGTCCTGGAACTGATGGTCTCGACCGTCTTGTCGGCTCAATCGACCGACGAGATCGTGAACAAGGTGACGCCGGCGCTTTTTCGGCGGTATCGTACGGCGGCTGATTTCGCCGCGGCGGACCGCGCCGAGCTCGAAGAGATTATCCATGCCACCGGTTTCTTTCGGCAAAAGGCGAAGAACATCCAACGGGCCTGCATCATCTTGGTCGAAAGGCACGGCGGCCAGGTCCCGGGCACCCTCGAGGAACTGGTGCAGCTTCCGGGGGTGGCCCGCAAGACGGCCAACGTGATTCTGGGGTCCTGGTTCAAAAAAAACGCGGGCGTGGTAGTGGATACGCACGTGGGCCGGCTCAGCGAACGGATGGGCTTGACCTGGCGCGGCAGGAATTCCAAAGACGCTGTGAAGATCGAGCGTGATCTGATGGAAATCGTGCCGCGGCGGTCGTGGACCTACTTCGGCCACGCCATGATCCGGCACGGGCGCGGCGTGTGCACGGCCCGCAAACCCGCCTGCGACCGCTGCAAGATTGCAAACTACTGCCCCTCTGCCGGGAGGTTTGAATGAGATCATGATATAGCCGACGCTTGACAGAGAGCGGGGCGCTAGCTAGAATCCCGGACTCGCGGTGGGTCGGCTTGCGCCGGGCGCGGCACCGAGGAGTCGGTAGGCGCAGGTGGCGGATGCCGCTGTATTGCGTCCAACCCGCATCGCAGAACGTGCGTGGGAAGAACGAGATGGTACCGGTCAAGAAAACTTCGAAATGTTGCAAACGCAAGCGCCGCTCGCACCACGCGCTAACACGCTCCAACCTCGTCGCATGCCCCAAGTGCGGCAACTCCAAGTTCCCCCACACGGCGTGCGGTCGGTGCGGCTATGTCAGTAGCAAGTTGATGCTCCCAAGCAGCTCCGGGGAGGCGTGATTGATGGGTCGCCGAATCGCACTGGAAGCGACGGGCTCAGACCATGCGCCGGAGTCGCGTCCGGCGCGCAGGGCGGCGGGCCGCGGTCGGGTGTGGGCGAAAGGTGCATTGCCTGCCGTGGGCCCAGCGACGAACGGGCCGCTCGTAACGCCGTTTGGACCGTGCGGCGGTTGCGGTAGTCGAACTTCATCGAGGCAACCGTCTCGCGGCTGATAGCCGACGGGTAAGACGACGACCCCAAGACAACCCAACGGGATACAGGCAGCTATGAAGGTCATCTCTCCCGTATGTATCAAGGGCACCGGCTCCTACGTGCCTGCCGACGTCCTGACCAACGATCATTTCGCCGCCTACCTGGATACCAGCGACCAATGGATCACGCAGCGCACCGGCATCAAGACGCGGCACAAAGCGGGCAAGGAAGAATCGACCTCAACCTTCGCCGTTGAAGCCGGGCGGCGGGCCATTGAGGATGCCGGATTGACGCCTGGTGACATCGGTCTGGTGCTGCTGGCCACCTCCACGCCGGATTACCCGATTCCCATGACGGCGGGCCTGGTTCAGCATGCCTTGGGCATCAAGGACGCTCCTGCTTTCGACTTGAACGCGACGTGCAGCGGCATGGTCTACGGTATGGTGATTGCCGCAAATATGCTCGAAAGTGGGGCGTACGACAATGTCCTGCTGATCGGTGCGGATACGCTAACGCGTTTTACGGATTACGAAGACCGCTCGACGTGCATTCTTTTCGGGGACGGGGGCGGGGCGGCTGTGCTGTCCAGGTCGGCGGATCCGGATCGCGGCATGGTATACCGGCATTTGGGAGCCGACGGGCAATATCTCAAGTGTCTCTGGGTACCGGCCGGCGGCAGTCGTGAGCCGTCCGCCGTCCGCACGGTCAATGAGCGGCTGCACTACATGCGCATGTCCGGCCGGGAGCTGTTCAAAATCGCCGTGGGCAAAATGCAATCTCTGATTGATGACGCCCTGCGCCAGACCGGCCTCACTGCGGACGATCTGGCCTTGGTCGTGCCGCACCAGTCGAACTTCAGGATCATCGAATCGGTGAGGTCCCGCCTGGGGCTCCCGAGCGAAAAAGTGGCGGTCAACATCGATCGATACGGAAACACTTCGTCCGCGTCGATCGGGCTGGCTTTGGACATTGCCCGGCGCGACGGACGGGTCAAGGACGGCGACCCGGTATTGTTCGTCGCCTTTGGGGCCGGCGTGAGCTGGGGCTGCGTTATTATGCGCATCTAAACGATCGTGCGCCTAACAAGGGCAGGCCTCGCTGCCCGCTCCCTTACGGTCGCGGCTCAGATTGGCGGTGGGGGATTGTGCACGCTTATACGGAAGACATGGCACTTGTCAGGTAACGTAGCTATTTTCCCGGGACAGGGCTCTCAAGTGGTGGGGATGGGCAAGGACGTAGCTGCCGCCAGTTCGGCTGCGGCCTCCGTGTTCCGCCGTGCCGACGACATGCTAGGGTTTGAGTTATCCAAGGCCTGCTTCGAAGGCCCGGAGTGCGACCTGACGCGCACCGATATTCAGCAGCCGGCGATCTTCGTGACCAGTGTCGCGATCTGGGAGGCTTTGCTGGAACGCGGTGTCCGAGCGGACGCGCTATTGGGTTCTTGTGCCGGACTTAGTCTGGGCGAGTATACAGCGTTGCACGTAGCGGGTAGTCTGGGTTTTGAGGAGGCGTTGAAGCTGGTCCGCCGGCGGGGCGAACTGATGCAGGAGGCCGCCGCGGCGGGGCCCGGAGGCATGGTTTCGATCATAGGCGGTGACCGGGCTACGGTTGAAGCGCTGTGCGCCGATGCAGCCGGTGACGACGCTTTGGTCGCTGCCAACTACAATTGTCCCGGCCAGATCGTGATCAGCGGTGCGGCGGCGGCGTGTGAACGTGCCGTGGCCGCAGCCGCCAACCACGGCTTGCGGGCGGTGATGCTCAAGGTGGCAGGTGCGTTTCATTCGCCGTTGATGGCTGCGGCTGCGGATGGGCTGCGAGCGGTGCTGGAGGCGACGCCGATCGCGCCGCCGCGCTGCCCGGTAATCGCCAACGTGGACGCCTCGCCCCACACCGAGGCAAACGCCATTCGCGATGCGTTGCGCCGGCAGGTGACCAGCGCGGTGCGTTGGCAACAGTCCATCGAGCGTCTGATCGAGCAGGGCTTCGACTGTTTCGTTGAGATCGGCCCCGGGCGGGTGCTTACCGGTTTGATGCGCAAGATCAATCGCAAGGTTCAAGCCGTCAACGTGAGCAACGTCGCCGGCCTGGACCTCGACGCGGTAGCCCAAGCGGCACTGTAGCGATTGGATGAGCTGCCATGTCAATCCTGAAAGATGAGATCGCCATCGTGACCGGAGCCAGCCGCGGCATCGGCAAGAGTATTGCGCTTTCGCTCGCCGGGGCCGGGGCCCGGGTAATTGCCTGCGCCCGTGATGAAGCAAAACTGGCCGCGGTCATGGGTGAAGCCAGAGAGGCTGGCGCAGCCGGTGAGATTGTTCCGAGAACCCTGGACGTGTCGGACCGAGCAGCCATCGAGGCCGCCGTGGAGGAAATCGGCGACAAGTACGAGCGGATCGACATTCTGGTGAACAACGCGGGGATCACCCGCGACGGGCTGGTGATGAACATGGAGGATGAGCAGTTCGATGCGGTGCTCACCACCAACCTGCGGGCGGTCTTCTGGATGACCCGTGCGGTGTCGCGGCCGATGGTTCAAGCCCGCAAAGGCCGGATCATCAACATCTCCAGCGTCAGCGGGATTATGGGCAATGCCGGCCAGTCGAATTACGCGGCCAGCAAGGCCGGTGTCATCGGTTTCAGCAAATCGGTGGCTAAGGAGCTGGCCCGGAGAGGCATCACCTGCAACGTGGTGGCCCCCGGCTTCATCGTGACGGATATGACCGCTGTGCTGGGTGAAGACGTGAAAAACACGTACAAAACAGTGGTTCCGATGCGTCGTTTCGGCCAGCCGGAGGAGGTAGCGGCGGTTGTGACTTTCCTGGCGGGGCCCGCGGCGTCGTATATCACAGGGCAGGTGGTGGCCGTCGATGGTGGGCTGCACATGTAGCCTTGAGAGCAAGGCGTTGGAAAACCATTAAGGCGGACGGTTGCGTAGTTGGACGCGGGTCAGTATATTCCCGGCGTCGTGGTTTCGTTAGATCGACCCTTTAGAGCAAAGCTGAGGAGGTTCCATTGGTGGCAACCGCTGAGGAAATTCAAGAAAAGGTGTATGCGATTGTCAGTGAGCAGATGAACGTGGATGTGTCGGAGCTTAGTCTCGAAACCTCCTTCGTCAACGACCTCAACGCGGACTCGCTGGACACCGTAGAACTTGTGATGGAGTTGGAGGATGAGTTCGACATGAACATCCCCGACGATGAGGCTGAGAAGCTGCAGACGGTCGGCCAGGCGATCGAGTTCATTCAGTCGCAGTTGAACTCCAAGTAGCACGTCTGGTTTCCGGCTAACCTGAGCAATCCGCATGGCTTATCGCCGCATAGTTATCACCGGAATGGGTGTGGTCACTCCGCTGGGGGAGACCGTCGAGTCGTTTTGGGACAGTCTGATCGACGGCAAGAGCGGTGTGCGCCGCATAACGCTATTCGACACCACCGGATTCGACGTCCACATCGGCGGCGAGTGTCAGGGCTTTGACGTCACCAGATACATTGACCGCAAGGCCGCCAAGCGAATGGACCGTTTCGTACATCTGGCGGTGGTGGCTGCTCGGGAGGCCTTTCAGCAATCCGGGCTGGACATGTCGCGGGAGAGCCCCGACCGCTGCGGCGTCATCGTCGGATCAGGCATCGGCGGCCTGTGGGAGTTAGAGACGCAAAAGCAGCGCCTCCTGGAAAAGGGTCCCAGGCGCGTTTCGGCGTTCACCATCCCCAAGATAATGGCCAACGCCGCCGCCGGCAACATTTCGATAGATCTGGGTATTCGGGGGCTGTCCAATGCGGTGGGCACGGCATGCGCGTCCGCCGCCGACGCCATGGGAGCAGCCCTTGCTCAGATTCGCCTGGGCGTGGTCGACATAATGATGACTGGCGGGAGTGAGGCGGCGCTGACTCCGCTCGGTCTTGCGTCCTTCGCAGCCATGAAAGCGCTGAGCGCCCGCGAGGTACCGCCGGAGAAGGCTTCGTGTCCGTTCGATGAGTCCCGTGACGGATTCGTACTGGGTGAAGGTGCGGGCATCCTGGTTTTCGAGGCCTTGGAGCACGCACAGAAGCGCGGTGCCCGAATCTTTGCGGAAGTGGCCGGCTACGGCGCCTCCGCCGACGCCTACCACATCACCCAGCCGCTTGAAAACGGTCGCGGCGCTGCGGCGGCGATGCGATCGGCGCTGAACGACGGCCGGGTCAATCCCGACGAAATCGACTACATCAACGCCCACGGCACCAGCACGCCGCTGGGCGACCTGGCTGAGACCGTGGCAATCAAGCGCGTTCTGGGGGAGCGGGCCGGGAATGTCCTGGTCAGCAGCACAAAAAGTTCGATAGGGCATTTGCTGGGTGCCAGCGGCGGGGTGGAGCTGATCGCCACAATTATGGCTGTGACCAACGGTGTTGTGCCGCCGACAATCAACCTCGAGAATCCCGGCGCAGGCTGCGACCTGGACTACGTGCCCAACACCGCCCGGGACCAGCGCGTCCGTGTGGCCTTGAGCAACTCGTTCGGTTTCGGTGGGCACAACGGCTGCTTGGTCGTCAAACGCTTCGAGTAGAACCTCAAGACCGGTCGCAGAACCTCCGATATTACCATGCACAATGCAGGCACGCCACATGGGAGAGTCCCTGCGCGACGCGGGTGTGACGGCATGGAAATTCTGGATCAGTCCGAAGTGGATGCGCTGCTCGCCGCGGCTGCCGATCCCGCACCGTCAACCGCTGTGCCCGGCGCCGCCGGATCGGCGGCTGCCGACAGCTCCCAACGGGAGCAAGAACCCGCCCACGTGCTGCCGCCTGATCTGAGGCTGACTGCAACGCCATCGCAACGGAATCGCATCGACCCGGTGCAGGTCTCTGTGATCGTCCGGCTGGCGGAGCGTGACATGAGCGTGGATCAAATCCTCGGTCTCAGCGTGGGCACGATCATCGAATTCGAGAAGCCGGCCGACGAGGAGTTAGACTTGGTAGTTAGCAACGTAACCATCGGAGCCGGCAACGCCGTCAAGTGCGGGGAAAACTTCGGGCTTCGCGTCATCAAGGTTGAACCCTGGAGCCTGCACATCATCGCCATGGGCCTGTACCGCTGAATGTGCAGCGTGGGTCCCCCACCGTTTCCGAGGATGGGGAACGGACCATTCACAAAGCAAACGCTCGAAGTGACTTTGTCGTTTGGCAGACGCCCGGTATGGGTACCGTGGCCGCTCCTTGACAGTCGCGGTTCGGATCAGGGCTAATCAGTCGGGTAGTAGCGTAGGGTCCGCCGTGCGGACCAGCGAACACCAGCACGAGCCTTTTTCGAAGTGGCCCGCACGGCGGACCCCTACCGGCTAGGAGCACTCTTTTTCTTCGATCATCTCATCGAGGCTGGCCAGGGCGGCCTCGCGGCTGATGATTTTGTTGTTGAGCTGAGCGCGGTAGAGGGCCTCGAGTATCTCGGTGTAGCGCGGTCCTTGAGCAACGTTACGGGCTAACAGATCGTGGCCGGTTACCAGCGGTGGAGGGGCCACCTCGTCGGCGGGGATGGCTTGGGTGCGGGCCAGCAATGTCTCATAGGCAGCCAGCGGCGATGATGAGGCCGCCAGGTCGGCACGTAATAGATGACACAGTGACTCAAATCGAGCGTCATCCATAAGCAGTTTGAGGTCCGCCAGATCGAGCCGTTGGAACTCGATCACGCGGGGCAGATGGGTCAAGAGCCACGACACGGCTTTGCATTCATCGTTCGAGCAGGTGAAGGCCCGGCAGATGGATGCCGCATGTTTCGATTCCCTGGGCCGGAGCAGCACGGCCAATGCCAGGGCGAAACCGATCCGCGCCGGCAGTTCCGCGAGTCGGTCAGCCACGCTCTTGGCGTCTTGATCTGAAAACTGAACACCGGGAATCAGGTGGTCGGCGAGTCCGGTTGACCGAATCCACCGCCAACCCGCGGCGCGCGTGGCATCGGTGAGAATCAGCTTGAGCTCCTCCCGCAACCGCTCCTGACTGATCGTTGGCAAGAGATGGGCCTGCTTCCGGGCAGCCGCCAAGGTTTGCGGCTCGATCTCAAAGCCCAGCCGGGCGGCAAAGCGTACCGATCGCAGCATGCGGAGATGGTCTTCGGCGAACCGGCGGTACGGATCACCGATGGCACGAATCAACCGGGCCTCCAGGTCCTGTTGCCCGCCCACGTGGTCGATCACGCGGCCTGCGAGCACATCGAAGAACATCCCGTTGATGGTAAAGTCGCGGCGCTTAGCGTCTTCGATCTGGTCACCGAAGGTCACCTCGTCGGGATGCCGGCCGTCGGTGTAGGTCCCATCGGAACGGAAGGTGGCTACCTCGGTCTGATGCCCCCACATGCGTACCAGCACCACGCCGAACTTGGCCCCCACCTGTTCGGTTCGGCGGAAGAGCTGCACCACGCGATGCGGCCGGGCGTCGGTGGCGACGTCGAAATCCTTGGGCGTGGCACCCATCAGCATGTCACGCACGCAGCCGCCGGCAAGCAGAGCGGTGTGGCCGGCACCGTTCAGTGTCTTAATGATGAACCTGGCAACATCTTCAGCCGAATGCTTCTTCACGGAACCGTTCCGGTGTACTCGGTCACGAGACGCTCGGGGCCTTGGGTTTGTCGGTTGCCCGGTGCGGGTTTTCGTCCGGCGTTCGCTGCTCGATAAACGTAACGGCGGCCCGCCCGTAAACCCGCCGGTTCCAAACGTTCCAGCAGGCCCGGGGACCCGGCTGGTATGCCACTTGGGTCTCATGGTGCAGCAGGATCACCGTATCCGCGTCGGCCCATAGGGCACGGTACAGATCAGACAGCAGCAACACGACTTTCCCGGAAGCCGACGTATCCCGGGCATCCACGAAAGGAGGATCGACCACGATCAAGCCGTAGGCCCCGGACGGCCGCGGCGTGGACAGCGCCACCGTCCAGGCGTCGGCGTGAATGACCCGGCTACAGCCGCGGGCGTCCAATCGGTCCAGATTGGCCCGCAGCACGCGTAATGGGCTGACCCGGCGCTCAACGAAGTCACAGGTCTTGGCCCCGCGGGACAGCGCTTCCAGCCCCATGCCGCCGCTGCCCGCAAACAGATCCGCCACCGCAAATGCCGGCAAGGCCCCCGGCGTGCCCAGACGTGAGCCCAGGATATCATAAACCGCTTCGCGGATGCGATCGGGCATCGGCCGGGTGCGCTCGCTGGCTGGCACCGCCAGTCTACGTGAGCGCCACTTGCCGGCGATGATCCTCATGTGCCCGTATTGACGATGAGCGGATGACATCCGTTTGACCCTGGGCTGCGCGTCCACCTATAATCCGCCATTGTTGACGGCTTGGCAAGAAAGGATACGGCTATGGGATCGGTGCTGTGCGAGCACTGTACGGCTGAATGCTGCCAGTACATTGCGTTGCCCATCGACGAACCGGAAAGCAAACGCGACTTCGAGGACATCCGGTGGTATCTGATGCACGAAGGAATTACCGTGTTCGTGGAGGAGGGTGACTGGTATATACAGTTCCGGGCCCGCTGCCGCAATCTGCAGCCCGGCTTCGGGTGCGGCATTTACGAAACGCGTCCGCGCATCTGCCGCGAATACCAGGCGGGCGATTGTGATTACGCCGGCGGAGACTATTCATACGATCACCTTTTTACCGAACCCCAGCAGATCGACGCCCATGCCAAAGAGCACTTCACCCCGAAGCACGCCGCCAACGGAAGAAAAAAAATACGACGCGGGAAACGGAAAGTTGCTCAGCAAAAGCTCGCACAACTCAGCATCCGGTAGGAGGCTAAATGACCGTACGCAAAGGTGCAACTCCGATCAGAGCCCCAAGCGCCAGCGACGGGTCTGCGTGCCCCCACAGGCAGGCGAGTTTGGGAAACCCCGCGCTGGCGCTTGGGGCTCGGATAAGCACCGCATGGTCGCGCATGGTGATATACGAGGGTGGTACCGATCAGCCGTGATCCTTCTCGCCCTGTCGGCTCTGGTTCCCGGATGCACCGGCGGCTCGCTGGCCACCGATAGTGGGCCGGGCGGTGGATGGTCCACGCTCAAGCAGCAGTATGTGCACGTCGGCGAGAAGGTGAACTTCAGCTTCGCGATGTCCAAGGGCCTGTTCCGCAAAGAGCCGCGCGATCCGTTCGGGGTGGTCGATTACTGCATTGCAACAGCCGGCGACGAGCGCATCGAAGCGGAGTTGGATCGATCGGGCCGGTTCCGCTTCACATACAACGTTGTCCGACTCCGCCCCGGCGATGTCGTGAACGTGTCCGCAGCCGCCTATCAGGAAAAGGGCATCCGCGACGTCATGCAGATCGGCGATGAGTGGGTGCGGGCCGACACACCCTACGATCAGAGCGACTTCGTCATGGCGACAGATTCCATCGAGCTGCTGGTTTACCGGACACTCGTCGAGCTTTCCGTCCCGGACGCCCAGCGCCGGCTGGACTTGGCCTCCGGTCGACTGGAGCTCCGCAAGCACGACGGTACAACGACAACGATTTACGCCGCCGAAGAGGGATCGCGCGGGTTCACCATCAGCGAGCCGGATGCCGACGGCCGGTATCTGGTTCGCTACCATCCGACCGCCGACGAGATAAACAAGTTCGACACGACATACGTACGCTTCACCGCCTTTGATCATTCGGGGGGGGCGCACGACTTCGACGGCCACTGCCCGACACCCTGAGCGTACCGATGAGTGACAAACAGAGACGCGCCCGTAAGGAAGCGGGCATTGTGAACGGGCGAAGAAAAGATCCCGCTCCCTTACGGTCGCGTCTCGGACACGGAGTCTTTAGCGTATGAGATTCAAATGCCCCCGAGGTACCCGCGACTTCTACCCGCCGCAGATGGCCGTCCGCAATTGGATCGCCGACCAATGGCGGCGCGTGTCCATCCGTAACGGCTTTGAGGAGTACGACGGTCCCATCTTTGAATCCCTCGATCTCTATCGCGTCAAGAGCGGCGAGCAGATCGTCAGCGAGCTGTTCCATTTCACCGACCGGGGCCACCGTGAGTTCGCCATCCGCCCGGAGATGACGCCGACCCTGGCCCGAATGGCCGCCGCCCAAGCCAACTCCCTGCCCCGACCCATCAAATGGTTCTCCATGCCCCGGCTGTGCCGCGCCGAGCGCCC